>NZ_JBWKXO010000054.1:0-33681 GCF_059423025.1 Pseudomonas sp. GW704-F2 | reverse complement strand
GTCGATGATGTCGGGCAGGGTGGCGAACACACTTTTGACGATCAGGTCGGCCATCACGTGCAGGCCGTCGGCGTCCAGATGTTGGAGCTTGGGCATCAGGGTCAGGTCGGCGGCCAGGTCACTGGTGATGTCTTCGCGCAGCGCGCCGATGGCTTGGCGCACAGCCAGACAGCCACCGTACTGTTCGCGGGCCAGGAACAGGAATTGCGAGCGATTGGCCGCGACCACATCGAGGAAGATCCGCACGGACGCATCGATAATGCCGCCCATCATGAATTCGTTGTGGCGCACCAGGCGGATCGTGGCACGGAAGGTCTGGCCGACTTCGCTGACCAGCACCAGGCCCAGTTGGTCCATGTCGGCAAAGTGACGATAGAACCCGGTGGGCACGATCCCGGCTGTCTTGGCCACTTCCCGCAGGCTCAGGCTGCCGAACCCGCGGCCACACTCCATCAGATGGCGGGCAGCGTCCATCAGGGCGAGGCGGGTCTGTTGCTTCTGTTCGGCACGGGGCAGCATGGCGGGCGGGCTTTGTCGGCAAGTACAGCGACGCACTCTAGCAAAACCGCTTCATAGACGTCGAACTTGGCAGGGCATTGCGGCGTGGATGCGTGACACGTTGTGCAGAAAGTCAAAAGCCCGATCCAGGGATCGGGCTTTTTTCCGGGCCACCACAGGCTTAGCTCTGAGCTTGATGCAGGTCTTGCAGACGGTCGGCACCGCCTTCAGCAACACCTTCTGTATAGGCACGTTTGTTGGCGTGTTCAGCACCACCTTCAACCAGGCCTTTTTCTTCCAGGCGGTTGCGGCCGTTTTCGGTCACGCCTTCGGTGTAAGCGCGTTTGTTGGCTTGTTCCGAACCATTTTCAGCAACGGCGCCTTTGGCGTAGTCACGGTTCTCTTGTTCTTGCGACCCGCTACGGGCGAGGGTTTGGCTGAATTGAACGGCATCGGCTTTGGCTTGTGGGATCGCTTGTTCAGCGGCCGGCAGGGCAAAGGCACTGGATGCCAGGACGGACAGCAGCACGGTAGCGAGTACTTGGCGTTTCATGATCGGTTGCTCCTTGGGAGGGCGATTAAGTGGGTACGGGGCTAATGCTACTCTCGATAAGTCGATATAAAAGTTCATAAACCCAATGGTAATAATCAACGGAATTGATTGTTCCCATGGGAGGCTCTAAGTCGAGCCTCTCAAGCCCGCGGTTTTGCACCGTGCTGGGTATTTTCGACACGCGCTTGGGTAACAATGGTGCGCTGGCGTGGGATAAATCTGTCGAAGTGGTCAGAAAAATGGGTTTTTTCCGGCAAAACGTTGATTGGGTTAAACCCCGGGAGGGTTTGCCAGTCCTAGCTGTATAAGCTGTCTCAAGGGCTGTGACTCAGCCAGTCGTATTCAGGAGCTCTGTGCAATGACGCGCACTCGTAAAATCGTCGCTTGGTGCTGCGCCAGCATCGTTCTATCAATCGCCGTGGTGGTGTTGTTTTTGCTGTTCTTCGACTGGAACCGCATCAAACCGCCGCTCAATGCCAAGGTTTCCGAAGAACTGCATCGCCCGTTCGCCATCAATGGCAACCTAGCGGTGGTGTGGCGCCGTGAACTGGACGAGGGCGGCTGGCGTGCCTGGGTGCCCTGGCCCCATGTCATTGCCGAAGACCTGAGCCTGGGCAACCCCGACTGGTCGAAAACCCCGCAGATGGTCACGCTCAAGCGTGTGGAGCTGCGTATCTCGCCATTGGCCTTGCTGGTGCAACGCGTGGTGATCCCGCGTATCGACCTCGTCGAACCGAGCGCCGAGTTGCAGCGCCTGGCCGATGGGCGCGCCAACTGGGTGTTCACATTCGATCCCAAGGACCCTAACGCCGAACCCTCCGCCTGGGTGGTGGACATCGGTGCCATCGGCTTCGACAAGGGCCACGTGACCCTCGACGACCAGACCCTCAAAACCCAACTGGACGTGATCATCGACCCGCTGGGCAAACCCATTCCGTTTAGCGAAATCGTCGGCGATGCGGATGCCAAAAAGCTCTTGGAAAAAGGCGCGGCCCCCCAGGACTATGCGTTCGGCCTCAAGGTCAAAGGTCGCTACCACGGGCAGACACTCGACGGCAGCGGCAAGATCGGCGGCCTGCTCGCCTTGCAGGACGCGGCCAAGCCGTTTCCGCTGCAAGCCCAGGTGAACGTCGCCGACACCCGCATCGCCGTGGCCGGCACCCTGACCGACCCGCTCAACCTCGGTGCCCTGGACCTGCGCCTGAAACTCACCGGCGCCAGCCTGGGCAACCTGTACCCGCTGACCGGCGTCACCCTGCCGGACTCGCCGGCCTATTCCACCGATGGGCGCCTGATCGCGCAACTGCATCAAGCCAGCGGCGCGACGTTCCGCTACGACAACTTCAACGGCAAGATCGGCGACAGCGACATCCACGGCAACCTGGCCTACGTCGCCAGCCAGCCGCGGCCCAAACTCAGCGGCACGCTGGTGTCCAACCAACTGCTGATGGCTGACCTTGCGCCCTTGATCGGTGCCGACTCCAACGCCAAGCAAAAAGCCCGTGGCGGGATGGGCAAGCAACCGGCGACCAAAGTGCTGCCGGTGGAAGCGTTTCGCACCGAGCGCTGGCGTGACATGGATGCCGACGTGGAATTCACCGGCAAATGCATCGTCCACAGCACCGACTTACCCTTCACCGACCTCTATACGCACTTGGTGCTGACGGATGGCGAACTGAGCCTGCAACCCCTGCGGTTCGGCGTGGCCGGCGGCAAGCTCGATGCACAGATCCGCCTGAACGGGCGCATCACGCCGATGGAAGGCCGCGCCAAATTGACCGCGCGCAACTTCAAGCTCAAACAGTTGTTCCCGACCTTCGAGCCGATGAAAACCAGCTTTGGCGAACTCAACGGCGATGCCGATATTGCCGGGCGTGGCAACTCGGTGGCGGCGTTGCTGGGCTCGGCCAACGGTGATCTGAAGATGCTGATCAACGACGGCGCCATCAGCCGGGGCCTGATGGAAATCGTCGGGCTCAACGTAGGCAACTACGTCGTCGGGCGCCTGTTTGGCGACAAGGAAGTGAAGATCAACTGCGCGGCGGCCGACTTCGGCATCAAGACCGGGCTCGCGACCACGCGCTTGTTTGTGTTCGATACCGAGAACGCCATCGTCTATATCGATGGCACGGCGAACATGGCCTCGGAGCAGCTCGACCTGACCATCACCCCGGAATCGAAAGGCTTCCGCCTGTTCTCGCTGCGCTCACCGCTGTATGTGAACGGTCCGTTCATCAAACCGAATGCCGGCGTGAAAGCCATCCCCCTGGCACTGCGTGGCGCCGGCATGGTCGCGCTGGGCGTGATCGCCGGCCCGGCTGCCGGGTTGCTGGCACTGGTCGCGCCGAGCGGCGACGTGCCCAATCAGTGCGCGCCGTTGTTGCAGCAGATGAAGGAAGGCAAGGCGCCGAAGACCGTGAAAGGTTGATTCGGCACAGTCGTAAGAAAGGGCGCCTCTAGAGGGGCGCCTTTTTGATGGCGGAGCTGTAAGTGTGCTCCTGGTCTTGCGTAGTTCATTTCTGAAACAGCAAATCCGCCCCTGATTCCCCTTATACCTCCTGCGGCGCCTTCTTATAGTCGGCGGTCATAGTCACTTGGAGGTGGACGCGATGCAGGGACCCTACGTTTTTATCAATGATCGACCGCAGCTTTATCCACTGCTCAAACTAAGCCTGTCACTCAGTCCTCATGCGCAAACGAAGTTCGACACCCTTAACCAACATATCCGCAACACCGTGGTATTACCTGGGCAACTGGTAATCATCGGGGACAGCCGAACAGTCTCTTGCACGGCTGAAGAAGCACGGCTGATGCTCTCCGCACGAAACGTGAAACATGACTTGATGGCGCACTCTGCCGCTGATCAGTCTTTGATTAAGAATTACGATCTGTTACAGACCATCATGGCCCATACCTCGATTGGCATCGGGGCTGCCAGCAGTGCCTGGAGTAAGCACCTTGCGGCAATCGAGAAGACCCTCATGGAAATCGACGATTTACATAAGCAGTACCTGAGGAAGGGCACCATGGGGGCAAGGGATGAGTTTCTGGTTAAGCGCAGAGCGCTGTTTGCAAAACTGGAGATTCAACTTTCTGGTATGGCACGTCTTGGCACGGGCTTGAAGAATGAAGGTTCGATCAAAAAAATGTTGGGCATTTCCACTAAAAGCTATTGGCATCACGGGGAAATTCGCAAATATGAAGAGACCGTCAAGCGTATCGCCAAGGCTTCGCAGATGTTGAAGAAAGGCACTTATATTGGTATCGCGCTGGATGTCGGAGTGACTGCGCTGGAGATAACGGAGGCGTGCTCCATCGGGCGGGAGCGGGAATGTACGCGGGCGAAGTTTGTGGAGGGAGGGAAGCTGGTGTTAGGCGTCGGTGGCGCCGCTTACGGAGGGTACGCAGGCATGGGGTTCGGAGTTGCTGTATGTGCAGCGGTCTTTGCCGTACCTACTGCGGGAGCGAGTGCGCTAGGCTGCGCCATAGTTGGCGGGGCCGTTGGCGGCTTAGCCGTGGGCACTTTAGGTAGCCACACCGGTGAGCAAATAGGCTCCCTCCTTTACAAAGTTTCAGGGAGTGGGCAATGACGCCAGAGTCCATCGGTATAGTGTCTGGTGTGTTGATGCTGCTGAGTTTTCCATTAAATTTTTATGTCATTTATACAAGACTTGAAGAGGCCGAAGATTATCTAAAGTTCAGCACATTCGTAGTAACGTTCAAATATAGGTTTGGCGTCGGTCCGCTGGGTGGGAAGTTGAAACGTCTCTTCGCGATTGCCCTCGTCATCCTTATGCCGAGGATTTTTCAATGGCGATACCTCGTGCTCGTTGAGGATGTGAAACGTATTCCAAGAAGTCTCAAACTATGGATAGTCGTTCCCTACCTGCTCACACTGTCGTCCGTGGCGGGGATGGCCCTGTCATGGTTTCTGACGAACTGACGATCAAAAGGGGAAGCTGGCTAACCCGCTTCCCCTTTTTCGGCGCAGTCATTTACAGACTTTCGAGAATATCCGCCATGTCATCCGCATGCTCTTCTTCCTGAGCCAGGATTTCTTCGAACAGGCGGCGGGTGGTCGGGTCTTTGTCACCGATGTACTGGATGATTTCACGGTAGCTGTCGACCGCAATCCGCTCGGCGACGAGGTCTTCGTAGACCATTTCCTTCAAGGTGTTGCCGGCCACGTATTGCGCATGGGCGTTCTTCGACAGCAGGTCCGGGTTGAATTCCGGCTCGCCGCCCAACTGCACGATACGTTCGGCGAGTTTGTCGGCGTGTTCGGCTTCCTGGGTCGCATGTTCGAGGAATTCTGCAGCGGCGATCTGCGCCTTCACGCCGCTGGCCATGAAGTAGTGACGCTTGTAGCGCAGCACGCAGACCAGTTCGGTGGCCAGCGAGGCATTGAGCAGGCGAATAATCTCTTCGCGGTCGGCGTCGTAGCCTTCGGTCACGGCGCCGTTTTCGACGTTCTGGCGGGCGCGTTGGCGCAGGGTCGCAACGTCAGTCAGGTTTGCTGCAGTCATCTCAACCTCCTGGGGCTAATCCGGTTTTACGCCACGCTCTGTCGGCGTGATCGCTCCAAGTTGTGAGTCGTGGGCGGGGTAAAAAGTTTTATTGGATTTGCCGGCAGATGTCATCAGCCCGTCGCCGGATTGGGTTAGCCTGCGCTCATCCTTTCTTGATCAAGGACGTTCGCTTCATGTCGCAGTCGTTAGCCACGCGTTACCCCTTGGTGCTGGTGCCGGGCATGCTGGGGTTTGTGCGCTTGGGATTGTTTCCCTACTGGTACGGCATCGTCCCGGCGTTGCGGGCCGGTGGGGCGCAGGTGTTTGCGGTGCAGGTGGCGCCGCTCGATTCCAGCGAGGTGCGGGGCGAGCAGTTGCTCGCGCAGGTCGAGCGGATTCGCCGCGAAACCGGTGCCGACAAGGTCAACCTGATCGGCCACAGCCAGGGCTCGCTCACTGCGCGCTATGCGGCCGCCAAATGTCCGCAGTGGATCGCCTCGGTGACGTCGGTGGCCGGCCCCAACCACGGTTCGGAACTGGCGGATTATTTCCACACCCATTACCCCCGGGGCAGCCTCAAAGGCCGGATGGTCAGCGCGCTGTTTCATCTGGTCGCCGCCGTCATGAGCCTGCTGGAGACCGGCTACCGAGGCCCGCGCTTCAAGGCCGACCTGCACGCCTCGCACCAGTCACTGACCAGCGCCGGCGTGGCGGTGTTCAATCGTGAGTATCCCCAGGGATTGCCGCCGACATGGGGCGGGCAGGGCGCCGCAGAGGTCAATGGCGTGCGCTATTACTCATGGTCCGGCACCTTGCAGCCGGGTAAGACCGATCGCGGGCGCAACCTGCTCGATGGCACGAATCGCAGTTGCCGCTTGTTCGCCCGCAGCTTCGTGCGCGAGAAAGGCCACTGCGATGGCATGGTCGGGCGCTACAGTTCACACCTGGGCACGGTGATCGGCGATGACTACGCCCTCGACCATTTCGATATCGTCAACCAGTCGCTGGGGCTGGTGGGCAAAGGCGCGGAGCCGATCCGCTTGTTCGTCGAGCATGCGCAGAGGCTCAAGGCGGCTGGGGTGTAGCGGATGCACCGCGTTATCGTTCATCGGGGGCAAGCCCCCTCCCACAGTTGACCGAGGCGCCAGGGCGAACGCGGTCCAATGTGGGAGGGGGCTTGCCCGCGATAGCGATAGCTCAGGCAACGCCCGGTTTACGCCCGACCGGCGTAGTCCAGCGCTCCGACAAAATCACCCCGCCCAACGTCAGCAGCCCGCCCACCAGGTGATACAGCGCCAACGCTTCCTTCAACACCAGCGCCGCGATCAGCGCGGTAATCAGCGGCAGCAGGTTGAAAAACAATGTGGTGCGGCTCGGTCCCAGGGTTTTCACCGAGTGCATCCAGGCCAATGGTGCGAGCATCGAGGCCAACAGGCAGGCGTACAGCACCAACGGAATATTCGCCCAGCCCAACCCGGCTTTTGCCGAGTACAGAAACAGCGGAAACAGCACCACCACGGCCACCAGCACCTGCAGATACAGCAACACCGACGGCGGCAGGCGCAGCTGCCATTTTTTCAGCAAGGTGCTGTAGACCGCGTAGGCCAGGGTGGCGACCAGCATCATCGCGTCGCCCAGGTTGACCCCGTGTTGCAGCAGCGTGCCCAGGCTGCCGGACGACACCACCACCGCCACGCCAGCGAACGACAGCACCGCGCCGCTCAGCGCGCCGAAGGTCAGGCGTTGGCCGAGGCTGATGATCGCCGCCGTCAACGCCATCAATGGCATCAGCGACAGGATGATGCCCATGTTGGTGGCGCTGGTCAGCGACGCGGCGTAATAGGCCAGGCTTTGATACACCGCCATGCCCAGCACGCCGAGGATAAAAATCTTACCCAGGTTCGGGCGGATGATCGACCACTGGGCAATCACCTGCTTGAGCATGAACGGGGTAAATAGCAGCGCCGCGAGCAACCAGCGGTAGAAGCCGATTTCAGCGGGGAAGATCGAACCCACGGCCAGTTTGTTGACCACGGTGTTGCCGGCCCAGATGAAAATGGCCAGCAGGGGATATGCGTATTGCATTGAAAACAACCCAAGGTGTTGGTGAGACGGGAGTATGGCGCAGTACCGCCGGGCGAACATCCGTAGTCGGTGAAGATGTTACAAGGTTTGGCTACACTCCTCGGTAGGCCGCGCCCTCCGGCGCGGTAACAGGGAGAAAACTCCATGAAGATGCTGCGAATTCCGTTGTTGATGATGGGCCTGCTGCTGTGTTCCCAAGGCTTTGCCGCTACCGCCCAGCAAAATAAAATGACCACCTGCAATGCCGAGGCCACCACCAAGACGCTCAAAGGCGACGAGCGCAAAGCGTTCATGAAAACCTGCCTGTCGGCGCCCGCCGCCAATGATGCGAAGACGCTGACCCCGCAGCAGCAGAAGATGAAAGATTGCAATGCCTCGGCGAAAACCAAGGCGCTGACCGGCGATGCGCGCAAGACGTTCATGAGCACCTGTCTCAAAGGCTGATCGCGCGTTCGCGCTCGCTGAAGATCAAATGTGGGCGGCTGGCTGGGCCCCCCGGTCCACCTGAAGGGCCAGCCCGCTCCCACGCTTGATCGCATTGACTACCGATCCACTCGCTTGATTCCCCCAAGGCTGGCAGACTGCCCATCCTTTAACGCCGTTCGTTTTGAGGCTGTATGCCAACGTTTTCTCAGCGTCACGTGTTATTGCTGGCCAGTTACATCATCATTTTCGGCGGGTTACTGCTGGTTCTGCCGTTGAAGTTGCTGCCCAGCCTGCTGGCCGGGCTGTTGGTATTTGAACTGGTCAACATGCTTACCCCTCAACTGCAACGGCTGATCGAAGGTCGGCGTGCGCGCTGGCTGGCCGTGGCCTTGCTCGGCACCCTGATCGTCAGCGTATTGACCCTGATCTTTGCCGGCGCCATCAGCTTCCTGCTCCACGAAGCGGAAAACCCCGGGGCCTCCCTCGACAAATTCATGGGCGTGGTCGACCGCGCGCGCGGCCAGCTGCCGCCGTTCCTCGACGCTTACCTGCCCGCCAGCGCCGCTGAATTCCGGGTGGCCATCGGCGACTGGACCAGCAAACACCTCAGCGATCTGCAATTGGTGGGCAAAGATGCCGCCCACATGTTCGTCACCCTGCTGATCGGCATGGTGCTCGGCGCGATCATGGCGCTGCAGCGCATCCCCGACCTGACCAAGCGCAAACCCCTGGCTGCCGTGCTGTTCGATCGTCTGCACCTGTTGGTCCAGGCGTTTCGCAACATCGTCTTCGCACAAATCAAGATCGCCGCCCTCAACACCGTGTTTACCGCCGTGTTCCTCGCCGTGGTGCTGCCGCTGTGCGGGATTCACCTGCCGCTGACCAAGACCCTGATCGTGCTGACCTTCCTGCTCGGCCTGCTGCCGGTGATCGGCAACCTGATGTCCAACACCCTGATCACCATCGTCGCGCTGTCGCTGTCGATCTGGGTCGCGGTGGCGGCGCTGGGGTATTTGATCGTGATCCACAAGGTCGAGTACTTCCTCAACGCGCGCATCGTCGGCGGGCAGATCAGTGCCAAGTCGTGGGAATTGTTGTTGGCGATGCTGGTATTCGAAGCCGCGTTCGGCCTGCCGGGCGTGGTGGCAGGGCCGATTTACTATGCGTACCTGAAGAGTGAGCTGAAGCTCGGCGGGATGGTCTGAGGAGGGAGCACACTGCTCTGCTGTAGGAGCGAGCTTGCTCGCGAAAAACCCAAGAGCACCGCGCGCCGTCAGACAGCCCGCGTTATCGTTGGCGTCCTTCGCGAGCGAGCTCGCTCCTACAGGGGGGCAGTGCGACGGTATCAGCTGCCGTAACGCTTGCTGGCCTCGATCGCCAACCCGCTGCCGATACTGCCGAAGATATTCCCTTCCACATGCCGCGCATTCGGCAGCATCGCCGAGATGCTGTGGCGCAGCGCCGGAATGCCGCTGGAACCGCCGGTAAAGAACACCGTGTCCACCTGCGCCACATCCACCGACGCGTCGCTGAGCAATTGGGTGACGCTGTTGCGCACGCGCTCCAGCAGCCCGTCGATGGCCGACTCGAACAACGTGCGGCTCAGGTCCACGCTCAAGCCCGGCTCAACCCGGTCGAGCAGTACATGGCGGCTGTCTTCGTGGGTCAGCTGGATCTTGGTTTCTTCGACTTCCATCGCCAACCAGTGCCCGGCCCGCTGTTCGATCAGCTTGAACAGGCGGTCGATGCCGCCGGTGTCTTCGATGTCGTAGCGCATGCTGCCCAGGGCCAACTGGGATTTTTGCGAGTACACCGAGTTGATGGTGTGCCAGGTGGCCAGGTTCATGTGATGGCTGGTGGGCATGTACGCGCCGCTTTTCATGCGGCTGCCGTAGCCGAACAGCGGCATCATGCCGGCCAGCGAGAGTTGTTTGTCGAAGTCGGTACCGCCGATGTGTACGCCGCCGGTGGCAAGGATGTCGTCGTGGCGGTTGTCGTTGTGGCGACGGTCCGGCGACAGGCGCACCAGCGAGAAGTCCGAGGTACCGCCGCCGATGTCGACAATCAGCACCAGCTCTTCTTTTTCGATGGTGGACTCGTAGTCGAAGGCCGCGGCGATCGGTTCGTACTGGAACGAGATGTCCTTGAAGCCGATCTTGCGCGCCACGTCGACCAAGGTGTTCTCGGCTTCCTGGTCGGCCATCGGGTCGTCATCGACGAAAAACACCGGGCGACCCAGCACCACTTCTTCGAACTCGCGGCCGGCGGTGGTTTCGGCGCGGCTCTTGAGTTGGCCGATAAACAGCGCGAGCAAGTCGGTGAACGGCATCGCAGTGCCCAGCACGCTGGTGTCGTGCTTGATCAGCTTGGAACCCAGCAGGCTCTTGAGCGAGCGCATCAGCCGGCCTTCGTAGTTCTCCAGGTATTCGTGCAGCGCCAGGCGACCGTAGACCGGGCGGCGCTCCTCGAAGTTGAAGAACACCACCGACGGCAAGGTGATTTTGTCGTCCTCCAGCGCGATAAGCGTTTCCATGCCGGGGCGAATCCAGCCGACGGTGGAGTTGGACGTGCCGAAGTCTATGCCGCAGGCACGGGCTGGGGATGGGTTTTTCATGTCTATCGGGTTCCGGTTGAAAAACGGCCGCGCAGTGTATGCCACCCGCGTGCAGATGCGTAGGCCGACGATCTGTTAAATAGCCGGCGGCGCGCCTTGAAAGAGCGGGGTTTGCCCCCAACTTGTCCAGCATACGGTCGGCGGCTGCAAGGTTATTCGTGCGGTGCCGATAAACTACTTAGACGCATCCATCGGCTTGGGATTGAGTTCAGTCAATCCAAACGCTGCAAACCGGCGCATGCTGTGCCCTTGGCTGTGCGATATCGATGACGGAGGGTGACCCCCCAGATGGACTTTAAAGACTATTACAAGATCCTTGGCGTGGAGCCGACAGCGGACGACAAGGCAATCAAGGCCGCCTATCGCAAGCTGGCGCGCAAATATCACCCGGACGTGAGCAAGGAAAAAGACGCCGAAGCCAAGTTCAAGGACGCGTCCGAAGCCTATGAAGCGCTGAAAAGTGCCGACAAGCGTGCCGAGTACGACGAGTTGCGCAAATACGGCCAGCACGGCCAGCCGTTCCAGGGCCCACCGGGCTGGCAGAGCCGTGGCGGCTATGGCGGCGGCCAGGACACGGGCGACTTCTCGGACTTCTTCAGTTCGATCTTCGGCGGGCGCGGCGATGCGTTCGGCGGCGGTCAGCGCCGCAGTACCGGGCGCAAGGGCCAGGATGTGGAGATGCAACTGTCGGTGTTTCTTGAGGAGACGCTGTCGACCGAGTCCAAGCAGATCAGCTTCCAGGTGCCGCAATACGACGCCTCGGGCCGGCATGTCAGCAACACCACCAAGAGCCTGAACGTGAAGATCCCTGCCGGGGTGACCGACGGCGAGCGCATCCGCCTCAAGGGCCAGGGCGCGCCGGGCGTTGGCGGCGGAGCCAATGGTGATCTGTACCTGATCGTCAAGTTTGCGCCGCACCCCAAGTTCGAGGTCGAAGGCGAAAACCTGGTGATCACCGTACCGGTGGCACCGTGGGAGCTGGCGTTGGGCACCGAAGTCGCGGTGCCGACCCTGACCGGCAAGATCAACCTCAAGGTCCCGGCTGGCAGCCAGAACGGCCAGCGCATGCGCGCCAAGGGCCATGGCCTGCTGAACAAGAGTGGCCAGCGCGGTTACCTGTTCATCCAGCTCAAAGTGGTGATGCCCAAAGAAGCCACCGCGGAGGTGCTCGGGTTGTGGAAGGCGCTGGCCGACAGCGCCGCCTTCGATCCGCGCAAAGGCTGGAACGCCTGACCCACCCGGGCGACTGTCTTGCAGAGTTCGGCCCAGGCCCGTGGGGGCCATGAATAAGCTGCTCATTTTTACAATGAGGCGCTATTCATGGCCCACGCTCAAGCCCCACTCCCTCCCGGCGATAGGGCGCCGCGCCAGCGTGGCGTAGGGCGCGTCAGAACAGAAAGTAGCGCTGCGCCATCGGCAGCACATCCGCCGGCTCACACCACAGCAACACGCCGTCGGCCTTGACCTGATACGTCTGCGGGTCCACCTCGATGTGCGGCAGGTAGTCGTTGTGGATCAGGTCGGTTTTCTGCACGTCGCGGCAGCCTTTGACCACCGCAATCTGCTTCTTCAGGCCCAAGGTTTGCGGCAAGCCGGCGTCCGCGGCGGCCTGGCTGATAAAGGTCAGGCTGGTGGCGTGCAGGGCGCTGCCGAAGCTGGCGAACATCGGCCGGTAGTGGACCGGCTGCGGCGTGGGAATCGAGGCGTTGGCATCGCCCATCAGGCTTGAGGCAATCGCGCCGCCCTTGAGGATCAGCGTCGGCTTGATGCCGAAGAACGCCGGCCGCCACAGCACCAGATCAGCCCATTTGCCGACTTCGATGGAACCGACGATATGGCTGATGCCATGGGTGATCGCCGGGTTGATGGTGTACTTGGCGATGTAGCGCTTGGCGCGGAAGTTGTCGTTGCCGGGGCCGTCGCCGGGCAGGGCGCCGCGTTGTTTTTTCATCTTGTCGGCGGTTTGCCAGGTGCGCGTGATCACTTCGCCGACGCGGCCCATGGCCTGGCTGTCGGAGCTGATCATCGAGAACGCGCCGAGGTCGTGCAGGATGTCTTCGGCGGCGATGGTCTCGCGGCGGATGCGGCTTTCGGCGAAGGCCACGTCTTCGGCGATGCTCGGGTCGAGGTGATGGCAGACCATCAACATGTCCAGGTGCTCGTCGATGGTGTTGCGCGTGAACGGCCGGGTCGGGTTGGTCGAGCTGGGCAGCACGTTGGGGAAGCCGCAGGCCTTGATGATGTCCGGTGCATGGCCGCCGCCGGCGCCTTCGGTGTGGTAGGTGTGGATGGTGCGGCCCTTGAGCGCGGCCAGCGTGGTTTCGACGAAGCCGGACTCGTTGAGGGTGTCGCTGTGGATCGCCACCTGCACGTCGTATTGGTCGGCGACGCTCAGGCAGTTGTCGATGCTCGCGGGCGTGGTGCCCCAGTCTTCATGCAGCTTCAAACCGATGGCGCCGGCCTTGACCTGTTCGATCAGCGGCTCCGGCAGGCTGGCGTTGCCCTTGCCGGTGAAACCGATGTTCATCGGGAACGAGTCGCTGGCCTGCAGCATGCGCGCCAGGTGCCACGGGCCGGAGGTGCAGGTGGTCGCGTTAGTGCCGGTGGCCGGGCCGGTGCCGCCGCCGATCAGGGTGGTGACGCCGCTGGTCAGCGCTTCTTCGATCTGCTGCGGGCAGATGAAATGCACGTGGCTGTCGATGCCGCCGGCGGTGAGGATCATGCCTTCACCGGCGATCACTTCGGTGCTGGCGCCGATGGCCATGGTCACGCCGGGCTGGATATCCGGGTTGCCGGCCTTGCCGATGGCGTGGATGCGACCGTTCTTGAGGCCGACGTCGGCCTTGACGATGCCCCAGTGGTCGATGATCAGCGCGTTGGTGATCAACGTGTCGACCACTTCATGGGCGAGCAATTGGCTCTGGCCCTGGCCATCGCGGATGACCTTGCCGCCGCCGAATTTGACCTCTTCGCCATAGACGGTGAAGTCCTGCTCCACTTCGACGAACAACTCGGTGTCGGCCAGGCGGACCTTGTCGCCGACGGTGGGGCCGTACATGTCGGCGTAGGCTTGGCGGCTGATTTTCATGTGTGGTTGCCCTGAAAAATTTATGTTGAATGTGAGTCAGCTATCGGGGGCAAGCCCCCTCCCACATGGGAATGCATTCCAACTGTGGGAGGGTGCTTGCCCCCGATGAGGCCCTAAAGGTCGCCCATGATCCGCCCGGCAAACCCGAACACCCGCCGCCCACCGCCGAAGTCGACCAACTCGACCTCGCGACTCTGCCCCGGCTCGAACCGCACCGCGGTGCCCGCCGGGATATTCAGGCGCATGCCGCGGCTCAATGCACGGTCGAAGGTCAGCGCGTCATTGGTCTCGAAAAAGTGATAGTGCGAGCCCACCTGAATCGGCCGGTCGCCGCTGTTGGCCACGCTCACGCTGACGGTGCGGCGGCCGACGTTGAGTTCGATGTCGCCAGGCTGGATCTGAAATTCACCAGGAATCATGCAGGTTGCCCCAGGGTCTTGTAGTAGATGGCGGTCGGGCTGTAGCGCCCGTCCGGGCTTTGGCAGTAATCGGGCAGTTCACCGACCTTGGTGTAGCGCAGCGCCTGGTAGAAGGCTTCGGCCTCGGAGCCGGCTTCGGTGTCCAGGTACAGCAGGCCGCGCTTGTGTTGGCGCGCGGCGAGTTCCAGGGCGTGCATCAACTGGTGGCCCAGGCCGTGGCGGCGGGCGCTGCTGTGGACCAGCAGTTTTTGCACTTCGGCGCGGTTCAGACCGTTGGCTTTCTGGCACAGCGCCAGTTGCACGCTGGCGATCACGCGCTCGTCGCGCACCACCACCCACAGCAACAGGCTGGCGTCTTCGATGCTCGCTTGCACACCGTGCAAATACGCGCGCGCCTGGGCCTCATCGAAGTCGGCCATGAAGCCGATCGACGCGCCGTGCCTGACCGCGTCCAGCAACAGCTCGATCAAGCCCTGGCGATAGTGGGCAAAACTTTCAGCATTGACTCGACGCAGTTGCGCGGCGTTCATCGATCTCACTCCTGGGGCGGTTCGGCGCCCGGATTCAAGGTCAGTTGCATAAAGGTCAGGTCGAGCCAGCGGCCGAATTTGATGCCCACTTGCGGCATCTGCCCGGTGGTGCTGAAACCCAGGCGCTCATGCAGGCGGAGCGAGGCCTGGTTGCCGCTTTCAATGGCGGCGACCATCACGTGTTTACCGCCGGCGCGCGCGCGTTCGATCAGGGTTTGCATCAGGCGCGGGCCGAGGCCTTTGCCGCGCTGGTCGTTGCGCACGTAGACCGAGTGCTCGACGCTGTAGCGATAGCCTTCGAAGGGGCGCCAGTCGCCGAACGAGGCGTAGCCCGTCACTTCGTCGTTGTCGACGGCGACCAGAATCGGGTAGCGCTGCGCCTGGCGCGCAGTGAACCAGGCCTGGCGGTTCGCCAGGTCCACCAGTTGCTCGTTCCAGATCGCCGTGGTGTTCAGCACCGCGTCGTTGTAGATGTCGCGGATCGCTGGCAGGTCTTGCTCGGTTGCATCACGAATCATGGCTGGGCCTCACGCGATGGGTTGGTGGACGGTCACCAGTTTGGTGCCATCGGGGAAGGTGGCTTCCACCTGGATATCCGGGATCATCTCCGGGATGCCTTCCATCACCTGCTCGCGGCTGAGCAGGGTGGTGCCAAAGTGCATCAGGTCGGCCACGGTACGGCCGTCGCGGGCGCCTTCCATCAGCGCGGCGGAGATGTAGGCGATGGTTTCCGGGTAGTTGAGCTTCACACCGCGCGCCAGGCGCCGTTCGGCGACGAGGCCGGCGGTGAAGATCAGCAGTTTGTCTTTTTCCCGTGGGGTCAGGTCCATGGTTCAGTCCGTCGTGAAATACATTCGTAAAAACACTGAAGATCAAAATGTGGGAGGGGGCTTGCCCCCGATGGCGGTGGGTCAGTGACAGATGCATTGCCTGACACTCCCCTATCGGGGGCAAGCCCCCTCCCACACTTGATCTTCATGTGCTCCAGATTCGGGGTGCCACGGCCTCTCGCCCCAGCACCGCCGGGCGCAACAGCCGCCATAAATCAATCAACCAGCCCCGCGCCAGCAGCGCCTCGCTGGCCAGGCAGCGGGCGACCAGCAAGCCGGGCAGTTGGGTCAGGTCGCCGCGCACCGCGTGGGGCAGGGCGCGGCAGTGTTCGAGTAATTCAGGCTCGATATCACCGGTCAGCAACAGGGTGGCGAATACCGGTTGTCCGTCCAGGCCGATCGGTGAGTCGAGCAAGCCATCGTCGCCCACAATGCGCTGGCGTTCGTGCCAGAGCAACTGGCCGTCGCGGCGGATATCCAGGTGCGATTGAAAGTGCCCGAGGTCGAAGCGCTCGCCGCTGGCCGGGCGGCCCAGGGCGACCACGTCCCAGTACAACAGCCGCGCATCGCCGTGCAGCGCGATGCGTGTGCTGAGTTCGGCCTGGGCGGCGCTGAACACGATGGTTTCCTGAGGCAGCCATTCCAGGGTGGCGCCGGCCTCGACGCTCAGCTCCAGTTGCTGAAACGCCGGGCCGCTGGCGCGGTACCACTTGGCCGCGCCAGGGCTGGTCAATTGCGCCCAGGCGCCCGCGGCGACGTGGGCGCGGATGTCCAGGCGGTCGCCGCCGGCAATGCCACCGGGCGGATGCACGATGATGTGCTGGCATACCTCGGGGCCTTCGGCGTACAGGTGTTTCTGCACGCGCAGCGGGCCGAGGTGGCGGCGCATCACCGGGCGCGTGGTGGCGCCGAAACGCGCGTAGCCGAGCTCCAGCTCGGCGTGCCAGCTGGGGGTGAACAGGGCAGTGGAAACGGGCAGGTTCATGGCGTGTGCTTATCGTTAGGACGCTACAGATTAGATGGTTACGAGACCGCGCACACCGTCGCGTTCCATATTTTCGCCACGGCCTTGCTGGACGATTTCCCCGCGTGACATCACCAGGTATTGGTCGGCCAGTTCGGCGGCAAAGTCGTAGAACTGCTCCACCAACAGGATCGCCATGTCGCCACGGGCCGCAAGCTTTTTGATCACCGCCGCGATCTCCTTGATCACCGACGGCTGGATACCTTCGGTCGGCTCATCGAGAATCAACAGGCGCGGCCGGCTGGCCAGGGCGCGGCCGATCGCCAGTTGCTGTTGCTGGCCGCCGGACAAATCGCCCCCGCGGCGGTGCTTCATTTGCAGCAGCACCGGGAACAGTTCGTAGATAAACCCCGGCACTTCCCTGGCCTCGGCGCCGGGAAATCGCGACAGGCCCATCAGCAGGTTTTCTTCCACGGTCAGCCGCCCGAAAATCTCGCGGCCCTGGGGCACGTAGGCGATCCCGGCGTGAACGCGCTGGTGTGGCTTGAAACCGGTGATGGCCTTGCCTTCCCAGTTCACCGCGCCCTCTTTGGCGGGCAGCAGGCCCATCAGGCACTTGAGCAGGGTGGTCTTGCCCACGCCGTTACGGCCGAGCAGGCAGGTGACTTCGCCGACCTGCACCTCGAATGAAAGCCCGCGCAGGATGTGGCTACCGCCGTAATACTGGTGCAACTTGTCGACTTGCAGCATTCTCAAAACCTCCTCAATTCCCTGTAGGAGCGAGCTTGCTCGCGAAAAATCTGAGGGCGCCGCGTGCATTCAGGCTGCCCGCGTTATCGTTAACGATTTTCGCGAGCAAGCTCGCCCCTACAGAAAAGCGAACTCAGCGCCCGAGGTATACCTCGATCACGCGCTCGTTTTCCTGCACCTGTTCCAGCGACCCTTCGGCCAGCACGCTGCCCTGGTGCAACACGGTCACATGGTCGGCAATCGAACCGACAAACCCCATGTCGTGCTCCACCACCATCAGCGAGTGCTTGCCCGCCAGGCGCTTGAACAGTTCGGCGGTGAATTCGGTTTCGGCGTCGGTCATGCCCGCCACCGGTTCGTCGAGCAGCAACAGTTGCGGGTCTTGCATCAGCAGCATGCCGATTTCCAGGAACTGTTTCTGGCCGTGGGACAGCAGGCCAGCCGGGCGATGCACCGAGGCGGTGAGGCGGATGGTGTCGAGCACTTCATCGATGCGGTCCTTCTGTTCCCCGCTCAGGCGTGCGCGCAGGCTGGCCCACACCGACTTGTCGGTCTTCTGCGCCAGCTCCAGGTTTTCGAACACGCTCAAGGCTTCGAACACCGTGGGTTTCTGGAACTTGCGGCCAATGCCGGCCTGGGCGATCTGCACTTCGCTCATCGCGGTCAGGTCGAGGGTTTCGCCGAACCAGGCGTTGCCGTGGCTGGGCCGGGTCTTGCCGGTGATCACGTCCATCAGCGTGGTTTTGCCGGCGCCGTTGGGGCCGATGATGCAGCGCAGTTCGCCGACGCCGATGTAGAGGTTCAAGGCGTTGAGTGCCTTGAAACCGTCGAAGCTGACGCTGATGTCTTCCAGGGTCAGGATCGTGCCGTGGCGCGTATCGAGGCCCGTGCCGGCGGCCTGGCCGATGCCGATCGCATCGCGGCCGTTGCCGGTGTCGAGAATAGGTTCGAGCATAAATTCCGCCGTCGCAGTCACTCTCATTGTTCACCCCGTTTCTTCAACAGGCCGATCACACCCTTGGGCAAATACAGGGTGACGATGATGAACAACGCCCCCAGGAAGAACAGCCAGTACTCCGGGAACGCCACGGTGAACCAGCTCTTCATGCCGTTGACCACCCCGGCGCCGAGCAGCGGCCCGATCAAGGTGCCGCGCCCACCCAGGGCCACCCACACAGCGGCTTCGATGGAATTGGTCGGTGACATTTCGCTGGGGTTGATGATGCCCACCTGCGGCACGTACAACGCCCCCGCCAGGCCGCACAGCACCGCGCTCAACACCCACACGAACAGCTTGAAACCACGCGGGTCGTAGCCGCAGAACATCAGGCGGTTCTCGGCATCGCGCAAGGCGGTCAACACCCGGCCGAACTTGCTGCGGGCCAGGCGCCAGCCGATGTACAGGCTGCTCACCAGCAACAGCACGGTGGCGGCAAACAACACCGCGCGCGTGCCCGGTTCGGTGATGCCGAAGCCGAGGATGCTGCGGAAGTTGGTGAAGCCGTTATTGCCGCCGAAGCCGGTCTCGTTGCGAAAGAACAACAGCATCCCGGCGAAGGTCAGCGCCTGGGTCATGATCGAGAAATACACGCCCTTGATCCGCGAGCGGAAGGCGAAGAAGCCGAACACCAGCGCCAGCAACCCCGGCGCCAGCACCACCAGGCACAGCGCCCAGAGGAAGTGCTCGGTGCCGACCCAGTACCAGGGCAATTCGGTCCACGACAAAAAGGTCATGAACGCCGGCAACTCGTCGCCGGAGGCCTGGCGCATCAGGTACATGCCCATGGCATAACCGCCGAGGGCGAAGAACAGGCCGTGGCCGAGGGACAGCATCCCGGCGTAACCCCACACCAGGTCGAGCGCGAGGGCGACGATGGCGTAGCAGAGGATCTTGCCCACCAGCGTCAGGGTGTAGGCCGAGACATGCAGCGCGTTGTCCGCTGGCAGCAGCGACAGCAACGGCAGCGCCAGCAGCACGCCGAGGATCAGCGCGCCGACGGCAATCGTCAGCTTGGGACCGGCCTTTTGCGTGGCCGTGAGCATCAATGGCTGGTTCATCAGTCGATCACCCGTCCTTTCAGTGCGAAGAGGCCTTGCGGGCGTTTCTGGATAAACAGAATGATCAGCGCAAGGATCAGGATCTTGCCGAGCACGGCGCCGATCTGTGGTTCGAGGATCTTGTTGGCGATCCCCAGGCCGAACGCGGCCATCACGCTACCGGCCAATTGGCCGACACCGCCTAGCACCACGACCAGGAAGGAATCGATGATGTAGCTTTGGCCCAGGTCGGGGCCGACGTTGCCGATCTGGCTCAGCGCCACACCGCCCAGCCCGGCGATGCCGGAGCCCAGGCCAAAGGCGAGCATGTCCACGCGCCCGGTGGGCACGCCGCAGCAGGCGGCCATGTTGCGGTTCTGGGTGACGGCGCGCACGTTGAGGCCCAGGCGCGTCTTGTTGAGCAGCAGCCACGTCAGCACCACCACGCACAGGGCGAAGGCGATGATCACGATGCGGTTGTACGGCAACACCAGGTTGGGCAGCACTTGAATGCCGCCGGACAGCCAGGCGGGGTTGGCCACTTCGACGTTCTGCGCGCCGAACACCAGGCGCACCAGTTGGATCAGCATCAGGCTGATGCCCCAGGTGGCGAGCAGGGTTTCCAGGGGGCGGCCGTACAGGTGACGAATCACCGTGCGCTCCAGGGCCATGCCGATGGCGGCGGTGACGAAAAACGCCACCGGCAGTGCGATCAGCGGGTAGAACTCGATGGCGTGCGGCACGTAGCGCTGCATCAGCAACTGCACCACATAGGTGGAATAAGCGCCGAGCATCAGCATCTCGCCGTGGGCCATGTTGATCACGCCCAGCAGGCCGAACGTGATCGCCAGGCCCAGGGCCGCGAGCAGCAGGATCGAGCCCAGGGACATGCCGCTGAAGGCCTGGCCGAGCAGTTCGCCCAGCATCAGTTTGCGCTTGACCTGGGCCAGGCTGGTCTCGGCGGCGGTATGCACGGCGGCGTCGGTTTCCACGCCGGGGGCGAGCAGGGTTTCCAGGCGTGTGCGCGCCAGCGGGTCGCCGGTGCTGCCGAGCAGACGCACGGCGGCCAAACGCACCAGCGGGTCGCTGTCCACCAGTTGCAGGTTGGCCAGGGCCAGGCTGAGGGCGCTGTGTACCTCCTCGACGGTTTCGGCGGCGACACGCTGGTCGAGGAACTTGAGCTGCGCCGGTTGTGCGGTTTTTTGCAGGGTCTGCGCGGCGGCCAGGCGTACCTTGGGGTCGGCGGCGAGCAGTTGCAGGCTGGCCTGTACGTTGTCGATCAGACCGCGCAGGCGGTTGTTCAGGCGCACGGTCTTGGTTTCACCGTTGACCGTCAGTTGGCCTTGTTGCAGCGCGTCCACCAGCTCGATGCGCGCCGGGTCGGGCTGGGCGGCCCAGTCCTGCAGCAGTTTGGCTTGTTGCGTCGGGTTGGCGGCGAGGAAGTCTTCGGCGTCGCCGGCGTGTGCGCCAACAGGCAGCAACAGCAAGGCCGTGAGGATCAAGCGGTAGAGGGCAGTGGGCATAACAATATGTCCTGATCGTGCGCGCATCGGCTTTATGTGGGAGGGAGCTTGCCCCCGATAGCGGTGGGTCAGGCAATGCATGTGCTGACTAATCCACCGCTATCGGGGGCAAGCCCCCTCCCACAGGGGGCCGTGGCGGGGCTTAGTTACTTTTCACGGCGTAATCAGGTTTTTTGTCATTGCCAGGAATGTACGGGCTCCATGGCTGTGCGCGGATCGGTTCCTGGGTCTGCCACACCACCGAGAACTGCCCGTCGGCCTGGATCTCACCGATCATCACCGGCTTGTGCAGGTGGTGGTTGGTCTTGTCCATGGTCAGGGTGAAGCCCGACGGCGCGGCGAAGGTCTGGCCGGCGACGGCTTCACGCACTTTGTCGACGTCGGTGGACTTGGCCTTCTCCGCCGCCTGCGCCCACATATGAATGCCCACGTAGGTGGCTTCCATCGGGTCGTTGGTCACGGCTTTGTCCGCGCCCGGCAGGTTGTGTTTCTTGGCGTAGGCTTTCCAGTCGGCGACGAATTTGGTGTTCACCGGGTTCTCTACCGACTGGAAGTAGTTCCAGGCGGCGAGGTTGCCCACCAGCGGCTTGGTGTCGATGCCGCGCAGTTCTTCTTCGCCCACCGAGAACGCCACCACCGGTACGTCGGTGGCTTTGAGGCCCTGGTTGGCCAGCTCTTTGTAGAACGGCACGTTGGAGTCGCCGTTCACGGTGGAGATCACCGCGGTCTTGCCGCCCGCCGAGAATTTCTTGATGTTGGCGACGATGGTCTGGTAATCGGCGTGGCCGAACGGGGTGTAGACCTCTTCGATGTCTTTATCCGCGACGCCTTTGGAGTGCAGGAACGAACGCAGGATCTTGTTGGTGGTGCGCGGGTACACGTAGTCGGTGCCCAGCAGGAAGAAGCGCTTGGCGCTGCCGCCTTCTTCGCTCATCAGGTATTCCACCGCCGGGATCGCCTGCTGGTTCGGCGCTGCACCGGTATAGAACACGTTCGGCGACATCTCTTCGCCTTCGTATTGCACCGGGTAGAACAGCAGGCCGTTGAGTTCTTCGAACACCGGCAATACCGATTTGCGCGACACCGAGGTCCAGCAGCCGAATACCACGGCGACCTTGTCCTGGGTCAGCAACTGCCGGCTCTTTTCCGCGAACAGCGGCCAGTTCGACGCCGGGTCTACCACCACCGGTTCCAGCATCTTGCCGTTCACACCGCCCTTGGCGTTGATCTCGTCGATGGTCATCAACGCCATGTCTTTGAGCGAGGTTTCGGAGATGGCCATGGTGCCGGACAACGAATGCAGGATGCCGACCTTGATGGTCTCGGCGGCCTGCACGGTCCAGGTCATGCCCATGGCGACAATCGATGCCGATAGGGTGAAAGCCTTGAGCAAACTACGACGCTTCATGGTGCGATCTCCGGGGATTTGATTTTTTAGTGGCAGAGTTGGAAGCTGAAGAGTGCATAGCAAGGCCTGTGCCTAAGGCCCGAAACCTCCACTTAAATCGTCACGCTGGGTGTCGCGGGCAAGCCTGGTGCACCGCTTTGGCTCGCGGTCGCATGGGCGTGCAGGCGGGAGCCCCGAAAGAGGGCATGAATATGCGGTGCCCCGCTGCTGTCCGGGTCTTCCGGGATTCGCGCTTTGCATTCAATACACGGGAGAGCCACTGCATCGATGCGCGCTTTGACATGCTCGCGAAACGCGATGCAGTAATGGCTTCACTGGCGTGTGCGATTGGGTGTTTGTGACAGTACTTTTCGTACAGGGCCTAAATAAGTCATACCTATCTACCGTCTCTGAACGAGCGGTGTACTCCATCTTTGAAGGGGTGCGTCACGGCGATTATTTGCCAGGACGCACGCTTTCTTCGATGAGGTGAAACATGAATGACTTTACGGAACTGCCGCAACAAACCCCTGGACATATACCGGTCCTTCCGGCGCTCAGCCCGTTGTTTATGTCGGCCGACGATGCCGCCCGTTGGGCTTATGAGCGGATCGACTACTCGGTGGCCGACAAGGAATACGGGGGTGCCATTCTTAAACAAGGCAACCGCTACTTCGCCACGACGCCAATCGCTGACCAGCAGTTGACCTTCGATCATCGGATCTTGCTGGCCACGGATGCCGACGACAACTTCATCGCGCCCAACGGCTACAGTTGCGAGGCGCTTTACCATTCTCACCCGCCGAACCTGGAGCAGGTGAAAGCGAGAAACCCCGGGATTAGCGATGATCATGCTTCGATGATGATCAGTTTTTTTTCGCCTGCGGACCTGAGTTTTATCATTGAGCACCGCAGCTCGGTGCGCGCTCATTATTTGTGCGGCCCCGAGGGCTCGCTGCTTAAGTACACAACCTCGGGTTCGGCGGCGGAGGTCCTGCTGAGAAAGCGCCTTCTCGGCGAGGAGCCGTTCCCGGCTTCTGCGGATCGGGAGTCATTGATCTGGATGACCGCCGATGCCGGCGACCTGCGGGTAGTGGTGCCCAACCGCCAATGGGGAGGCGTGCGTGGGCAGATGAAGCGGGGTTGGAGAGTCAATGCCGCCGTGACGCAAGTGACCCAGGAGCAGCCATTTTTCACCCAGGTATTCGCACAGCCTGAATTGGCCGTGATGGCGGCCCTAGCCCTGTCGGCGTCGGCGGCTGGTGAGTATGCCTTCGGCTTTGTACTGAAACACACCCAAAGCGAAAGTTACATCGCGACCTACCCCGAGCTCGCGCCCAGGGCATTGTTCTCGGCCACCGGGCTCTTCCCCGAGCAAGCCTCCGGCAAACTGAAGCTGCCCTCCAACTTTCGGCTCGAAGCCCTCTACTACCGCTCTAAAGCTGCGCCAACGGACATCCCCGAAAACGAGTCCTGGTTGTATGCCACATTCCCGACCCCTGCGGAGCTGGTGGCGGCCATCGTGCAGTCAGAAGCGACCCGGGACATACAGAACAAAAGCCGAGGCTTGCGCCTTTACATCGAAACCTCGGATGACGCACTGCTTGAACTCAAGGTGCCAGCGCCCAGTGATGCCGGCGCGCTGGTCAACACCGGCAACGATGGCGTGCTCGGTGACAATGGCGCCCAGGCCGCGCTGAAGGCCGGCAGCCTCAGCCCGCGTGACTATGTGCGCCGGGTGATTGCCGCGACGTCGGTGTCAGTGGTCCAGGCCGGCTTGCTCTGGCGTGTCGTCGGCCCGCTGGACAACCGTTCGACGGTGTTGAGCGGTTTCTATCCGGCGGTATTGAGCCCGCCCTTTATTTCTGCCCACGACGCAGCGGTGTATGCCCACGAGCAGATCGGCCCAAGGCGCGAGCGAACCTACGGCGGCTATGTACTCAAGGACAAAGAAGGCCGCTTCTTTATCACCCAGCCCCTGGCCAGCGACGCCAACCCGTTTGCCCTTAGGCTGTTTTTTCCGACGGAGCTACCCGGCCCGTTGATCCCACCCGAGGCTTACGCGATTCACGGCCGCTACGGCTCCCACCCGGCGCTGTCGATGGTCGACCCCGGCTGGGTCAATCAGCGCAACTGGACGCGCGAAGACGCCCTCATCAACCTGCAGATTTTTGGCACCGCCCAAATCTACGATGTGATCCAGTCGGGGCGCCCGGCGTATATGTCGGCTGCCGAGGACTGCCTGCTGGCGTACACCCCGAGCGGCTCCACGCATGAGGCATTGGTGTCTGCCGGCGCTGCGCCGCAACCGGCCGGCAGCGTGCTGCAAAAACGGTTGGACAGCGGTCTGTTCAAACCCGCGCTGTGGGTCACCCGGTTGGCTGAGGCGGGTGACTTGCGGGTGATCCAAGGCAATGTGTTATGGGGCCCGCGTTCGCCGATCTACAAAGACTGGACGCCCTCTTTCGAGTACGCGCCCAGAGCCGGCGCTCCCGACTATGTGACCTATGGCGCGCTGTTCGGCACGGCAGACGAAGCCGCCCGCGATCTGCATGCGCGGGTCCATGGGCGCAACCTGCCGGAGCAGGCGTACTTTGCGTTTATCCTCAAGCACCGGGACAAGGCGCTGTACCTGGCCACCGAGGTGGTGGGCGTCAATGAACGGGTCAAGCTGTTCAATCTCAACAGCGTGTTTGCGCCGACAGAAGACAATGACTATCGGTTTCCCGCTGGGTTTTCGCTCTGCGGGCTGTTTCGTTCGCAGCAATGGCAACCGACCGGGCTGTCGCCATCCAGTGCCTGGCTGACCCGCTATTTTGTGATGCCGATGGTGTTGTACGAGGCGCTGTACGAGAGCCAGCGCAGAGGGGTGAAGTACAACGGCGGTAGAAACCTGCCGGTGTACTTTTCTACGCAGGAGGGGGCCCTGTTGAGATTCGTCGCGCTGCCATTTCGCGTGGGCGGCGGCGGGCCGGTGGAAAGTGCCTTTGAACAGGCCGCCAGCGCATTGGCCTCCGGTGAAAAGACGACGCAGACCTTTGTCAGGGAGTGGGCCAACAGCGGCGAGCTCTACGTGGTGCGTACCAGCCAATGCTGGGACCAGCAAGGGCGGGTGTCGCGCACCTGGACGGGTTACGAACACCTGACCCGCCGTCGCGTGGGGCCCGCGTTTGCCAACCCGGACGATGCGGCACGGTATGCCGCGGGCATTGTCGGTGAGGGCCGGCGCCGCACCTATGGCGGCGTCCTGCTCAGGCTGCCCGATGGTGTGTTCGTCGCGACTGATCCGCTGGTGGTGCCGCCCCAGGGCTTTGCGCTGAACTGGATTTATCCCGACCCGGCGATCGCGCAAGGGCTGTACCCGCCGGGAAGTATCATCGTCGCGCGTTACCGCTCGGTGCTCAAGCAAGAGGCACAGATACTGTTTTCGGCCACGCAAAAGGCGGTCTACCAGAGCATGTTGCCCACGAGCGTGCTGTCGAACCTGCTGTTCCGTGAAGTCCACATCAAGCGCGAATATGTGTTTGGCCCCGAGGGGGGCATCCTGCGTTATCAACTGACGGGGTCGGCGGAGGAGGAGGCGCTCAAGCTGACGTTGGCGCCGTTGAACCTGGTCAGGGGGGATGTGGCCGACAATGAAGTCGAACGGCAACTGCGCAGCGGAGCGCTGCTCCCGGTCGACTTCGTCACGCAGGTGGCGAAGGCCGGCGATCTGCGGGTGGTCAACGGCAACCGCCTGTGGGGCCACCCGCGACGGTTGAGCGGGCCGTTCGTGCCGGACTTGGCCGAGGTCGCGGCGCTGGCGATCAAGCAGGTGTTTGCCGATGCGCCGTGCGGTCCGCTCTTTACCCAGGCTTACGACGCCGTGCGTCATGTGCAGCGAGTGTCGTCGCCCCAGGCACAGGTGCAGTTCGGTTATGTACTCAAGGATGCGCGGAAAAACCTGTACATGACGACCTTGCCGTTGGTGCGCGCCGATTACACGCGTTTCGAACAGGTCTTCGTCGATGGCCTGTTGCCCCAGGGGTATACGCTGGATGGCTTGTATCTGTGCGCCTCCACCGTGGCGATTGCGCCGACGAGCGATGACATGGCGCTGAGTTTCTTCTCGCCCCAGGTACTGGCCGGCGCGGTCAATTTTCTCAGCAACCTGGCCGGCAACGGTGCCCTGCCGCTCTACCTGCTGTGCGCCGACGGCGCGCTGCTGAGGTATTCCTTGCGAAAGCACGAGGGGCAAGCGCTGAGCAGCGAGGCCCGAACGCTCGGACCGCAGTTGCTCGAAGGCGCCTCCAGCGTCGCCGACTACGTGCGCGGGCTCGCGACCAAGGGCGACTTGTATGTGCGTGTCAGGAGCACGGTGTGGGGCAAGGAACAAAGCGTCACCGCGCAGTGGCAACCCAAGGCCGCGCCCTGGCCCGCCCAGGACAACCCACACTTCCTGTCCTTTTGCGGGCCGCTGTTCGGTCATGCCGACGACGCTGCGCGCTGGGCCGAAAAACAGCTGGGCGGCTTCAAGGGCCGCGAATACCTCGGCGCCGTGCTGGCGCCGCCAAAGGCGCGGGGGCTCGTGGCGCTTGAGCCGGTGGAGGATCACCGTGCGTGGTTGGTGGACACGATTTCACAGCTGTTCTGGTTCGGTCATCTCGGCTTTGATATCACCCCCGATCATCCGCTGTTCTTCTACACCATCAAAGCGCTCCAGGCGTTTTACAAAGTCATCCCTTTGGGCCTGAATCTATCGGCGCTGGATCAGCGGTTGCTGGACAATTTTGCCGACAAAAATGATCTGCGCCTGTACCTGGACATCATCCGCAGTAACCGTCCGGTCGCCGAGAGTGTCTACCTGGCGTGTCGCGGCGGTGCGCTCCTGAAGTATGTGCCGGGTTTCACGGCGGACGAGACGCGACTGCTGAGTGTCGACTCGTCGCCTTCGCCCAGCGTGCTGGTCAGCGGCTTGCGCGCGGCCGGCACGTTGAGTGTGTTGGAAACCGATACCTTCTGGACGCGACTGGGGGCGCTGGGGGCGGAATGGCAGGTCAAGGACGTACTCGCCGAGCCGGACCCGCAGGCCGTGCTGTACGGCCGGGACAAAGACGAACTCTGACAACGGCGCGGCGCTGACCAAGCCGGCCGCCGTGGATCGCCCGGTCCCCGGCGGCACTTGACCGGCACCCGGGCGTCAAACCCGCGAAGGCTGCGCAAACAGCCGCGACAGCAGCAGGCGATCGAGCGCCCACACGACGATCAACGACGCGCCCACCAACGGGAAGGCGATCGCCAGCCCGAGCATGATCACCATCGCGGTTTTCCACTTCGGCAGGTCATGACGCAACGGCGGCACTCCGAGGCCGCCCACCGGCCGCCGTTTCCACCAGATCACCACGCCGCTGACGGCACTGAGCAGGATCATCAGGCAGATCAGCAGCACGATCAGTTGATTCACCCAGCCGAACATCTTGCCCTCGTGCAACATCACGCCGGTCTCGGTCGCCCGCGCCACGCCGTTGTAGTGTTCCCAGCGCACATCGGCGAGGACCTTGCCGGTGTACTGGTCCACATGCAGGGTGGCGTCATTGCGCGGGTCGTTGGCGAACACCGAGACAGTGAATACGCCCTCGGCGGTGGTGGGCGGGGTGATGCTGTAGCCGGGCTCGACCTTGCGCGAGGTGGCCAGGTCGACCACCTGTTGCAGGCTGATGGTGGGTGCGGCGGCGGCGGCATGCATCGCGCCGTGGTTCATGTGTTCGGCATGGTCGCCGGACACCGGCATCGGTGTGTTTTCCATGGCCCAGGGCACGGTCTGTTGCGTCGCGGTGTTGAGCACGCGCGCCTGTTGATCGGAGGTCGGCACGTTGTTCCACATCGCCGCCGGGAAGCGGTTCCACAGGTCGGCGTATTGCTTGCCCCAGAAGCCGGTCCAGGCCATGCCGCTGAGCAGCATCACCAGCAACAACGCCGCGCCCCAGAAACCGGTGACGACATGCAGGTCGCGCCAGAACACACGGCCACGGGTGTTGAAGCGCGGCCACAGCACCCCGGACGATGACTTGCCGCGTGGCCACCACAAGTACATGCCTGAGATCACCAGCATCACGCCCCAACCGGCAGCGAGCTCGACCAGGCGGTCACCCACGGTGCCGATCATCAACTCGCCGTGCAGGGCGCGGGCGATGGCTTGCAGGTTGTTTTTCGCGTCCTGCGTGCCGAGCACGGTGCCGCGATACGGGTCGACGAACACCGTCATTTCGCGGCCGCTGTCGTGCATGACGAACTGTGCGCTGCTGGTGGCGTCGGCCGGTGGCAGGTATTTGCTGAGCCGGCCCTGGGGGTAGGCGGCCTTGGCGCGTTGCAGTTGCTCGTCGGCGCTCAGTGCGCGTTCGGCGGCGGGGACGGTGAGCAGGTGGCCGTACATCAGCGGGTCGAGCTGGGGCTTGAACAGGTAGATGATGCCGGTCAGGGCCAGCAGCACCATGAAGGGCGCGACAAACAGCCCGGCGTAGAAGTGCCAACGCCAGGCCAGGTTGTAGAAGGAGATTTTTTGTGTGCTCATCAGGGGGGCTCCGCAAGGTTTTGTTTTTTGGGGGCAGTTACACCGCCATCGGGGGCAAGCCCCCTCCCACATTTGAAGTGCATTTCAAGTGTGGGAGGGGGCTGATCCCGATGTTTTAGAAGCTCATGTCGACCTTGGTCCAGAGCGTGCGCCCCGGCTCCTTGATGGCCTGCGGATCGTTGGCCGGGTAGCCGAACCCGGCGTTGCCGGCCAGGTTCAAATGCTCGGCGTAGGCTTTGCCGAACAGGTTGTCGACGCCGGTGCTGACCTTGAAGTTTTTATTGATGCGGTACGCCGCGTTCAGCGAGAACACGCCAAAGCCGCCGCTCTTGTCGTAGTCCTTGCCGACCACGTTGCCTTTGTTCTGGTCGATGCGGTTTTGCGCGGCGACCACTCGCCACAGGGCGCCGGCGCTCCAGTCGTCCTCGCTGTAGGTCAGGCCCAGGCGCGCATCCAGCGGCGGCATTTGCGGCAGGGGCTTGCCGTCGCTGCTGTTCTTGCCCCAGGCGTAGGCGAGGGTGGCGTCGGCCTTCCAGTTTTGGGTCAGCTTGTACGCCGCGCCCAGTTCGCCGCCCATGATCCGTGCGTCGACGTTGCGCGCCTGGGACGTGGTGCCCATCATTCCGGTCCGGTAGTCGAACAGGATGAAGTCGCGCACCTGGCCGACGTAACCCGAGGCCCAGGCTTCGAGGTCGGCGGTCTTGTATTGCGCGCCGAAGTCGAGCTGGGTGGTTTTTTCCGGTTTCACGCCATCGAACGCGTTGACCGAACCGGCCGCGCCGGTGTTGGGGGAAAACAGTTCCCAGTAGTCCGGGAAGCGTTCGGCGTGGCCCAGCCCGGCGTAGAGCGTGGTCGGGGTGTCTGCCAGGTCGTGCTCGTAGCGCATGAAGCCCGAGGGCAGGGTGTCGGCGCGGGTGTCGTCGGCGGTCGGGTTGGCGCGTGCCGACATGCCTGAGCCGATGGTCTGGCGGAAGTCCCGGGCCGAGGCGCGGTCCAGGCGCGCGCCGGTGATCAGGCGGTCGCGGTCGGCGGCGTACCAGGTCAGCTCGCCGAATACGCCGTAGTTGTGGAAGTTGGCGTCCTTGTTGCGCGGCAAATCCTTGTAGGTGTCGACGCCCATGCTGCTGCGCTGGCGGTGTTCGTTGGTCTGCGCATCCAGACCGCCGATCAGTTGCAGGTCGGCCCAGCGCCAGGTCGCCTTGATCCGCGCGCCGAGGGTGCGGCGGTCGACGTTGGAGGCCATGGGGCCTGCCATCATCCCGGTGCCCGACGGGACGCGCAGGCTGTAGTTGTCCATGACGTGGTCGGCGTAGTTGTAGTAGACCTGGGCCTCGACCTTGTCCAGCACCTCGCCGATATTGGATTTTTCGAAGCGCAGCCCGAGGCTTTCGCGCAGGAACTGCGAGCCGTCCATGCCGCGCCCGGCGTAGCGCGCCTCGCCATCGCCGCGGCCGGCGGTGAGTTCGAGCAGGGTGTCGGCGTCGGGGGTGAAACCGACCGCGACGTCACCGTTCCACTTGTCGTAGCGCGAGGCGACGGTGTCGTTGTTGCCGTCCTTGTAGTCGTCGGCGTGTGCCTGGTTGCCGATCACCCGCACGTAACCCAGGGGCCCGCCGGCAGCGGCGTCGATGACTTTGTCGAAGCGCCCGTTGGAGCCGGCCAGCACGCTGGCGTTGAGCCGCGTGCCCAGTTCGCCGAAATGCTCGGGCTCGCGCTCGAACAGGATGGTGCCGGCCGACGCGCCCGGGCCCCAGAGCACGGTTTGCGGGCCTTTGATCACGGTGAGTGTGTCGTAGGTTTCCGGGGAAATGTACGAAGTGGGCGCGTCCATCCGGCCCGGGCAGGCGCCGAGCATCATGCTGCCGTTGGTGAGGATGTTCAGGCGCGAGCCGAACATGCCGCGCAGCACCGGGTCGCCGTTGGTGCCGCCGTTGCGCACCAGGGCGAAGCCGGGGATGGTCTTGAGATAGTCGCCGCCGTCGCTGGCGGGCACTGGCTGGCGCGGGTCTTTCGGGTTGGTGACCACGGTCAGCGGCGAGCTGGGGGCGATCGCGGTGATCACGGTGGGGCTCAGTTCGTGCTCGGCGTGCTCATCGGTATCGGCATGGGCCTGTGGCATCAAGAGCGCGCCGCACAGAACGGCGAACACGGGAGTGCTTCCCAAACGGGTGTCAGCAGAAAACCTGGACATGAAAAATTCCATCTATCAATCGTAAACAACACGGCCAGCAGCCTGCGGCTGTCTGTCTAACGTCGGCCGGGGTGAAGTAACGGTGTCAAGTGCTTACGCGGCGATGGGTGGGGCACGGCTGCGCGCGCCGGGGAAAATGCTCTGCCGGGCATGGCCCAGGCGCGGTGAGGGGGTGAGGGCGTTGGCCGGCGATGGGGCGCCGAGGGTGAGGTAGGACACGCTGCCGGGCAGTGCCGGGCAACTGAAGAGCAGGCTGCAATAGCCGCACTTTTCCCAGAGGACGTGGTGTTCGTCGGGGGCTTGTTTTTGAGGTGGACGGTGTTGCGGTTCGCCGTGGCACTCGGGCATGTCCATGGACATGCTCATGCTCATGGACATACCGGCGTGCTGATTCATCGGCATCGCTTGGGAAATCAGCGGACCGATAAAGATCATCAGCATGGCGAACAGGCTGATCCAACTGCCGCGCTTAAGGCTCACGGGCCTGCGGCGCGGCGCGGACAACCTGGCGCGAGGGGCGCCCATCGAGTGTTGGCCTACTCGCCGTGTTTATGCTCGTGGGGCGCCATCGGCGGGACTTTCTGCACGGACACTTGCACCTCGACGTCCCCGGCTTTTTCGAAGGTCAGGGTCAGTGGGAAGTGCTTGCCGTCGGCCAGTACGCTGCGGTCTTTGAGGCCCAGCAACATCACGTGATAGGCCATGGGCGCGAAGGTCAAGTCACCCTTGGCCGGCACGGCAACGCTGGGCACTTGTTGCATCTTCATCAATGCGCCTTGCATCACATGCTCATGCAGTTCGGCTTTGTCCGCCACTGGCGTCTTGGCGCTGAGCAGGCGGTCCGGGGTTTCGCCGGTATTGTGAACCACAAAGTAGGCCGCGACGGTCGGCGCGTTGGGGGGCAATTCCTGGGACCAGGGATCGCTGACCAGCAGGTCGCCGGCCTTGAAGTCGTCGGCATTGGCAGCACTGAACACCGGCAGCAGCAATGCGGCCAGAAGCAGGGAAGATTTGAGCATGGCAGTTCTCCAGAACGGTTCTAAACGCAGTTCACTTGCGAAGACCATCAGACCGTTGGAGAGGCGCGCGGGTTAAGGCTCGGCCATTGCTGGCGCGGCGTCGGGGACTGCAATGACGGTGGCGGCAGGCTCTGCGCCGCCTCGAACCGCGTGACATACAACTGCGGCACATGCCCCGGCAACGCCACCAACGGCGCCGAGCCCGAGCAACACCAGCAATGCTGCATGGCGGAATGATCGTCCTGCGCCGGTGCCGGAATGTCCAACTTGCCCAGGGCAACGGTTTTCAGGCTGGCGCCATTGGACGAACAGAAACTGCCCCACAACAGTTGCTGCGCGGGGTCCTTGGACTGCTGCATCGCCCCGGCCAGCGGCATGGCAAAGGCGTTGAACAGCACTGCAAAGCAGGCGATCCAGACGATTGCAAAGCGTTGACGGGCCATGGCGGACAATCCGTAGGGTTAAACGATCAGGCGGGTATTTAGCCTGATCGGGGGGGATAAGTAAAAAGTGGCGGTGTGGTTTGGTGTCGCAGTGTGTCAGACCGCGGTGGCGTGAAGCTTGAGACCCAGTGCTCTCATGACCTTCATGATAGTCGCGAACTCGGGATTGTCAGTGCTGGAGAGGGCTTTGTACAAACTTTCTCGCCCCAGGCCGGCGTCGCGAGCGACTTGGGTCATGCCTTGGGCGCGAGCGATATCGTTCAGCGCTGTGCGAATCAACAGACCGTCGCCAGCATCTTCTTCAAAGCAAGCATCCAGATAGGCGGCCATCTCAAAAGGAGTCTTGAGATATTTTGCGGCATCGAAACGGGTAAAGGATTCGCTCATAAGTCACTCCTTGCGGCCAAGATTTTTTGCCATGTGTATTGCACGCTGGATGTCTCGGCTTTGTGTTGATTTGTCGCCGCCCATCAGCAGCAGATAAACCACCTTGTCTCCGGTCAATCACGGCCCATGTCAACCAAAGTGAACGCTAAACCACATACGGATTTATCTGGTAAATACTGCGCAGCCACCCTCGCGTTCGAGTGAAACTCCAAACTGAGACGATAGGAATCCCATCCTCCTGTAGTCCCAATCGGCAGCGGTAACTTCACTGGCCCTTTGGACTCGTGCGGTTTCCCAAGTGTGTTATGGATACTCTCTTGGTTCATCGATAGGCCGAATGGTGCGGGTAGCTCACCCGCGTACTTGGGCTCTCCCTCCGCCAGTGCAATCAGGCAAAAAACGACTCGCTCTAACCGCATGGTTTCAGCCCAAAACCAAAGCTCAATGCCTGGTTCCGGCTTATGGATGAAATGGGTATTTTGGCTATCTGCAAATAAAGGTTTTATCGACCCTACGAGAAGTAAGCCCGCGGCAATAAAATCGTTGTAAGTGCTGCCCAAGCCTCTTACCAAACGATTGATTTTTACTGCGTCCATTCTAGTACCACCCCTGATTTTCGTTGACCTTATGCATTTGAGTACGCGCCATCTCAAGATCAGACTCGGCGAAGCCGTGATCCAGAAGGTATGGCTTGATAGCATCGAAATTGCTGTCTACTGCATGACGAAGATCGCCAGCATCTAACGCCTGTTTTTCCTCCGTGTTTCGCCAGCCGTAGGTCTCACTAAACTTCTGGTGGATGTGTAGTGGTCTAATGAAACCGGACACCCATTTAGGCGAGAATGCTCGCCAGAACGAGGTGTCAGATGACCAAACAAC
>NZ_JBWKXO010000053.1:0-34176 GCF_059423025.1 Pseudomonas sp. GW704-F2 | reverse complement strand
GGTTAGCCGTCCTGGGCCAGGGATGGCCCATGACGGCGGCCCACGGATTCAAGCCTGCGTTCGGGCATGCCGAGCCTAAGCGAGGCACCGAGTGGTGGGGCAAGAGCGTTGCTTACTTTTGCGCTTTTCAAAAGTGAGCCGCCGTAAGGGCGGAACCCATAGCGGCCGTCACCTGAATAATGGATATGTACTCATTCCAACCCGAGCGAAGGGTCGGCCCACAGGCCGCCACGGGAGCAAGCCCCCTCCCACACTCGATCCTCAGTGCAATCCGCACTGGGTGTCAGTCGGCAAGCTGCTCGGCCAACACCGCAATATGCTCCGGTCCGATCCCGCAGCAACCGCCCAAATGGCTGGCGCCGCGCTTCTGCCAATCGGCAGCCCATTGCAGGTAGCCCGGCGGGTCGAGGTCGTCGCGCAACGGGTCGAGGCCGTCGTTGGCCGTGGCCTCCTTGGGCTGTGGCGGGAAGGCGTTGGCATAGGCGCCGATCTGGATCGCCACCCCCAGACGCTCGAAGGTCTGGCGGGCCGCGTCAATCGCCGCGCCGATCACCTCCGGCTGGCTGCAGTTGAACAACAACACCTGCACACCCAGTTGCGCAGCCGCTTCGGCCGCCTCGGCCACCGGCTCGCCGGAACGCAGGCGCGGCACCTCGTCGGTGTCTTCGTCCTTCAAGGTAAACGACAGCCAGAACGGTTTGCCGTCCGCCGGCAGACCGGCATGAATGGCCCGCGCCTCGATGATCGAACTCTGGGTTTCCGCCAGCCACAGGTCGACATAAGGCGCCAGGCCGCTCACCAGGGGCGTCAGCAGTTCGCTGACCCGGTCGGCCTCGAACAGGTCGGGCCGATACGAGCCGAACAGCGGCGGCAGGGAACCGGCCACGCGCACTGCTTGGCCGGACGCCACCACCGCGCGCCGCGCCAATTCACCGGCCAACGCCGCCAGGGCCTGGCCCTCGGCGGCAAACCGCGCTTCGCCGATATGAAACGGTACGACAGCATAGCTGTTACTGGTGATCACGTCGGCACCGGCCTGGATGTAAGCCGCGTGTACCGCTTCCACCGCCTGCGGCGCTTCGCTCAACGCCAGCGCCGACCACTCCGGCTGTCGGAACGGCGCGCCGCGGCGTTGCAGTTCGCGGCCCATGCCACCATCGAGAATTACTGTGCGTACTGCGGCCATATGCTTTTTACTCATAAGCTTATGAAAATAACTCACTATGAGAGTCGCTCTTATAACTATTTAATACGGTAAATTCGCTTCATAACAACTTCTTTTTTATTCGGGTGCCTCTCTTGAAACTCAAACCGCTACTGGCCCTGGGCCTGACCATGCTGGCTGCCTCCACCCAAGCCTTCGGCGGTGCAACCCTGGACCGGGTTGAGCAAAACCACGAATTGGTCGGCGTGCTGATGGAAAGCTATCCGCCTTTCTCGTTCCTCAACGAGCAGAACCAGCTCGACGGTTTCGACGTCGACGTGGCCAAGGCCGTCGCGCAAAAACTCGGGGTCAAACTGCGCCTGGAAACCCCGTCCTGGGACGTGATCGCCGCCGGCCGCTGGAGCGGGCGCTACGACATCTGCATCTGCTCGATGACCCCAAGCAAGGCCCGCGCTGAAGTGTTCGACTTCCCCGTGGAGTACTACGCTTCGCCCGCGGTGATCGTGGTCAATGCCAAGGATGAGCGCATCCACGGCGCCAAGGACCTGAGCGGCAAGAAAGTCGGCCTCACCAGCGCCTCCAGCTACGAGAGCTACCTGAACAAAAACCTGGTGATCGAAGGCGCCGAAGACACCCAGTTGCAGTACCCGTTCGAGAACGTGCAGATTGCCCCCTACGACACCGACAACGTGGCCTTCCAGGACCTGGGCCTGGGCGCCGGCGTGCGCCTGGATGCGATCCTCACCAACCTGGTCACCGCCCAACCGCGCCTGAGCCAGGACAAGCGCTTCAAGCTGGCCGGCGAAGCGCTGTACGCCGAGCCCAACTCGGTGGCCATCGAAAAAGGCGACCCGCAGTGGGACAGCAAAGTGCGTGAAGTCTTCGCGCAGTTGAAGCAGGACGGCACCTTGAGCAAGCTGTCGCAAAAATGGATCGGCGCCGACATCAGCCAATGACCGCGTTCCCCACCCCACCCAAACCACCGGTCAGCGCGTCGCGGCTACAACGATTCTTCGGTTTTCGCACGCGCCTGTACCTGACCTGGGCCGCGCTGTTCTGCCTGTTCGCCAGCTTCTTCCTGAGCTTTGACCTGAAGTTCTCGATCATCCTCGACAAGCTGCCCAATCTGGTCGGCGTGCATCTGGCGCCCAACGGGTTTCTGCAAGGCGCGGCGCTGACGGTGTTCCTGTGCCTGTGCTCGATCGTGGCGTCATCGATACTGGGCTTTATCACCGCCCTGGGGCGCCTGTCGAAAAGCGCGGTGGCCTTTGGCGTCGCGAGTTTCTATGCCTCGTTCTTCCGTGGCACACCGCTGCTGATCCAGATCCTGCTGATCTACCTGGGTCTGCCGCAACTGGGCCTGGTGCCGGGGGCCATCGTCGCCGGGATCATCGCGCTGTCGCTGAACTACGGCGCCTACCTGAGCGAAATCTTCCGCGCCGGCATCCTCGGCGTGCCCCACGGCCAACGGGAAGCCGCCCTGGCCCTGGGCATGCGCGACAGTGCGATCTTCTGGCACGTCACCCTGCCCCAGGCCATGCGTACCATCGTCCCGCCCGCCACCAACCAGTTCATCTCGATGCTCAAGGACTCCTCCCTGATCTCGGTGATGGGCGTGTGGGAAGTGATGTTCCTCGCGCAATCCTACGGCCGCTCCAGCTATCGCTACATCGAAATGCTCACCACGGCGGCGATCATCTACTGGGTGATGTCCCTCGGCCTGGAACTGATCCAGGCGCGTATGGAGCGGCATTACGGCAAGGGGTATGTGCGACGGGGGTGAGGACTCAGTCATCCCACTCGCGACGCACCTTGACCACGCCCATCTGTAAGCCAAAGGGGCGGAACACGGCGTTCAGCGATTTCAGGGTTTGATTGCCCTCGCCGTGTTCGATATGCACCAGGGTACGCACAGAAATTTTGCACATCTTGGCGAACTGGCTTTGGTGCAGGCCCGTGACTTCGGTGCGCAGGCGGCGCACGGCTTCGCCAATTGCAAGGGAACCATCAGCCAGCCCCTGTTCGACACGTTCGATTAACAGGGCGCGGGCATCCAGGGTAATGGTCATTTCAGCCCCCATTGCTTCAGACGCATGTCCAGTTTCCCCAACGGGACGCTGGGGTGGTTCAAGGTGACCGCTGGCAAACCGCCTGCAGCCAAGATGTCCGGCAGAGCTCGCAAGTGTTCGGCGTCTTGTCGCAGCCGCTCAAAACTTTGCTCAGGGTCAATAATCTCGGCCAGTGCATCGCAGACCCCTCGCCAATTGATATCACCTGCCCTGCAACGTCCATCAAAACCCTTTTCAGGCTCCGAGAACTCCAACCGCATAGCGTCACGCCAATGACCAGCGGTGAAAATCTGCAGTATCAAAGAGTAGGTCGTTTCCATCTGCATTTAAGTGCACCTGGCAAGCAATGTTCGGGACGCGTACTGCAATATAGTGCATTTCCCGCTCAGCAGATGACCAGATTTACGCATTAAAATGCATTTGTGTCGCCAGAATTATTCTAAAAATGCATTTTAATGCAAATGAGATGGCCATTTATCCTGTCGCGGACAAAGCCCGATGCGTTTTTAATCGCACCGCACTACAGACAACTCCCGCAAACCAGGGGTCGATAGCCTGACAGTTATCGCCCCGCCATCTCGCTAAATTTCCGGCCTCATTCATCAGAGGTTGGGATCACATGCCCTTTACACCCCCACGATTTGCACTTGTCATGGCGCTTGCGATCAGCGCCGCCAGCCTTCAATACGCCCAGGCGCGGGGCGATATCGAATACCGGCCGTACCATTTCCAACCCTATGAGGCGCTTGATAATGAGTGGGCCGACGCAGCGTCTGAAAAAGCCGAGCCCATCGACGGTTACCTCACTCAGCGCGCCACCACGCACAATGGCCTGCAGCTCGCCAAGGCCCTGGAACCTGCGCTGGTTCAGTTGCTGGAGTCCGGCGAACTGACCTCCGAACAGATCAAAGCCCTGGAAAAATTCGCCGACGCGCTGGACAAGCAGCCCGGTGGCATCGGCGCAGCCCTTGAGCAATTGGCTGCCAGCCAGAACGCCAACCTCGCCGCCGCGACCCAGAACACCACGCAGCAACTGAGCAGCCAACTGCTGTCGATCCTGCGCACCCTGCCCGCCGACGACGCTGGCCACTTCTGGGTGCAAAGCCTGGGCAACGACGGCACGCTCGACAAAAAAGGCGGCAGCGCCGGTCTGAAACATGGCACCCAAGGCCTGTTGCTGGGGGCCGACTGGGCGCTGGACCATGCCTGGCGTGTCGGCGTGATGGGCGCCAAATCCAGCAGCCACCTCGACGCCGCGCGTTTTTCCGCCGACCTCGACAGCTGGCACCTGGGCAGCTATGCCGTGCGGCAGGACGGCCCGTTGGCCCTGCGCCTGGGAGCGATCTACAGCAGCCATGACGGGCAGAACAAGCGCAGCGTCAAGTTGCTCGATTACACCGAGCAGCTCAGGGCCAATTACAACGCCAACAGCCAAACCGTCTTCTCCGAAATGGGCTACCAATTGGGCACTGCGGATTTGAGCGTGGAACCCTTCGCCGGCCTCGGTTACCAGCGCTATCACCGCGACGGTTTCAAGGAGCGGGGTGGCCTGACCGCGCTGAACGTCGGCTCGCAAAACCAACAGAACCTGAGCAGCACCTTCGGTCTTCGCCTGGCGTCGCTGTATCGGTTCGATAACCAGATGAGCCTGGTCCCTCACCTCAGCGCCAGTTGGAAACACCTGTACGGCGACGTCGACAGCCGGGTCAGCCAATCCTTTCGCGCTGCGCCGGGGCTGATTGACAGCTTCACTGTCCAGGGCACGTCGCTGGACCGCGACAGCCTGAACGTCCGAGCCGGCCTGGACCTCGCACTCTCGCCGCAACACACCGTGGGCCTGACCTACGCCAGCGAAACAGGCAACCATAGCCGCAACCAGGGCCTGATGGGCCAATGGCAAATGCGGTTCTGAGCCCACGCTGCGCGCCGGCCAAATTACAGGCGAAAAAAAAGGGGAGCACCTGCTCCCCCGAGGATTAAACGGTAGTGTCGAAGGCTGGATCAGCCTTCGATTTCAATCAGGATTTCGCCAGGGTTCACCCGGTCGCCCTTGGCTACATGAACGGCGGTCACCTTGCCGGCAATCGCGGCCTGCACTTCGGTTTCCATCTTCATCGCTTCGGTGATCAGCACCGCCTGGCCGGCCTTGACGACGTCGCCTGGCTTGACCAGCACGTCGACGATATTGCCCGGCATCGTGGTGCTCACATGGCCTGGCTCGGTGGCTTGCTTGCGCTTGCTGCCGCCCCCGCCGACGAACTCGTTGAGCGCTTCGAACACCACTTCTTCGGGCATGCCGTCGATGGACAGGTAGAAGTGACGCTTGCCTTCAGCTTTCACGCCAACACCGGTGATGTCGACGCGGTAGCTTTCGCCGTGGACGTCGATGACGAACTCGGTCGGTACGCCTTCGCCACCCGCACGGGCCACGCCGCCGGCTTCCGGGATCGGCAGCAACACTTCCGGAGTCAGGGTGCCGGCGTCGCGTTCTTCGAGGAACTTGCGGCCAATGTCCGGGAACATGGCGTAGGTCAGCACGTCTTCTTCAGATTTGGCCAACGCACCGATTTCGCCGCGCAGCTTGTTCATTTCCGGCTTGAGCAGGTCGGCCGGGCGCACGTCGATCACGTCTTCGCTGCCGATGGCCTGGCGACGCAGTTGCCCGTTCACCGTGCCCGGCGCTTTGCCGTAGCCGCCTTGCAGGTAGAGCTTCACTTCGTTGGTGATGGTCTTGTAGCGCTCGCCGGCCAGCACGTTGAAGAACGCCTGGGTGCCGACGATCTGCGAGGTCGGGGTGACCAGCGGCGGGAAGCCCAAGTCTTCACGCACCCGCGGAATTTCAGCCAGCACTTCGCCCATGCGGTTGAGTGCGCCCTGCTCTTTGAGCTGGTTGGCCAGGTTGGAAATCATCCCGCCCGGCACTTGGTTGACTTGCACGCGCGTGTCGACCGCGGTGAATTCGCTTTCGAACTGGTGATACTTCTTACGCACGGCGTAGAAGTACAGGCCGATTTCCTGCAGCAGTTCCAGGTCGAGGCCGGTGTCGAATTCGCTGCCTTTAAGGGCGGCGACCATCGACTCGGTGCCTGGGTGGCTGGTGCCCCAGGCGAAGCTGGAGATCGCGGTATCGATGTGCTCGGCACCGTTTTCGATGGCCTTGAGTTGGCACATCGCAGCCAAACCCGCCGTGTCATGCGAGTGGATGAACACCGGCAGGCTCTGCTCGGCTTTCAGTGCCTTGACCAGCTCGCCGGTGGCGTATGGCGTGAGCAGGCCGGCCATGTCCTTGATCGCCACCGAGTCGCAGCCCATGGACTCCATTTGCTTGGCCTGGGCCACAAACGCGTCGATGGTGTGTACCGGGCTGGTGGTGTAGGCGATGGTGCCCTGGGCGTGTTTGCCGGCGGCCTTGACCGCTTCGATGGCCACGCGCAGGTTACGCACGTCGTTCATCGCGTCGAAGATGCGGAACACGTCGATACCGTTGACGGCGGCCTTGGCGACGAAGGCTTTGACCACGTCGTCGCTGTAGTGGCGATAGCCCAACAGGTTCTGGCCGCGCAGCAGCATTTGCAGGCGGGTGTTAGGCAACGCAGCGCGCAATTTGCGCAGACGCTCCCACGGGTCTTCTTTCAAAAAGCGCACGCAGGCGTCGAAGGTCGCGCCGCCCCAGACTTCCAGGGACCAGTAGCCGACTTTGTCGAGCTTGTCGCAGATCGGCAGCATGTCGTCGGTACGCATGCGGGTGGCCAGCAACGATTGGTGAGCGTCGCGCAGGATGGTGTCGGTGACAAAGATCTTCTTGCTCATTGTTATATTCCTCACAGGCCTGCGTGGGCGGCGATGGCGGCGGCGATGGCCAGGGCCAGCTCTTCGGGTTTGCGCTTGATCGAGTAGTTGGTCAGCTCAGGGTGGCTTTCCACAAAACTGGTGTTGAACTGGCCGCTGCGGAATTCCGGGTTGCGCAGGATTTCCTGGTAGTAGGCGGCGGTGGTCTTCACGCCTTGCAGGCGCATGTCATCCAGGGCACGCAGGCCGCGGTCCATGGCTTCTTCCCAGGTCAACGCCCACACCACCAGTTTCAGGCACATGGAATCGTAGAACGGCGGGATGGTGTAGCCGGTGTAGATCGCCGTGTCGGTACGCACGCCGGGGCCGCCGGGCGCGTAATAGCGGGTGATCTTGCCGAAGCTGGGCAGGAAGTTGTTCTTCGGGTCTTCGGCGTTGATCCGGAACTGCAACGCAAAACCACGGTGCTGGATGTCTTCCTGCTTCACCGAGAGCGGCAGGCCCGAAGCGATGCGGATCTGCTCGCGAACGATGTCGATCCCGGTGATTTCTTCGGTGATCGTGTGTTCCACCTGCACCCGAGTGTTCATCTCCATGAAGTACACCTCGCCCTCGGCGAGCAGGAACTCCACGGTGCCGGCGTTTTCGTAACCCACGGCCTTGGCTGCGCGCACCGACAGGTCGCCGATGTAGGCGCGCTGTTCAGGGGTCAGTTGCGGGCTCGGGGCGATTTCGATGAGCTTCTGGTTACGGCGCTGGATCGAGCAATCGCGCTCGAACAGATGCACCACGTTGCCGAAGCTGTCACCGAGGATCTGCGCTTCGATGTGCTTGGGGTTGACGATGCATTTTTCCAGGAACACTTCCGCCGAACCGAAGGCCTTGGTGGCTTCGGAGATCACGCGGGGGAAGGCTTGTTCGAGTTCTTCACGGCTGTTGCAACGACGAATGCCGCGACCACCGCCACCGGAGGTGGCCTTGAGCATCACCGGGTAACCGATGCGGTCGCCTTCGGTGAGGGCTTCGGCGATGTCGGCGACGTTGCCTTCGGTGCCGGGGGTGACCGGTACGCCGGCCTTGATCATGCTGCGGCGCGCTTCGGTCTTGTCGCCCATGCGGCGAATCACTTCCGCGGATGGGCCGATGAATTTAATCCCACGTTCGGCGCAAATGTCCGCCAGTTCCGCGTTTTCCGAGAGGAAACCGTAGCCGGGATGCAACGCATCGCAACCGGTTTCCACGGCCAGGTTCACCAGCTTGCGCGGGTTCAGGTAACCGGCCAGGGGCTCGGCGCCGATGCTGTGGGCCTCGTCGGCACGCTTGACGTGCAACGCGTGGCGGTCGGCGTCGGAATAGACCGCGACCGAGCGAATGCCCATCTCGGCGCAGGCACGCACGATTCGCACGGCAATTTCACCACGGTTGGCGATCAGGATCTTTTTTATCACTTGGAAATTCCCTTGAGCCGATTGCTGCGTTCTTCGACCCGCTAGACTCGGGTCGGCGCGTGACTAAATGTTTCAAGCCAGTCGCGAGGCACACACTAAGCCTGCTGAGGGATTAACAAAAATCAATAATTATTGGGTCATGCATAAGTAAAGACTTATAGTTGGCGGACCGGACGCCGCCAAGAGGCTTGAAAAAATGCGTAAGTCATTGATGAGGCTGACATTACGTCAACTGCAGATCTTCAATGAGGTGTGTGATTTGCGCTCCTACAGCCGGGCGGCCGAGGAAATGTCCCTCACCCAGCCGGCCGTCAGCCTGCAAATTCGTCAGCTGGAAGAGCTGATCGGCCAGCCGTTGTTCGACTATGTCGGTAAGAAACTTTACATGACCGAGGCGGCCGAAGCGCTGCAACGGGCCAGTCGCGATATTTTCGGACGCCTGGAAAACCTCGATATGCAGCTGTCGGATATGCAGGGCTCGCTGCAAGGCCAACTGAAACTGGCGGTGGAGTCCAGCGCCAAGTACTTCGTGCCACACCTGTTTGCCGCGTTCAAGCGCCAGCATCCGGAGGTGCAATTGCATCTGACGGTGGTCAACCGCGCCCAGGTGATCCGTCGACTGTCGGACAACCGTGACGACTTGGTGATCATGTCCATGGTGCCCCAGGACATGGGCCTCGAATTCCTGCCGTTCCTCAACAACCCGATTGTCGCCGTGGCGCTGCCCGACCACCCCTTGAGCCAGCAAGGAGCGCTGCGCCTGCGCGACCTGGAGCCTTACACGCTGTTACTGCGCGAACCGGGTTCCGGCACGCGGCTGGCTTGCGAGGAGTACTTCAAGGAAAAACGCGTTCACTTCAGCCAGACAGTGGAAGTCGCTTCGGCCGAGGCGCAGCGCGAATGCGTGTTGGCCGGGTTGGGCGTGGCCTTGTTGACACGCCACGCCCTGAACCTGGAACTGGCCACCGGCGGGCTCAAGGAGCTGCCGGTGGAAGAACTGCCGCTGTACCGCAGTTGGTGCCTGGTGCAGGCCAAGGCCAAGCGCCTGTCACCGGTGGCCCATGCGTTCCTGGGCTTTATCCGCAGCGAGCGGGTGCAAATCAGCGCGCTGGCTGAGCGCTTCGCTGGGCAGCCGCGGGTGCCTGCCAGTGCAGTTCCGGGTAGTCCGTGATGCTTTGCAGCAATTGGCGTTGATCACAGCGGTCTTCGATTGCGCGACGGAACGCCATGCGGCGCTGGTCTTCCTGCTGACGACGGGTCTTGACGGAGCTGTTGCTATCTTCGTAGGGCCGGGCCATTTGGAGTCTCCCAATGCGAGTGCGGGGAGTTCAGGATGGGCGCGAGGGATGACGGTTTGGCGGCGCGGGGATGACAGGACGATGAATCTTCTGGGCAGGTGAGACATGCACATGTGGGAGGGGGCTTGCTCCCGATAGCAGAGTGTCAGTCGATGCATATGCGACTGAACCACCGCTATCGGGAGCAAGCCCCCTCCCACATTTGGATCGCTGTATCGCGCTCAGTCGTCGAGGGCTTTGACGGACTTGGGCGACAGACGAAGGCTGCGCAGGCTGCGCTTGACGCTCTTGAGGTGGTTGACCAGGCTCGGCCCGCGCGCCATGGCCACGCCCATCGCCAGCACGTCGATCACCACCAGGTGGGCGATGCGCGAGGTCAACGGGGTGTAGATTTCGGTGTCTTCGTGGACATCGATCGCCAGGTTGACCGTGGACAGCTCCGCCAACGGCGTCTGGCTCGGGCACAGGGTGATCAGCGTGGCGCCGCTTTCACGCACCAGGTTGGCGGTGATCAGCAAGTCCTTGGAGCGGCCGGACTGGGAAATACAGATGGCCACGTCGGTCGGCTTCAACGTCACGGCCGACATCGCCTGCATGTGCGGGTCGCTGTAGGCCGCCGCCGTAAGCAGCAGTCGGAAGAATTTGTGCTGGGCATCGGCCGCCACCGCACCCGACGCGCCAAACCCGTAGAACTCGACACGCTGGGCCTGGGACATCGCCGTCACGGCCTTTTGCAGCGCCACCGGATCGAGCTTCTCGCGCACTTCCATCAGGGTGTGCAGCGTGGTGTCGAAGATCTTGAGGCTGTAGTCGGCGACGGAATCGTCTTCGTGAATCGCAAACTGCCCGAAGCTCGCGCCGGCGGCCAGGCTTTGGGCCAGCTTGAGTTTCAAGTCCTGGAAGCCGGAACAACCGATGGCACGGCAGAAGCGCACGATGGTCGGCTCACTGATGCCCACGCTGTGGGCCAGGTCGGCCATGGAACTGTGCATTACGGCCGCAGGGTCAAGCAGCACGTGGTCGGCAACCTTGAGTTCCGATTTGCGTAACAGGTGGCGCGACTGGGCGATATGTTGCAACAGGTTCAAAGGACAGGACTCTTGTTATTGGCAGACGCCAGGGATGTAGCAAGCTTGTAGTTATACTACAAGAATTGCCGTTTTGCCCGTCCGATGCATCACTAAATCGCCCTGCTGGCCTTTGAATCTAAGGGCAGCCAAGTTGTAGCCACAAAGGCTGAAGGCACGTCTCTAGGAAAAATCCGCATTCTTCCGTAACAAATCTGCCAGCCCTTCGGCCTTCATCGGCCGGCTGATCAAGTAGCCCTGCACCTCATCGCAACGCTCCCGGCGCAGGAAATCCAGCTGCTGCTGATCTTCCACGCCTTCGGCCACCACCTTGAGGGCCAAACCGTGGGCCATGGCGATGATCGCACGGGTAATGGCCGCGTCTTCCCGCCCCTGGCCGAGGCCGCGGATGAAGGTCTGGTCGATCTTCACGTAGTCCACGGGAATGCGCTTGAGGTAACTGAGGGACGAATAGCCGGTGCCGAAATCGTCGATGGCCAACTTCACCCCCAGGTCGCGCAGTTGCTGGAAGGTGGCGATGATGTGCTCGACACTGTCGAGCAGCTGGCTTTCGGTCAGCTCCAGCTCCAGGTATTGCGGGTCCAGACCGGTTTCTTCCAGCACCTGGCGCACCAGGCTGACCAGCTTGCCTTGACGCAGTTGATGCACCGACAGGTTCACCGACACGCGTATCGGCGCCAGCCCCTGACGCTGCCACTCACAGGCCTGCCAGCAGGCCTGGCGCAGGACGAATTCGCCCAACGGCACGATCAGGCCGGTTTCTTCGGCCAGGCCGATGAAGTCGCTTGGCGGCACCGTGCCCCACTGCGGATGCTCCCAACGAATCAACGCCTCGGCGGCGTTCAGTTTGCCGCTGGCCAGGCACAATTTCGGTTGGTAGAACACCGACAGCTGGCGCTCGTCGATGGCCTTGCGCAGCTGGTTTTCCAGTTGCAAACGCTCCAGGGTGCTGGCTTGCAGGCTGTCGGTGTAGAACTGGAAATTATTCCCGCCCAGGTGTTTGGCGTGTTGCATGGCCATGTTCGCCTGGCTGACCAACGCCGAAATTTCCCGCGCATTATCCGGAAGCAGGCTGACGCCCATCGAGGCGCTGACCACCAATTCATGCCCTTCCACCGTCACCGGCACGCGCAACTTGGCCAGCAGGCGCGTGGCCACCCGCGCCAGGCTTGAGAGGTTGCCGTAGGCATCGAAAAGCACGGCGAACTCATCCCCGGACAAACGCGCGATGGTGTCGGCCTCGGGCAGGGCATTGATCAAACGTCGCGCCATTTTTTGCAGCAATTGGTCGGCGACGTCATGGCCCAGGCTGTCGTTGAGCAACTTGAAACGGTCCAGGTTGATATGCAGCAACGCCAGGCTGCGCCCGCCCTGGCGCACCCGCTGATGCGCTTCGCGCAGCCGCTCGCGAAACAGCGAGCGGTTGGCCAGGCCGGTCAATTCGTCATAGTGCGTGAGGTAGCGCATGCGCTCCTCGGATTCACGCCGCGCCGAGAGATCGGCGAAGAAGCCTACGATATGGCTGACGTTTCCTCGAATATCGCGCACCACGTTCAGTTGCAGCCACTGCGGGTACAGTTCGCCGTTCTTGCGCGTTTCCACCAGCTCGCCCTGCCAGGTACCGTGACTGAGCAGCGCCTGGCGGATCAGCGGAAAGTGCCGCCGGGCGTCGCGGCTGCACGGCAACTCCACCACATTGCGCCCGAGCATGTCGTCGATATCAAAGCCGGTGACGCGACTGAAGGCCTGGTTGACGGCGAGCAGCGCGTAGTCCGGGTCGAGGATCACAATGCCTTCGCTGGCCGCTTCGAATACGGTCGAGGCCAGGCGTTGCTGTTCCTCCAGCGCCTTGCTTGCGCTGATGTCGCGGCGCGTGCCGAGCATGCGCGTCACGCGACCGCTGGGCGCACGCTCCACGGCGCGGCCGCGGTCTTCGATCCACACCCAGTGGCCATCGCCATGGCGCACCCGGTATTCCACCAGGTAGTCCTCGCTGCGGCCCTTGAGATGCTCCACCAGGGCACGCTTGAGCAGCGGCAAGTCGTCGGGGTGCAGGCGCGGCTTGAGGTGGCTGAGCATCGCCGTGACGAACTCGGGCTCCAGGCCGAACAGTTCCTTGAGCTGGGTGTGGTGGACTTCGTCGGTTTGCAGATTCCAGTCCCACAGGCCCAGTTCGCTGGCTTGCAGAGCCATCGCCAGGCGCGCTTCGCTTTTATTCAGGGCCAGGCTGGCGGCGTCCAGCTCCTGGCTGCGTTGCGCCACGCGGTCCTGCAGGCCGATTTGCGCTTCGCGCAGTTCCTGCTCGACCTGGCGGCGTTGTTCGACTTCGCGCACCAGCTCCTGATTCAACTGTTCACTGCGCTGCTGTGCCTGTTGCAAATGCTCGATCAGCGCCTGGTTCTGAAAGCGCCGCAACAGCCCGTGCTGGATCAGGCGGTTGACCTGCCACGCCACCACACTCAAGGACGCCAGCAGGATCAGGCCGAGCACACCCCAACCCTGTTGCTGCGCGGCGCCGTTCCAGAAGAGATAGACAATGGCCGGCACCAGGCACGGCAGCGCGAATGACAGGAACGCCGGCAGGCTCACCGCATAGGCAACGCTGGCGGACAACGTCGCCGCACCGATCAGGCCGAACACCCAGGCTTGCTGCGTAAAGCTGTCTGCCGGCACCAGGGCGATGGCGGCGATGGCCAGGGTCAGGCCGCTGACCGCCGAGCCGAGCATGAACATGCGCCGCCAGATCGGTTGGGCCTGGCGGCTGGGCATCGCCGAGTCGAAGGCGGCCACCTGGATCACGCGCAGCGCGACCAGCGCCAGCAGCCAGACCAGCCAGATGCTGTCGAGCAGGTAATGTTTGGGGTTCCAGATCAACCAGGCGCAGACCAGGCCGTTGACCAGCATCAATAAGGTCGGCAGCAGCGAACCCTGGTAGAGCAGGCGCGTGCGTTCGACCGCCATCTCGGTAGCGTAGTGTTTTCGGATAACCTGCGCGGGCGCCGCCATGGGGCTAAACAGGTCGGTGCTGAGGGTCATAGGCAGTGTTCTTATAATGGTGAGCCCGAAACGTCGACGGAGCATACACAAGCAAGCGCTCGGGCCAAACTGCTGCGCGTCATAAAAACCAGCGGGGCGTGCCGCGCAAATCTCGGGGCCAGACGGCTTGAGCGAGACGCGCCGCGGCCTGTGGCCCATGACCAACCAGTCATCAGCCCCGTCGGAACGCGTGCTCGCCCCGGCACGCGCCGCAGGTTTTCCGTCGGCCACCCGCCAATGGGATTTGCCCCACTCCCCCGCGGGCCATAGAATGCGCCGATGCGCGATGATCTCTCCCTTTTGCTTAACTCCCTCAACGATGCCCAACGCCAGGCCGTAGCGGCCCCCGTTGGCCGTCAGTTGGTCCTGGCCGGTGCTGGCTCCGGTAAAACCCGAGTGCTGGTACACCGTATCGCCTGGTTGATCCAGGTCGAGAACGCGTCCCCGCATTCGATCCTGTCGGTGACCTTCACCAACAAGGCCGCTGCCGAGATGCGTCACCGCATCGAGCAGTTGATGGGCATCAGCCCGGCCGGCATGTGGGTGGGCACCTTCCACGGCCTGGCGCACCGCCTGCTGCGGGCGCATTGGCAGGAGGCGGGCCTGGCCCAGACCTTCCAGATCCTCGACAGCGATGACCAGCAACGCCTGGTCAAACGCGTGATCCGCGAGCTGGGCCTCGACGAACAGCGTTGGCCGGCGCGCCAGGCCCAATGGTTCATCAACGGCCAGAAAGACGAAGGCCTGCGCCCGCAACATATCCAGGCCAGCGGCGATTTGTTCCTGGCCACCATGCGCAGCATTTATGAAGCCTACGAGGCGGCCTGCGTGCGCGCCGGCGTGATCGACTTCTCCGAGCTGCTGCTGCGCGCCCTCGACCTGTGGCGCGATAACCCCGGCCTGCTGGCCCATTACCAGAAACGCTTCCGGCACATCCTGGTCGACGAGTTCCAGGACACCAACGCCGTGCAGTACGCCTGGTTGCGCCTGCTGGCCAAGGGCGGCGACAGCCTGATGGTGGTGGGCGACGACGACCAGTCGATCTACGGCTGGCGCGGCGCGAAAATCGAGAACATCTACCAGTATTCCGAAGACTTCCCGGACGCGGTCACCATCCGCCTGGAGCAGAACTACCGCTCCACCGCCGGGATCCTCAAAGCCGCCAACGCCTTGATCGCCAATAACACCGGGCGCCTGGGCAAAGAGCTGTGGACCGACGGCGGCGAAGGCGAAGCGATCAACCTGTACGCGGCGTTCAACGAGCACGACGAAGCGCGCTACGTGGTGGAAACCATCGAAAGCGCATTGAAAACCGGCCTGGCGCGCAGCGACATCGCGATTCTGTACCGCTCCAACGCCCAATCGCGGGTGCTGGAAGAAGCCTTGCTGCGCGAGCGCATCCCGTACCGCATTTACGGCGGCCAGCGTTTCTTCGAGCGCGCCGAAATCAAGAACGCCATGGCCTACCTGCGTTTGCTGGAAGGTCGCGGCAACGACGCGGCGCTGGAGCGGGTGATCAATATCCCGGCCCGCGGCATCGGCGAAAAAACCGTTGAAGCGATTCGCGACCATGCGCGCCACGCCGATGTGTCGATGTGGGAAGCCATGCGCTTGCTGATCGCCAATAAAGGCCTGACCGGCCGTGCTGCCGGGGCGCTGGGTGTGTTTGTCGAACTGATCGAGAACCTGGCGGCCAAGTGCGCGGACATGCCCCTGCATTTGATGACCCAGACCGTGATCGAGCAGTCCGGGCTGATTGCCTATCACGAAGCGGAAAAAGGCGAGAAAGGCCAGGCCCGGGTGGAAAACCTTGAGGAACTGGTCAGCGCCGCCCGCGCGTTTGAAAACACCGAGGCCGATGAAGAACTGACCCCGCTCGCCGCGTTCCTCGGCCATGCGTCGCTGGAAGCCGGTGATACCCAGGCCGATGAGCATGAAGACAGCATCCAACTGATGACCTTGCACAGCGCCAAGGGCCTGGAGTTCCCGTATGTATTCCTGGTGGGCATGGAAGAAGGCCTGTTCCCCCACAAGATGAGCCTGGAAGAGCCCGGCCGCCTTGAGGAAGAACGCCGCCTGGCCTATGTGGGCATTACCCGGGCGATGCAGAACCTGGTGATGACCTACGCCGAGACCCGTCGCTTGTATGGCAGCGAGACCTACAACAAGGTGTCGCGCTTCGTGCGTGAAGTGCCGAAGGGGCTGATCCAGGAAGTGCGCCTGTCCAACAGCGTCAGTCGCCCGTTCGGCGGCGGCCAGCAGCAGAACTCCAGCAGCCTGTTTGCCGGTTCCGAAATTCCGGAAACCCCGTTCAGCCTTGGCCAGCAGGTCAAGCATGCGATCTTCGGCGAAGGGGTGATCCTCAACTTCGAAGGCGCCGGCGCCCAGGCACGGGTGCAGGTGAACTTCGCCGAGGGCAGCAAGTGGCTGATGATGGGTTACGCGAAGCTCGAAGCGGTCTGACACGCTGACCCCTTCCCCCTGTAGGAGCGAGCTTGCTCGCGAAAAACCCTCAGACAACGCGTCTCATCCAGGATGCCCGCGTTATCGTTGGCGATCTGCGCGAGCAAGCTCGCTCCTACAGACAGAAGGACGGTTCAGCATGAAGGTTTCGCGTCCACCCTTGTTTTTGACGCGTGTGGGCCAATATCTGTAACTAGTCCTACAGACCCTTCGGATTCTGTCTTACGCAAAAGCCCGAAACATTATGTCGCTAGCCACTGTCACGACACCTGTGCAACATGGCGCGCGTGCAATCCACAAATGGGAATTCCCTTTATGAAACGTTTTCTTAGCATCGCCATGGCGCTGTGCATTGGCCTGACGATGAGCCTCGATGCCAACGCCAAACGCTTCGGTGGCGGCAAAAGCATAGGCTCGGCACCGACTCACCAGACCAGCCAAATGGCTCCGTCCGCCGGCGTCGGCGGTGCAGCCGCCACTGCAGGCGCGGCCGGTGCCGCTGGCGCAGCCGCCAAGGCCGGCGGTGCTTCGCGCTGGTTGGGCCCTCTGGCCGGTATCGCCGCCGGTGGCCTGCTCGCATCCATGTTCATGGGCGGCGGCTTCCAGGGCATGCAGATCTTCGACATCCTGATCATGGCGGTCATCGCCTTCCTGATCTTCCGCTTCATCGCCGCCCGTCGTCGCAAGCAGCAGGAGCACATGGCTCCAGCCGGCGCGCCGATGCAGCGTGAAGTGTTCGAGCAGAAGCCAGCCATGGGTTCGATCTTCGGTGGTTCGGCCGCACCTGCTGCTGCCCGCCCGGTGATCAATGCGCCGGCCTGGTTCAACGAAGAACGTTTCGTCGAAGCGGCCCGCAGCCACTTCCAGTCCCTGCAGCAGCACTGGGACGCCAACGAAATGGATAAAATCTCCGAGTTCGTGACCCCGCAACTGCTCGAGTTCCTCAAGCGCGAACGCGCCGACCTGGGCGACGGCTTCCAGTCGACCTACATCGACGACCTGCGCGTGCAGCTCGAAGGTGTGGACGATCGCGCCGACAAGACCATCGCCACCCTGACGTTCAGCGGTGTGTCGAAGACCTCGCGTTTCGACCAGGGCGAAGTGTTCAGCGAAAGCTGGAACATGGAACGCGCCCAAGGCGACAACCAGCCTTGGCTGGTCGCCGGTATCCGCCAGAACGGCTGATAGCCACACGCTTGAACAAGCCGTAAGCAAAACCCCGGACATGTTCCGGGGTTTTCTATTTCACGGTTGCACTTATAGCGAGCTACTGTATAAAACGCCCCTGTAAACCGCGCCATCTAGCAAGAGGATCCCGGCCGTGGAAGAAGTCATCGAACAATTGCGTGAAGCCAACGAACCGGTTCCGGTTCCTCTGGAACTGCCTGATGAAGACCAACTGGTGGAAATCGAGGAACAGCTGTTCATCGACATCCCGTTTGTCTTCCGCGAATTCCTGCTAACTGTCAGCGACGTGGTGTACGGCAGCCTGGAACCGGTGACCGTCACCGACCCGCAGTCCCACACCTACCTGCCGGATGTGGCGGCCAACGCCTGGGATGCCGGTGTTGACCGCAGCATGATCCCGATCTGCCAGGACGGCGACGACTACTACTGCGTCGAAGAAGACGGCACCGTGGTGCTGTGGTGCGGCGAAGAAGAACTCGTCACCGAAGAAACCTGGGAGTCGGTGTGGCACTGGGCACGGGACGTCTGGCTGGAAAGCTGACACCTGCGGCTCGCGCGCGGGGCGGCCCAGCCTCCTCAGTGTTCCGGCGTATCCTTGTGGTTATCCAGAGTCTCCAGCAAAGCGACCTGCATCCGCGTATGCACGCGGATGAACCACCGCCAGAGCACGGCCGCCACCGCCGCCGCGACCACGGCGATCAGCACCAGCAACTTGTTGGTCGGCAGAATACTCGCCGACAACGCCGCCAATAGCAGGAAGATCACCAGCAGCGACAAAATCGGGATCACCTCGGCGATCACCCGACGCACGCGCTGGGTATGCCGCCCGGCCATTTCCGGCTTGACGCTCATCTCCGCCAGCAGCATCGACAGCGCCTTGAGCTTGCGGTACGCCGCAATCAGGAACGGCAGCGACAACAGCAACGCCGCGCCCCAGATCAACGCCTTCTGCCAGCTTGGATCACTGATCCAGCCCTCCAGATACCCGCCGATTCGCAGCGCGAAATAACTGCCGGTAAAGAAGATCGCCACCACCAGCGCCAGGTTCACCCCCACTTGCAGCACGATTTTGCGGATCATCGACGCCAGCAGCGCCCCCTCGCCGTGGGGCTGAATGCTGCGCAGCCATTCGCCATAGAGGCCAAATACCCGGCTCATGCGCTTGGGCATCACGGCAGCAATCTTCAGCGACAATGGGTCGGCGCCGCGAATCAGGTATGGGGTGAGCAATGTGGTGATCGCCGACACCGCGACCGCCACCGGGTAGAGGAAGTCGCTGGTCACCTGCAAGGTCATGCCGAGCGCCGCGATGATGAAGGAAAACTCACCAATTTGTGACAGTCCCATCCCAACGCGCAACGACGTGCGGCCGTCATTGCCGGCGATAAATGCGCCCATGCCGCAGGACAACATCTTACCCAGCACCACGGCCACGCTGATCACGGCAATCGGCCAGGCATATTGCAGCAGGATCTGCGGGTCGATCATCAAGCCAATGGCGACAAAGAAGATTGCGCTGAACATGTCGCGAACCGGCTCGATCAGGCGCTCGATCTTAATCAACTGGCGGGATTCTGCCATGATCGCGCCGATCAGGAACGCCCCCAGCACCATGCTGTATTCCAGCTTGACCACCAGCAGGCAAAAACCGAAACACAGGCCCAGCACGGTGATCAGCAGCATTTCATTGCTGTCGAATCTGGCCACGTAGGCCAGCAAGCGTGGCACCAGCAAAATCCCGATGACCAGCGCGACGATCATGAACAGCGAGAGCTTGCCGACCGTGGAAAACACCTCGCCGGAGCTGACCGTGCCACTGACGGCGATGCTCGACAGCAAGGCGATGATGCCGATGCCGAGGATGTCCTCGACGATCAGCACGCCAAAAATCAGTTGGGCGAAGCGCTGGTCTTTCATCTTCAGGTCGTTGAGCGCCTTGACGATGATGGTGGTCGAGGAAATCGCCAGGATCGCGCCGAGGAACAGCGAGTCCATGGTGTTCCAGTCGAACCAGCGGCCGATCTCGTAGCCGATCCAGATCATCAGCACGATTTCCAGGAAGGCCGCGATAAACGCCGTGGCTCCCACCTTGAACAGCTTGCGCAGGCTGAACTCCAGGCCCAGGCAGAACATCAGGAAGATCACCCCCAGTTCGGCGAGGGTCTTGATGGTGTCTTCATCGTGGATCAGGCCGAACGGCGGCGTGTGGGGGCCAATGATGAACCCGGCGACGATGTAACCGAGCACCACCGGCTGCTTGAGGCGATGAAACAGGATAGTCACGACCCCAGCCACCAACATGATCACGGCCAGATCCTGGATAAAGCTGATGGCGTGCATGGCGAGGGGCTCCTTGAGGGTACTGGCGCTTTTCCCACGTCCACCGCACCTTTGAAACTTCGTAAAGAGCGGAAGGAAAAGTCTGCCTTGATCGTAAGAAATGCCCTTAGAAAGGCTTTTGAAGGTTAACACCGCGACTTCCGCCGAAAAGCCGGTGCAATATATGGAAACAGATCGCTGCAGGCGTGACGGCAAGCCGCCTACCGGCGTCCCGTAAGAGATGGCGCTGCAATGACTCGAGCATCCACAGAGGTGCCTCCCCACCAATGCCTAACCCGTGAGTGTGCTATGGAACCCGGAAACGCCCAGCTGTCGATGACGGTACTGATGACCCCTGATATGGCCAACTTCTCAGGCAATGTCCATGGCGGCACCCTGCTCAAGTACCTCGACGAAGTGGCCTACGCCTGCGCGAGCCGTTATGCCGGGCGTTATGTCGTGACCTTGTCGGTGGACCAAGTGATTTTTCGTGAACCGATCCACGTCGGCGAGTTGGTGACCTTCCTCGCATCGGTCAACTACACCGGCCACACCTCAATGGAGGTGGGCATCAAGGTGGTGACCGAAAACATCCGCGAGCGCTCTGTGCGCCATACCAACAGTTGCTTCTTCACCATGGTCGCCGTGGACGACCAGCGCAAACCCGCCGCCGTGCCGCAACTGCAACCGCACAACAGCGAAGACCGCCGCCGGTTTGCGCAGGCGCAGCAACGCCGGCAGATCCGCCAGGAGCTGGAAAAGCGCTACCAGGAAATCAAAGCCGACGCGCTGTAAGCTCCAGGCTGTATACCCAAGCAAAATGTGGGAGGGGGCTTGCTCCCTCCCACATTGGGTGTTGTGTCGTTACAGGCCAATCGGCGTGGCCTCGAAACGCACGCGAGGATGGGCGATGCGATCCTGGGCACGCACCAGCTCCAGTTCATAACTGGCGCAGGCCTGGGTTTCCAACAGCACTTCATGCACCGCCGCCGCGGTGAACTCGAAAGCGGCCACCAGGCTGTCGCCCAACAATACCCGCGCCAGGAACAACCCTGAGGTCAGGTCGCCCACGCCCACCGGCTGGCGGGGAAACGCCAGCAGCGGCCGACGCAGGTGCCAGCTGCCTTCGGCTGTCACCAGCAGCATCTCAAAGCCTTCCGGCAATTTGCCCGGGTAATCCAGGTGCTTGACCAGCACGGCCTTGGGCCCGCGTGCCAGCAGGGCTTTGGCCATGCCCAGGCAGTCGAACAGCGATTGCGGCTTGCGCCCGGAAAAGCTGTCCAGTTCCAGCTGGTTGGGGCACAGGAAGTCGGCCATGGCAGCGGCTTCGTCCAACAGAAAATCACTGACTTCCTGCGGCACGATGCAGCCCTTTTCCGGGTGGCCCATCACCGGGTCGCACAGGTACAGGGCCTTGGGGTTGATCGCCTTGATCCGCGCCACGCCGGTGAGGATCGCCCGGCCCTGGGCCGCGCTGCCGAGGTAGCCGGAGAGTATGGCGTCGCAGTTGCCCAATTCACCGATGGCCGCAATACCCTCCACCAGCGCTGGAATCTGCTGCGGCGCTAACACTTCGCCCGTCCACTGGCCATACTGGGTGTGGTTGGAGAATTGCACCGTGTTGAGCGGCCACACGTTCACCCCGACCCGCTGCATGGGGAACACGGCGGCGCTGTTTCCGGCGTGGCCAAAGACCACATGAGACTGGATCGCAAGCAGATGAGGTGTGCGTTTCATGCAGGGGATTTCCGTAAAACCATTGAAATTCTGGTCGCGCAGTATGCGACCAAACACAGCCTGTACGACAGGCCGACGACACAGTTAAGCTGCTCTCACTTCGTTGGAGTTTTTTTCGCATGCTGACCCTGGGAAACATCTTCGTGTTGATGCTGCTGGCGACCGGCGCCGCCTGGGTATGGCACAACCACGGCCTGCGCGAGCGCGCGTTGGAGCGGGTCAAGCAGCATTGCGCCAAGCTCGATATCGAGTTGCTCGACGGTGCCGTGGCCTTGAAACGCATCGGTTTTGTGAAGGATGCCAAAGGACGGCGACGCCTGGCGCGCATCTACAATTTCGAATTCACCGTGACCGGCGAAACCCGCCACCCCGGGACCATCACCCAGTTCGGCGCCCACAGCGCGCAGATCGAACTGGCGCCCTACCCGTTCGAAATCAAGACGCCGCTACCCAGCGCCGACGTGATCGAACTCAGCCAGTGGCGCCAGGACCACGCCAAGCACCGTCAATGACGGCAGGCCGCCAGCGCCTGCTGTAGCGCGGCCACGTCCTGTGGCGCGCTGAAAATCAGTTCGATACGCGAATCACGCCGCCATTCGCTGGGTTGCCAGACGAGTGGGCTGTTATCCACAGCGTTGCCGGAGATCCAGCCGTCGGTGCTGTGGATAACCAGTTTGGCGCGGCGCCAATCCAGGTGTGTCAGCCATTGCGCCAGGCGCTGGTGATCGAATGACTGGCTCGGATGCCAGCGCCAACCGATGCTCCAGCCGCCCTCCTGGGCCTGGCTCAAGCAGATCGGCAACGCAGGATCGCTCCACACCGCCGGCATTTGCGCCACGCCTTTGGGCGCCACAAAGTTATCCACAGCCGCTGCAGCCTGTGCGTTCAGGCCTGGCAAAAGCTGCAGTGGCAATTGCGCCTGACGCGTCCAGTAAAACGGAACCTCGGCTAACTGCCGTTCGATCGCCTCGCGCTGTGCGGCGTCCAGCGCCTCATCCTTGTTCAGGACCAACAGGCCGGCGCTGGCGAGTGCCTCGCGCTGCGCCTCCGGCAACGGTTTGCCCGCCGCCAGGGCTTGCGCATCCAGCACCAGCACGCAAGGCTGAACCGCGAGCACATCCTGCCATGGCGCCTCGCGCAATTGCTTGAGCACCTGCACCGGGTGCCCGAGCCCCGAAGGCTCGATAAACAGGCGGTCAGGCTTGGCCTTACGCAGCAAGCGGCCCAGTCCGACCTGGAACGGCGCACCATTCACACAGCACAAGCAGCCACCCGCCACTTCGCCCAGGGCAATGCCGTCGTCGGCCTGGGTCAGCAAGGCCGCATCCAGACCGATCTGCCCGAATTCGTTGATCAACACCGCCCAGCGCTCGTTGGCCGGGCGTTGGGCGAGCAGGTGTTTGATCAGGCTGGTCTTGCCGGCGCCCAGGGGCCCGGCAATCACATGAGTAGGAATGTTCTGCAGCATAGAGGGCATCATTCAAGCCGTGTAGAGCGTTTGATCCTACGCGGTTATGCCAGCCAATCCAGCGTCAGAATTAACCGTCGCTCATCGGCTTTAAGCTGCGGCGAGCGGTGAATCAGGCCGTGAGCTTCGTTGCCATGCCACTTCGTCCCTTTGAGCAATGCCACTTCGCCGCAGTGAATCTGCTCAATACGCTCGCTGGGCTCGGCATCCGCCTGGCCCAACTGGCGGCGGTCCATCACGCCTTCGCGCAACCATTGGCTGCCGATGCCGGCGTAGGTGGTGATCAGGCGCACGGGCACATGATCGACGTGAAAGCGCGGGCACATGGCTTTGTCCAACAGGCGCAAACGCACGCCGATCCGACGGGCGCCAAGCAGGCAGGCAAACGCGCCGATCAGCCACGACACATCGGCGATAAACCCTTCGTAACCCTCAAGATCGCGGCAGCAGGCGGCTAATCCCTGCACGTTCGGCACCGCGTCGTCGCTGGCCAACTCGATGACCAGCGACTCGGCCAACGGCTCGTCGAGCGCCACCAGCAAGGCGCCGAACTCGGCGATGTGCAACGGCAATTGGCGCTGCCACAGCGCCAGGTTGACGCCGTCTTCGAGAATCTCGGACAGCGCCAGCGGGGTGTCGCCGCAGGTCTGGCGGATCACCGGGCGCAGGGGGATGAGCGGTGCCAGCATCAGGCGGCCGCCTCTTCATACCAAGGGCCAAAAGGATCGGCCAGCAAGCGCCATGCGTCGACGCCCAGGGCCATTTCTTCATCGGTCAGCAGGCAGGCGTCCAGTTCGGCACGCATCTGCGCGAAGTCGATGTTCTGCCCGATGAACACCAGTTCCTGACGGCAATCGCCAGTGCTTGCTTGCCAGTGGCCCATGATCGCGGCGACGCTTTCTTCGTCCTGCGGCCACTGGCTTTTCGGCACAAAACGCCACCAACGTCCGGCAAAACCATGGCGCATCAGGCCACCGGCCTGGGACCAACTGCCGGCGTCCTGCGGCTTGCTGGCCAGCCAGAAAAAGCCCTTGGAGCGCAGGAGTTTGCCGTTCACCCAAGGGCGGTCGATAAACTCGAAAAAGCGCTGCGGATGGAACGGACGGCGCGCACGGTAAGCCGTGGAGGCGATGCCGTACTCTTCGGTTTCCGGCACATGCTCGCCGCGCAATTCCTGCAGCCAGCCGGGGGCCTGGGCGGCGCGTTCGAAGTCGAAGCGGCCGGTGTTGAGGATTTTGTTCAGCGGCACTTCGCCCATGACCATCGGAATGATCTCGGCCTGGGCGTTCAGGCGTTCGAGGATGGCCATCAGTTCCTCACGCTCGTGACGGCCGATCAGGTCGATTTTGCTGATCAGGATGACGTCGGCAAATTCGATCTGCTCGATCAACAGGTCGGTGATCGAGCGTTCGTCTTCTTCGCCAAGGGTTTCGCCCCGCGACGCGAGGCTTTCGGCGGCCTGGTAGTCGAGCAGGAAGTTCATGCCGTCGACCACGGTGACCATGGTGTCCAAGCGCGCGATATCGGCCAGGCTCTGCTCGTTTTCATCGCGAAAGGTGAAGGTTTCGGCCACGGGCAACGGTTCGGAGATGCCGGTGGATTCGATCAACAGGTAATCGAAGCGACCGTCCCTGGCGAGTTTTCCGACCTCTTCGAGCAGGTCTTCACGCAAGGTGCAGCAGATGCAGCCGTTGCTCATCTCTACCAGTTTTTCTTCGGCGCGGTTGAGGGTGACGTCGCGCTGCACCTCGCCGCCGTCGATGTTGATTTCGCTCATGTCGTTGACGATCACCGCCACCCGCAGGTTGTCGCGGTTGCGCAGGACATAGTTGAGCAGCGTACTTTTACCGGCGCCGAGAAAGCCGGACAACACGGTAACGGGGAGACGATTGGGCATCAGGTCATTCTCATCAGGCCGCCCGTTCAAGCCGGGCTGTACTTAATGTTATATTATAACAACACAAATAAGCCAATCCCCCGCTTGCTCATCATGACCAACGGAGCAATGCTGGCGCCTGTCTACGTCGAGAAACCCTATGAAATATCTACTGTGCAGCCTGCTGTTGCTTATCACGACCCAGGCCTGCGCCCAAGTGCCGCGCCTGTCGGCCAATTGCACGCGCAGCGCCAACCTGCTGGCCTGCGTCGATCCGCTGGGCAATGCCTACAGCGTGGCGACGGTTGGCAGCACCACGTATCTGCGCGGTTTCGAGGCGATCGGCAGGCGCTATTGGGCGCAAACCAACAGCCGCTACGGGCAACTGACGTTCTTCACCGGCTTGGCCTCGGACGGTGAAGCGTGGGTCGGCTACACGCGGCGTGTGGGCTGGACCACGATCAACCGGTTTTCCAGCTCCGGTGGCGCCAGCGCCACGTTCACCTGCAGCCGTGTGACCGGCTGTTAGGCCTGGTTGTGTTTCTGTTCCTGGACCCAAGCCATGTAGCTGTTCACCGGCGGGTTCTTCTGGAAATAGCGCTGCAGGCCGAGGAACAAACCCTCCGCCACCGCCTGTTGATGCCGCGCCGTGACCAGCCGCGCACTGTCCCGCGCATTGGAAATAAACCCGGTCTCCACCAGGATCGACGGTACATCCGGTGACTTGAGCACCGCGAACCCGGCCTGTTCCACACGCTTCTGATGCAACGAGGTGATGCCTTCCAGGCTGCCCAGGATCGAGCTGCCCAGTTGCAGGCTGGAGGCGATGGTGGCGTTCATCGACATGTCGAGAATCACCCCGGCCAGCATCGGGTCCTTGTCCTTGAGGTTCAGCAGACTGGTGGCGCCCAGCAGGTCGGCGCCGTTTTCCCGTTGCGCCATGAACCGCGCCGTGGCCGAGGTGGCACCGCCTTCGGACAAGGCATACACCGAAGCCCCCGACGCGCTGATCCGTGGTGCCGCATCCGCATGCACCGAGATAAACATGTCGGCGCTGTGTTTGTGGGCGATCTCCACGCGCTTGCGCAGCGGCACGAAGAAGTCATCGTTGCGCACCAGCTTCACATCGAACCCTTTCTCGCGCTTCAAGCGTTTGGCCAGCAATTGCGCAATGGACAGCACCACGTCTTTTTCGCGCTGGCCCTTGGAACCAATGGCACCGGGGTCTTTGCCGCCGTGGCCGGGGTCGACCACCACGATGATGTCGCGCTTGGGGTGCGCCCTGTCGACCAGCGGCCGGGGTGCGGCCGCTATTGGGTGAGGCACCTGGGTGGCGCTGGTGAGATCAAGCACCAGGCGGTGCCCTTGCCCATCCTGGGGCGGCAACAAAAAGCTGGTGAGCTGCATCGGCGTAGCGAGGTCCAGCACGATGCGCGTATCCGCCTTGCCGAAGTGCCCGGAGCGAATCGAGGTGATCCCGCTGTTCTTCAAGACCAACTGAGAGAAGTCGCCACTGAGCCCGGCGCCGCTCAGGTCGATGATCAGGCGTTCCGGCGCGGTCAGGGAAAAAGTCTTGTAGTTCACCGGGCCACTGAGGTCGAACACCAGCCGCAGCTTGTCGTCCGAGCGCCACAGGCGGGCGTTGCGAATCTGCGTGGCCGACGCGGTGAAGGGCAAGGTGAACAGCGGGCTGACCAGGAGCAGGTTGAGGAGCTGACGTCTGTGCATGACAAATACCGCAAATAAAGGAGCGTCCTTACTCGACATGACTGAAAAAAGGCCGGAGCAGAAAATTCATCGTCGACTCAATCGTTATAATATAACATGTCTTTTTTATCGCCAACGATGGACCTGCTCATGAATGCGCTGACTCTGCCGGATATCGCCGCGCAGGCTTCACGCCAAGCCTTGCCGCTCGACTGGGTGGGCATGTGCGGCATCGCCTTGCCTATTTTGATCGACGACCAACGCCTCGCCGCCACGGCCGATGCCGGCGTCAGCCTGGACGACGGTGCCGCCCGTGGCATTCATATGTCGCGCCTGTACCTGGCGCTGGAGATGCTCGACCAGCAGCCACTGACTCCGGCACTTCTGCGTAAGGTACTGCAGCGTTTTCTCGACAGTCATGAAGGTTTATCTAATAACGCCTACCTGCGTATCCACACCGGTCTGCTGCTCAAGCGCCCGGCATTGGTCAGCCCACTGGCTGGCTGGAAGGGCTACCCGGTGAGTATCGAAGCGCGCGTGGAAAACCAGATGTTCCACGTGGAACTAAACATCGAGGTGACTTATTCCTCAACCTGCCCGTGCTCGGCGGCCCTCGCCAGGCAGTTGATTCAGCAGCAATTTCTCGAAGATTTCGGCAACACGCCGTTGCAGCACGCCGATGTGCTGACCTGGCTCGGTAGCGCCAACGGCATCGTCGCCACGCCCCACAGCCAGCGCAGCAGCGCGCAACTGCGCGTCCAGTTGCGCGGCGAGCAGCTGGCGCTGACCGAGTTGATCAATACCGCCGAAGCCGCCCTCGGCACCGCCGTGCAAACCGCGGTGAAACGTGCGGACGAACAAGCCTTCGCCCTGGCCAACGGGCAGAACCTGATGTTCTGCGAAGACGCTGCCCGTCGCTTGAACCTCGCCTTGAAACGCTCGGATGCCGTCCAAGCCTTCCACCTCAAAGTGATCCACGCCGAAAGCCTGCACGCGCACGATGCCGTGGCTGAAAGCCGTTGGACGAGACACTCAGCATGATCACCTGCACCGCTTTGCGCTGGGGTGCCCCCGGCCAACCCCTGACACCCGCCGTGGACTTCACCCTGGAAACCGGCAGCCTTACCGGCGTGATCGGCCCCAACGGCTGCGGTAAAAGCAGCCTGCTCAAAGTCATCGCCGGCCTGCAAAAGCCACTGGCGGGCAAAATCCGCGTGGATGTGCCGCGTCGCGGCGGCGTGTCCTTCCTGCCCCAGCAACAACACCTCGATCGGCAGTTCCCCATCAGCTTGCAAGAGCTAGTCGCCGCCGGTTTCTGGGGCACCCGACTCACCCCGCAACAACGCAGCGAACGCCTGCACGCCGTGTTGGAAGACTGGTGCCTCAGCGGCCTGGAACAGCGCCCGTTGATGGCCTTGTCCGGCGGCGAACTGCAACGCGCCCTGCTCGCCCGCATGAGCCTGGCCAAAGCGCCGGTGTTGCTGCTCGACGAACCCCACGCCGCCCTCGACGAAGACGGCCAGGCCCTGTGCTGGAAACATATCCACGCCTGGCATGACGAGGGCCGCACGGTGGTCGTGGTCTGTCATGACTTGGCCTCCGTGCGTCAACACACCCAGCAAGTGGTGCAGATCAAAAGCACGGGCTGCCGGTTCGGGCCGAGCAAAGAACTGATCCGCCCGCAACCGCACATGCAGGTGGCCTGATGCACTTCACCGCCCACCTGTGGATGCCGTTTCTCGACTTCGTGTTCATGCGCCGCGCCTTGATCGGCGGCCTGGTACTCGCTTGCAGCACCGCGCCGCTGGGGGTGTTCCTGATCCTGCGGCGCATGAGCCTGATCGGTGACGCCGTCGCCCACGGCATCCTGCCCGGTGCCGCCCTGGGTTTCTGGTTCGCCGGCCTGAGCCTGCCCGCGCTGACCATCGGCGGCCTCGGCGCCGGCCTGAGCATGGCGGGGTTGGCCGCGTGGATCACCCGTCGCACCGGCCTGCGCGAAGACGCCAGCCTGGCCGCCATCTACCCCATCTCCCTCGCCGCCGGTGTGCTGATCCTCGGCCTTGCCGGCAAGCGCCTGGACCTGCTGCACCTGCTATTCGGCTCGGCCCTGGCCGTCGACGAAACCACCTTGACCGGCATGCTCTGGGTCTCTGGTTTCAGCCTGGTCGCCATGGTGCTGATCTACAAACCGCTGCTGCTGGACACCCTCGACCCGCTGTTCCTGCAAACCGTCAGCCGCCTCGGCCCATTGGCCCACGGGCTGTTTTTGACCCTGGTGGTGCTGAACCTGGTGATCGGTTTCCAGGCCATCGGCGCGCTGATGGTGGTGGGCTTGATGATGTTGCCGGCCATCGCGTCCCGCTTCTGGAGCCGGCGCTTGCCGGTGCTGATCGCGGTATCGGCAGTGCTGGGATGCCTGTCGGTGTGGCTTGGCTTGTTGCTGTCGTTCTACTACTCACTGCCCAGCGGCCCGGCGATTGTGCTGGTGGCTGGCGGTGGGTACCTGCTGTCCGTGATCTTCGGTCCGGTGCATGGCTTGCTGCGCCGCCCGCCCTTGCTGTCATCCCAATGAGGTGTCTCCCGATGCGTGCTCTACTCGTGTTGTTCAGTCTGCTACTGCCGTTGTCCATGGCCCAGGCCGCCGACAAACTCCAGGTGGTGACCAGCTTCAGTATTCTCGATGACATCACCCACCAGATCGGTGGCGAACACATCCAGATCAGCAACATGGTCGGCCCCGACGCCGACGCTCATACCTACGAGCCGACCCCGGACGACGCCAAGGCGCTGCTCAAGGCCAAGCTGATCATCAAAAATGGCCTCGGCTTCGAGCCGTGGCTGGACCGCCTGGTGACCAGCACCGAAACCCGCGCCACCGTGGTTACCGCCAGTAAAGGCGTGATCTCCCACACCATGGAAGAAGACGGCGAAACCATCCCGGACCCGCACGCCTGGCATAACCTGGCCAACGCCGAAATCTATGTGAACAACATCACCAAGGCGCTGGTGGCCGCCGACCCGGCCAACCAGGCCGACTACCTGCGCAACAGCCAGGCGTACCTGAAAGACATCTACCGTTTGCTCGCCGAGGCCAAGGCCAAGTTCGGCGCACTGCCAGCGGGCAACCGCCGCATCGTCACCTCCCATGACGCGTTCGGCTACCTGGGCCAGGCCTATGGCATCCAGTTCCTCGCGCCTCAGGGTTTGTCCACCGAGCGTGAGCCTTCCGCCGCCGAAGTCGCCGCGCTGATCACTCAGATCCGCAAGGACAAGGTCAAAGCCGTGTTCATTGAAAACATCAAGGACTCGCGCCTGCTCAAACAGATCGCCAGCGAAAGCGGCGCGCAGATCGGCGGCACGCTGTATTCCGACGCCCTCGCCGCAGAAGGCCCGGCCAGCACCTTTCTCGGGCTGTTCGAATACAACCTCAACACCCTGTGCGCCGCGTTGGGCAAACCATGATCCGCAAGAACCCATCCGGTGATCTGCCGGTGATTGCCGAATCGGCCTACGTCGATAAAACCGCGATCATCTGCGGCAAGGTCATCATCGGTGAGAACGTATTCGTCGGCCCCTACGCCGTGATCCGCGCGGACGAGGTCGACGCCAGCGGCGACATGGACCCGATCACCATCGGCGCCAACTCCAATATCCAGGACGGCGTGGTGATCCACTCCAAATCCGGCGCGGCGGTGACCATCGGCGAGTTCACTTCCATCGCCCACCGCTCCATCGTCCATGGCCCCTGCAGCGTCGGCGACCGCGTGTTCATCGGCTTCAACAGCGTGTTGTTCAACTGCGCCGTCGGCGACGGCTGCGTGGTGCGCCACAACTCGGTGGTCGACGGCCGCGACTTGCCCGCCGCGTTCTACGTGCCTTCGACCACCCGCATCGGGCCCAACACCGACCTGTCGCAATTCCCGCCGGTGAGCGTCAGCGCGTCGGAGTTTTCCGAGGACGTAGCGCGTACCAACGTCGATCTGGTGCAGGGTTACAAAGCCCTGCAAAACGAGTTCTGAACCATGAGCCGCCTGTTGATCCGCAACGCTCGACTGGTGAATGAAGGCCAGGTATTCGACGCCGATATGCTGGTCGCCCACGGCCGTATCGAGAAGATCGCCAGCAGCATCACGGGGCACACGGCGCCTGTGGAAATCGACGCCCACGGTCAATGGCTGCTGCCGGGGATGATCGATGACCAGGTTCACTTTCGCGAACCCGGCGCGCCGGACAAAGGCGGTTTCTACAGCGAATCCCGCGCAGCGGTGGCCGGCGGCATCACCAGTTTCATGGACATGCCCAACACCCGGCCGGCCACCCTCACCCTGGAAGCGCTAGCCGACAAAAAACGCCGCGCCGTCCAGCACTCGGTGGCCAACTACGGTTTTCACTTCGGCGTCAGCAACGACAACCTCGATACCGTCGCCGCGCTCGACCCGCGGCAAGTGGCCGGGGTCAAAGTGTTCATGGGCGCGTCCACCGGCAACATGCTGGTGGACGATCCACGGATTCTGGAGCGCCTGTTCGCCGATGTGCCGACGATCCTGCTGGCCCACTGCGAACACACGCCGAGTATCCAGGCCAACGAACAGCGCTTGCGCGAGCGTTTCGGCGACAACCTCCCCGCCGCCGCCCACCCGCTGATCCGCGATGCCGAAGCCTGTTATCGCTCGTCTTCACTGGCGGTAGAACTGGCCAAGCGCCACGGCACGCGCCTGCATGTGTTGCACCTGAGCAGCGCCCGCGAGTTGGCGTTGTTCGAAGACCAGCCGCTGGCGCAGAAACGCATCACCGCCGAGGTCTGCGTCCATCACCTGTTGTTCGACGACCGCGACTATCACCGCCTGGGCCACCAGATCAAATGCAACCCGGCGATCAAGACCCGCGCCGACCGCGACGCCTTGCGCCTGGCCCTGCTCGGCGAGCGGCTGGATGTGATCGGCACCGACCATGCGCCGCATACCTGGGCGCAAAAGCAGTTGGCGTATGGTGAGGCGCCGTCGGGTTTGCCCCTGGTGCAACATGCGTTGCCGGCGTTACTGGAGTTGGTGGCCGATGGGCTGCTGCCGCTGACCACCCTGGTGGCGAAAACCAGTCATCGCGTCGCCGACCTGTTCGCGATCCCGGACCGTGGCTACCTGCGCGAAGGCTATTGGGCCGATCTGGTGCTGATCAAACCCGAACCCGAAGGCAAGCCGGTCCGCAGCCAGCCGATCCTGGCCCGCTGCGGCTGGACACCGTTCGCCGAGCACCGCTTTCGCCACAGCGTCAGCACCACTCTGGTGTCGGGCCAGTTGGCCTGGCACAACGGCCAGGTGGTCGACAGCTGCCAGGGCCTGCCCCTGCACTTTCAGCGTTAAGCGCGCGGTTTGACGCTGCCGCAGTTTTCCCCCAGCCACTGGGCGTGACTGTCCAGGCTGCCCTTCTGCTGAATGCCGGTGGCATTGAAGGTGCCGTTGACCGTGGTGGTGAATTCCTTCTGGCTCTGGAAGGTGGCCACGCCGGTGCCCTGGGCTTTCGGGCAGCTGAAACGGAATTTCCACTGGTTGCCGCTCTTGTCGGTCACTTGCTGTTTGCAGCCCGACTGCGGATCGGTCAGCGGGATCGCGTCGGAGGCGACCTGGGCGGGGGTGAGGCACACCTGCACGCCTTTACCGGCCATGGTGATGCCTTGTTTCTCCAGCATGGCGCGCTGTTCGGGGGTCATTTGTTGCTTGAGCTGACCGAGGATCAATGACAAATCCGGCAGGTCCTGGTTATCCACTTTCATGTTGCTCGTGGTCAATTCCCACAAACCAGGCGCCAGCATCTGCGCCTGGGCCGCCACGGGCAGCGACAAACCAATAACCATGGCCAAACCTAGCAGACGAGCATTCATCGGGTAACTCCTGGATAATTGTGGGCATTAGACGCCACAAAAGCGCCAGTGTTGCACGGCAAATAAAATAGCGACATTCCTGACCGAACATGGTCTGTTAGGCACTGGATTGCCTGGAGTACCATCGTCCATGGATTTTTTTGGCCCGCACCTGCTCGCCTACTTCATCGCCACGCTGCATTTTCTCGGGACGCTCGCCGCGATCCATGCAGTGCTGACCGTCAGGACCGCCCAAGGCTCGATTGCCTGGGCGTTGTCGCTGATGTTCATACCCTACCTCACGCTGATCCCGTACCTGATCTTCGGCCGCAGCACCTTCGATGCGTACATCCAGGCGCGGCGCCAGGCCAACCAGGAAATGCACACTGCGATCAACGAGCTGAACTGGCGCCCGTGGGTCGAGGAAGCCCTGGCCGCGCGCAACTCCAGCGCCTACGCCTCCCTGCGAGCGATGCCGAAGCTGGGCCGCATGCCGTGCCTGGCGAATAATGAAGTGCGTTTGCTGATCAATGGTGACGCCACCTTCAGTGCGATCTTCGAGGCAATTCGCCGCGCCAAAACCGCCGTGCTGTTCCAGTTTTTCATCATTCATGACGACGAGCTCGGTCGGCAGTTGCATGCCTTGCTGAAGGAAAAAGCCGCCCAAGGCGTCGCCGTCTACGTGCTCTACGACCGCATCGGCAGCCACGCCCTGCCCTCTCACTATGCACAAACGCTGCGCGACGCCGGGGTGCAGGTCAAGGCGTTCGCCACCCGCAGCGGCTGGCTCAATCGCTTCCAGGTCAACTTCCGCAACCACCGCAAGATCGTGGTGGTGGATGGCATCACCGGGTTTGTCGGCGGGCATAACGTCGGCGATGAGTATTTGGGCAAAAAACCGCCGCTGGCGCCGTGGCGCGATACCCATGTGCAGGTCACCGGCCCGGTGGTGGCGTGCCTGCAGGAGTCGTTTGCCGAAGACTGGTTCTGGGCGGCGCGGGAACTGCCGCCGCTGATCCTGCCGGACACCTACCCCGAAAACGGCGTGCTCTGCCAATTGCTCGCCAGCGGCCCGGCCGACCCTTATGAAACCTGCTCGCTGTTTTTTGTCGAAGCGATCCACGCCGCGACCGAGCGGGTGTGGATCACCAGCCCGTATTTCATCCCGGATGAAGCGGTGTTTGCCGCTCTGCGCCTGGCGGTGCTGCGCGGGGTCGACGTGCGCCTGCTGCTGCCGTCGCGGCCCGACCACCGCATCGTGTATGCGGCCTCCAGCCTTTACGCGATCGAAGCGGTGCGCGCCGGGGTGCGGGTGTTCCGCTATACGCCGGGGTTTCTGCACCAGAAAGTGGTGTTGGTCGACAGCGAAATCAGCGCCATCGGCAGTGCGAACATGGACAACCGTTCGTTCCGCCTTAATTTCGAGGTGATGTTGCTGACCGTCGATGAAGCCTTCGCCCAGCAAGTGGAACACATGCTGCTCGAGGACTTCGCCCTGGCCCATGAAGTCAGCCAGGAAGAAAGCCGCGAAACACGCCGCCTGCAACAACTGGGCATGCGGGTCGCGCGGCTTATCTCACCGATTCTCTAACAGACACTGCGGTAAAAATGTGGGAGGGGGCTTGCCCCCGATAGCGGTGAATCAGTGCCCAATCCGCTAGCTGACAC
>NZ_JBWKXO010000052.1:33460-35118 GCF_059423025.1 Pseudomonas sp. GW704-F2 | reverse complement strand
GATCTACACCTTCGTTGAGCAGAAGCTGCAACTGGTGCTGAACCTGGCCAACTACGCGATGCTCGGCGACGATGAGTTGTACATCGCCGCGTACCTGGGCTCGCTGAAGATGGCGTTCTTCAGCACGCTGCTGTGCCTGTTGATCGGCTACCCGATGGCCTACGCGATTGCCAGTGCGCGTAAAGAGATGCAGACCGTGCTGGTGCTGCTGATCATGATGCCGACCTGGACCGCGATCCTGATCCGCGTGTACGCGTGGATGGGCATCCTCAGCAACAACGGCTTGCTCAACAGCTTCCTGATGTATATCGGGCTGATCAACGAGCCGCTGCAGATCCTCAACACCAACATCGCGGTGTATATCGGCGTGGTCTATTCGTACCTGCCGTTCATGATCCTGCCGCTGTACGCCAACCTGGTGAAACACGACCAGAGCCTGCTGGAGGCTGCCTCGGACCTGGGTTCGAGCACCTTCAACAGCTTCTGGAAGATCACCGTGCCGCTGTCCAAGAACGGCATCATCGCCGGTTGCATGCTGGTCTTCATCCCTGTGGTGGGCGAGTTCGTGATCCCGGAACTGCTCGGCGGCCCGGAAACCCTGATGATCGGTAAAGTGTTGTGGCAAGAATTCTTCAACAACCGTGACTGGCCGGTGGCTTCTGCCCTGGCGGTGGTGATGCTGGCGATCCTGATCGTGCCGATCATCCTGTTCAACCGCAGCCAAGCCAAAGAGATGGAGGGCAAGATATGAAGCGCGTCAGTTTCTCAAGCTTCATGCTGGTGGCGGGGTTGTTGTTCATCTACCTGCCGATGCTGATCCTGGTGATCTACTCGTTCAACGAATCCAAGCTGGTGACGGTGTGGGGCGGTTGGTCGATCAAGTGGTACGTGGGCCTGCTGGACAACACCCAGTTGATGGGCTCGGTGGCGCGTTCCCTGGAAATCGCCTGCTACACGGCCATCGCGGCCGTGGCGCTGGGTACATTGGCGGCGTTCGTGCTGACGCGCATCAGCCAGTTCAAGGGCCGCACGCTGTTCGGCGGCCTGGTGACCGCGCCGTTGGTCATGCCCGAGGTGATCACCGGTCTGTCGCTGTTGCTGCTGTTCGTGGCCATGGCGCAGATGATCGGTTGGCCCCAGGAGCGCGGCATCGTCACCATCTGGATCGCCCACACTACGTTCTGCGCGGCGTATGTGGCTGTGGTGGTGTCGGCGCGCTTGCGTGAGCTGGACCTGTCGATCGAAGAAGCGGCGATGGACCTGGGCGCGCGGCCGTGGAAGGTGTTCTTCCTGATCACCATCCCGATGATCGCGCCGTCGTTGGCGGCGGGTGGGATGATGTCCTTCGCGCTGTCCCTCGATGACCTGGTACTCGCCAGCTTCGTGTCGGGCCCGGGTTCGACCACCTTGCCGATGGAAGTCTTCTCGGCGGTGCGCCTGGGGGTCAAACCGGAGATCAACGCCGTGGCCAGCCTGATTCTGCTGGCGGTGTCGTTGGTGACTTTCCTGGTGTGGTTCTTCAGCCGACGTGCCGAAGAGATGCGCAAGAAGGCGATCCAACAAGCGATCGAAGAAGCGGCCGCCGATGGCTGGCAGCAGCCGGACAAGCGTCGGGCGCCTGCGCCGGTCTAACGGCCGACACGGTGCAAATGTGGGAG
>NZ_JBWKXO010000052.1:0-33360 GCF_059423025.1 Pseudomonas sp. GW704-F2 | reverse complement strand
TGTGACTGATCCACCGCCATCGGGGGCAAGCCCCCTCCCACATTTTGACCGCGTTCCAGGTTGATCAGGCCGTCCACATCTGGATCACCCACACCACGTTCTGCGCGGCGTATGTGGCGGTGGTGGTGTCGGCGCGCTTGCGTGAGCTGGACCTGTCGATCGAAGAAGCGGCCAGCCGATGGCTGGCAGCAGCCGGACAAGCGTCGGGCGCCTGCGCCGGTCTAACGGCCGACACGGTGCAAATGTGGGAGGGGGCTTGCCCTCGATAGCAGAGTGTCAGTCACTGAAGCTGTGACTGATCCACCGCCATCGGGGGCAAGCCCCCTCCCACATTTTGACCGCGTTCCAGGTTGATCAGGCCGTCCACGGCGACTGGCGAATCACCTCGACAAAGTTCATCGGCTTGAACCCCGGCTCCTGATCCACCAGCACATCGGTCTTCACGTTGCCGAACGTGGTCTGCGGGCGATGGCGCAAGCCGTCGGCGAACGCGCAGATGATGCATTCCTTGAACCCTTCACCGCGTGGATGTGCATGCACCACGGCTTCGCGCTGCACGGGGGTAAATGCGGCGTAGTCCATGCCCAGCACGTCCATCTCGACGCCGGCGGTGACCAGCGCCACGGTCGGCCGCAAATGCTGCGGCACGCCCGGCGTGGTGTGCAGTGCGATGGACAGCCACACCTGTTCGATGTCGTCATCGCTCAGCCCATACGGCTTGAGGAAGTCCGCTGCCGCGTTGGCGCCGTCGACTTCGAAACGCTGGTCGTCGCTGCGATGGCCTTCGACCAGGCCCAGGTCATGGAACATCGCGCCGACGTAAAGCAGCTCCGGGTTATAGGCCAGTTGCTTGCGCTCACCGCTCAACGCGCCGAACAGAAACACCCGGCGCGAGTGGTGGTAGAGCAGGTCGGATTCGATATCGCGGATGTAGTCGGTGGTGGCCCTGGCCAGGGCGCTGTCCGGGATCTTGATGCCGGCGATGCTGGTGCTCATGGTCGTTCTCCGCAAGAAAGCGCCGGGGTGGCGCCGAGGCAGCCAGTCTGGTCGCGCGCCGGGGAAGGGGCTATCGCAGCGAGGGTGCGATGTCGGCCAATGTGCTGCTACATCGTGCCAAGTGAAAGTCGGCTAGGGTGTAGCTGGCGATATCACCCTTGAAGCCTGCGAAAATCCAAAGGTGGAAGGGCGTTTGCCCCCTCCCACAGGGGTTCTGTGTTTATCCGGTTAGGTAAAGGTGTGCCTGTTCATGAGCAAGACCGTCGGCATTCTGATTTTCCCCGGCGTCCAGTCACTGGACGTGACCGGCCCGATGGATGTGTTCTGCGAGGCGAACCGTTTCCTGTCGCCCGAAGACCGGTACCAGCTGGACGTGATCGGCCTGGACCACGGCAATATGGCCTGTTCCAACGGCCTGTCGTTGCAGGCCCATCGGCATTACCGCGAAGCGTTGCAAGCCTATGACCTGCTTCTGGTCGCCGGCGGGCCGCAGCTGCCTTTCGAGGAATTCGGCGCGCACTTCGATGATTGGCTGCGCGGGGCCGCGGCGCGGGCGCAGCGCTTCGGTTCGATTTGCAACGGCGCTTTCATACTGGCCCGCGCCGGCCTGCTCGACGGGAAAACCGTCACCACCCATTGGGGCGATGCCGCCGATCTGGCGCGGTTGTGCCCCAGCGCCCGGGTCGAGGCCGACCGCCTCTACATGCAGGACGGCAACCTCTACACCTCGGCCGGGGTCACGGCGGGGATCGACCTGTCGCTGTACCTGCTGGCCCAGGACCACGGGCCGGAAGTGGCGTTGAGCGTGGCCAAGCGCTTGGTGGTGTTCACCCAGCGTGCGGGCGGGCAGTCGCAGTTCAGCCCGTTCCTCACGCCCCACGCCGAAACCACTTCGGCGGTGGCGCTGGTGCAAGTGTATGTGCTGGCGAACCTGACCGGCGATCTGACCATCGCGGACCTGGCCAACGCGGCCAATATGAGTGCGCGCAACTTCTCCCGGGTGTTCGCCCGTGAAGCGCGGATCACCCCGGCGGAGTTCGTCGAGCGGGCGCGGGTGGATGCGGCGCGGGTGATGCTCGAAAGCAGCCGCGCACCGCTCAAGACCGTGGCCTATCAATGCGGGTTTCGCGATGCCCAGCACATGCGCAGCGTGTTCAACCGCCGACTGGGGGTGACGCCGCAACAGTTCCGGCTCAACTTCGCCGCACCGGTGTAGGGGCAACACCGCAGATACAAGCCCCCTCCCACATTTTGACTGCGTTCCAGGCGGTCAGCGGGCTGGCAGCAGCTTCAGCGTACCGCGCGTATTGGCCGTGACTTCCTCATCGCTGAAATGCGCCTGCTCGTAGCCGCCCTCGATATACGTTTCCGCCTGGTCCCCATAGTGCTTGTCGAACGGCACACCGCTTTGCCCCACCGGGTTGATGGTCAGCGCGTGGGGCACGTCGGCGAAGTCGATCAGGCGCCGGGTCGACGGGCCGTAGGTCACCGGCCATGGTGCCGGGCCGATATTGGCTGACTGGTTGTTCGGCACTTCGTGGCTGCCCGGGGCGGGGAAGGGGCCGACGTTGACGATCCGGTCCAGCGGTTTCTGCGAGCCCAGCGGGTGGCCGTGGGTCAGCGTATGGGCCTTGCCCCACTGCCATTGGCCCGGGTCATCGCCGAAGGTGGCCTTGAGGTGCGCGAGGCTGTTGTCCCAGGCGAGCTTGACGGTGTCGGCACGCTTGCCGTTCCACCAGGGCGAATCCGGGCTCGCGGCCAGGCGGGGCAACGCCGCATCGATCACCCGCGTGCTGAGCAGGGTCTTGAACATGGCGTCGCCGAGTTTCGGGTGGAAGGCCGCGTCAGCCAGGTTGAACAGGAACTGGTTGAACAGCGTGGCGCTGGTGGAGTCCAGCGGATAATCGCCTTTCCAGGCCGCCAGTTGTTCCACCAACTGCAACTGCGCCGGGTCTTTGACCACCTCGCGCAGCAACGGCAACAGCGGTGCCAGCAGGCGCGGGCCGAAGGCGGTGGTGGTGCCCAGTTGCAGGGCCTGGCTGTTGTTTACGTCCCACTTCACGCGCTTGTCGCTCAACTGCGCGTTCAACTGCTGGCCACGGTCGGCCAGGTTGTAATAGCCGGGGATCTCCATGCCGCTGGGCGACACCGGCTGCGCATTGGCCGACACCACATAGCCACGCGCCGGGTTTTCTTCCTGGGGGTTGGCGCTGAACGGGTAGAAGCCCAGCTTGTCGGCCTGGGCCGTGCTGCCGTCGAGGATAAACCCAGGGTTGACGCCGGCCGGGCGGATCGGCAACTGCGCCGCCGCCCACCAGCCGATATCGCCCTGGGCATTCGCCCACACAATGTTCAGCCCCGGCGCCGACACCTTGGCCGCCGCGGCACGGGCCTTGGCCAGGGTGTCGGCGCGGTTGAGCTGGTAGAACCCTTCGAGGATCGGGTTCTGGGTGTCGAGGAACGCCCACCACATCGCGATCGGCGTCTTGCCGGCGTTCTCGCCGAGCACGTCATTGATGATCGGGCCGTGGGGCGATTGGCGCAGGGTCAAGGTGACCGGTGCCTGGCCCTTGACCGCGATCTGTTGCTCGCTGCGGGTCATGTCGACCCATTGGCCGTGGTACCAGACCTGGTTGGCGTTGTCCGGATTGACCTGCTCGGCGATCAGGTCGAGGTCGTCGTTCTGGAACATGGTCAGGCTCCAGCCGAAATCCAGGTTGTGCCCCAGGAACGCCACCGGCACCAGCGCGTTGTGATAGCCATACAACTCAAAGCCCGGCGCCGACAGCTGCGCCTCGTACCACACCGACGGCACTGAGAAGCGGATATGCGGGTCACCCGCCAGCAACGGCTTGCCGCTCTGGGTGCGGCTGCCGCTGATCGCCCAGGCGTTGCTGCCTTCGAACTGCGGCAAGCCGTTGTCGGCCAGGGCCTGTTCACTCAGGGCCGCGATGGCGCCGAGGTTTTGCCAGTCGCTGGCGGCCAGGTTGAGCGCGCCCTTGGGTTGCCAGGCGAGGTCGAACACGTTCAGGTAATCGCTGCCCAACTGGTCGCGTACATAGGTCAGCAATGGTTCGGTACGAAACGCCGCAGCAAAGCTGTAGGCCATATACCCGGCGACGCTGATGGTGTCCTCGGCGGTAAACGGCCGCTTGGGGATGCCCAGCACATCGAACTCCATCGGGCTGGCGTGGTTGTCCTGATACTGGTTGATCCCGTCCAGATAGGCTTGCAGGGCCTTCCAGTGCGCCGATTCGTGGTCCAACTGCGCCACATAAGTGGCGGAGCGCTCGCGAATGCGCAGGCTGCGGAACAGTTTGTCGGTGTCCAGCAGCTTGGGGCCGAGCACTTCGGCCAACTCGCCGCGCGCCAGGCGCCGCATGATTTCCATCTGGAACAGCCGGTCCTGGGCATGCACGTAGCCCAGGGCGCGGTACAGGTCGGTCTCGTTCTCGGCGCGGATATGCGGCACGCCACGCTCGTCGTAGCGCACCGTGACCGAACCTTGCAGGTTCGCCAGCGTCACGGCGCCCTGGCGGGTGGGTTGCTTGCTGTAGACGTACCAGCCGGCACCGACGGCGATCAGCGCCAGCAGCACCGCGAGAACCTGCAAGAGGCGCTTCATGAACATTCCTTACCAAGAGTGGGGCGACGGGCTACAAACCGGTTGGCCACGAACAATAGCAGCCCACCGCCAGGGTGTGAGTGGCATTCACTGCGCGGCCTGCTGCAAGGGCCTTGAGGATCGGCTCGATAAAGCTGTTGCTGGCGTTGCACGTCAGCCCTTCGCTGTAGGGCCCGAAATACGCGAGCTTGCCGCTGCGGTCCCAGATCGCCACGGCCGGGGTCGCGGGTATCTGATCGGCGCCGGGCAGGCTGCTGAGGATTTTCATCTGGCGCAGGTTGTCGGGCAACTGGCCGTGGCTGCCGGGTTTCTGCAGGGCGTAGAACTCGACGCCCTGGGGTGCGTAGTGCTCGATCAATTCGCCGAGGTGCTGCTGGTTGCCGACGTTGCACGGGCAGGCCGGGTCCCAGAAATGCACAAGGCGGATCGGGCCGGGGCCGGCGAGGTCGTCGGGCAGGCGTAGGGCGTCGCCGGAAAACACCGCCGTGTGTTCGCTGAAGGCACGCAGGTAGCGGCCTTGGAACCAGTCATACGCCGCCCATAACACGCCGGCGCAGAGGATCAGCAGCAGGCTGGCGAACAGGGTGGTGCGGTAGGGCTGTCGCATTCAGATCAATCCTCGAAGGACGCGTAGCTTGCCATGCTTGCCCCGACAGATGAATATCGCAGCTCGATATTCCTCTGCGCAGCGCGTAAAGCCCCAAGTCTGGAACCTCTTATGCCCGTCACCTTTGACCCCGATCACCTGCGCGACAGCTTGCGGCCCCTGGTGGATGCGCAGCCACTCAGCGCCGAGGCGCGGGTCTATCAGCGCTTCTATGGGCTGGACCTGCGCGCGCGCCAGGTGCCGGCGGTGAGCCGCCTTGGCCGGTTCGAGGTCGATGGGTTCGCGGTGGTCGCCCAGGTGTGGTGGCCGCCGGTGCCGGTGGCGACGATGTTCATGTTCCACGGGTTCTACGACCATATGGGGCTGTACCGCCACGTCGTCGACTGGGCGCTGGACCAGGGTTTCGTGGTGATCGCCTGCGACCTGCCGGGCCATGGCTTGTCCAGCGGCGCGCGGGCCAGTATCGATGATTTTGCGGTGTACCAGGACGTGGTGCAGGCGCTGTTCGCCCAGGCCGAAGCGCTGCACCTGCCCCGGCCCTGGCACCTGTTCGGGCAAAGCACCGGCGGTGCGGTGGTGGTGGATCACTTGCTCAACCATGGCGCCGACAGCCCGGCCCAGGGTAAGACTTTTCTGCTTTCACCCTTGGTGCGTCCGCGTGGGTGGGGCTGGTCGCAGGTCAGCTATTACCTGCTGCGGCCGTTCGTCAAAGGCATCACCCGACGGTTCAGCGAAAACACCAATGACCCGGCCTTCAAGCCGTTCCTCGAAGCCGACCCCTTGCAGCCGCGCCAATTGCCGACCGCCTGGGTCGGGGCACTGGCGCGCTGGATCAGGCAAATCGAAGCCGCACCGCGCAGCCCGCGGCGGCCGCTGATTGTGCAGGGCGAAGAGGATATGACGGTAGATTGGCAGCACAACCTGCAGGTGCTGCGGGGCAAGTTCGATCAGCCGGAGGTGTTGATGCTCAAGCGCGGCCGGCATCACTTGGCCAATGAGATCCCGGAGATCCGCAATGAGTACTTCAAGTACCTCACCGACCACCTGAAATAACGCAGTACAAATGTGGGAGGGGGCTTGCCCCCGATAGCAGGGTGTCAGTCAGCACATCTGATACTGACCCACCGCTATCGGGGGCAAGCCCCCTCCCACATTTCCTACTGCGCCAGGCTTGAGGTGCTTTGACCGACCGCCAAGCCTGCGCGGACCGCTGCCAACGCCGCCTGGTAATACGCCTTCCCCTGCGGCGACTCGGCAAACGTAGCGAATTCTTCCAGTTCCGGGTCGGACAAGTCCCGATAGACGTACAGCAACGTGTTGTTCAGGTCATTGCCGATCTGTTGCATCAGCCGTTCGCGTTGTCCATCCAGCATGCCCTGGGCCTGGCCGCCGCCCAACAGGCCGGGGATCATCTGGCTCAAGCTGTCGGCCGCCACGCCGGCGATCGCCAGGCTGACTTCGGCGCCGGCTTCGCGGGCGGGCAGGGCCTGGGCCAGGTGGCCGATGATCAGGCTGCGGGTGGCGTCGGCTTCGATGTGCGGCAGGCCTTGGGCATTTTTTGCCAACTGGTCGCGGCGGGTGGCCAGCAGTTCGGCGGCGACAATCTTGCGCCCCAGCGGCGACTGGAAAAACGCCAGGGCCGGTGCCGGGTCCGCCAGGTGCTTGCGCAGTTGGGCTTCGGCGCGCCGGTCCACGGCCTGGGCGGCGAAGCGCTTGTTGCTGTTGTCGACCAGCGCCTGGTACACCGCCGGCGGCAGGCTGTTGCGGTAGCGTTGCTGGGCGGCACTGAGGGCGTCATTGAAATGCGCGCGTTGTTCGGCCCAGCCGGCGACCTTGTACAACTGGTCATGGCCGTCTGCCCAAGCGGGCAAAACGCAGAACATCAGCAAGGAAAAAAACAAACGACGCATATGGACTCCTGTCAGTCGGCCACTATTGTCCGTGTCGGGCGTAGGATTTGTCGAGAAGTCCTATCAGTCACCTGGCTAAAGTGCGTTCAGACGCTCAGCGGCTCTGTCGGATTCACAGGCGTATGGATACTATGCGCGCCATGCAAATATCCCACGATCACCCATTGCTGCAACGCATTGTCGACGACCTGGCCGAAAAGGGCTGGTCGCAGCAAAACAGCTTCCTGCCCCAGGCTCTGACCCTGGAACTGGCGGCTGAGTGCCGTAAACGTGCGGCTGAAGGTGAGCTGGCCCCGGCGGCGGTCGGGCGCGGGCCGGCCCAGGAGATTCGCGAGGGTATTCGTGGCGACCATATCCAGTGGCTGGAGGAGGGCGACGCCGTCGTCTGCGACCGCTATATGACGGTGATGGACAGCCTGCGCCTGGCGATAAACCGCAGCTTGTTCCTCGGCCTGGAAGATTTTGAAAGCCACTTCGCGATGTACCCGCCGGGGGCGTTTTACCTCAGGCACCTGGACCGGTTTCGCGACGACGACCGGCGCACGGTCTCGGCGGTGATCTACTTGAACGACGAGTGGCTGCCGGAACACGGCGGCCAGTTGCGCATGTACCTCAAGGACGGCGTCGAACTCGACGTGGTGCCCAGCGGAGGTTGCCTGGTGGTGTTCCTGTCCGGCGAAGTACCCCACGAAGTGCTGCCCGCTACCCGCGAGCGCCTGTCGCTGACCGGCTGGTTTCGTCGGCGCGGTAACGAGCCGTTTTAAGCATGGAAAAAATTCTCGTCAGCCGCTGCCTGCTCGGGCACAAAGTGCGCTACGACGGCGGCGCCAGCGGGCCGTTCGATCAACTGGCGGCATGGCAGGCCGAAGGCCGCGTGGTTGCGATCTGCCCGGAAGTGGCGGGCGGTTTGCCCACGCCCAGGCCTTCCGCCGAGATTCCGGGCGGGCAGGGTATCGACGTGTGGGAGGGCCGCGCCCAGGTGCTGACCGCCGCGGGCGAGGACTTCAGCGCCGCCTTCCTCGACGGCGCCCGCCAGGCGTTGGCGCTGGTGCAGCGCCACGATATCCGTATCGCCGTGCTCAAGGCCAATAGCCCGTCCTGTGGCAATGTACTGACCTATGACGGCACTTTCAGCGGTGTGAAGGTGAGCGGCGAAGGCGTCACGGCGGCGCTGCTCAAGCGCCATGGGGTGCTGGTGTTCAGTGAGTTGGAGTTGCTTGAGGCGGCGCAAGCCCTGGCCCGTCTCCCAAGCCCTCCCTCATTTTGATTTACTGTGCTTTGACTTCCGCCGTGTCGCTTTCGAGCCACTTCTGCCCCAGCGCCTTCAACCGGCCATCGGCTTTCACCCGTTGCAGCGCATTGTCCAGGCTCGCCTTGAACGCCGGGTTGCCCTTCTGGAATGGAATGGCCAGCGCCGGCTTGTCGCGATAAGGCTCACTGAAATCGAACTGATCCTGCAACTCGGCAGTCATAGCGATATGGTTGATGGCCACGTCGTACTTGCCGCTTGCCACGCCCGGCAGCATGTCGCTGTCGTCGGTGGTGATGAACGAGGGGCGCACATCCATCTCTTTGGCCAGTTGTTCACCGAGCTCCACTTCAAAACCGGTGAGTTTCTCGCCGTCCTTGAAGTTGAAGGGCGGGGTATTGGCCTCGAGGGCGATGCGTAGTTCACCGCGGTCAAACACATCATCAATCAATTCGGCGTGAGCCAAGGGGCTCATCAGAGGAAGCAGCAGTAACAGGCCAGGCGAAAAGCGCATGGTCACTCCTAAATAATTCGAATGTGCGAGGCGCGGTTCAGCATCGCTTTGTTATGGTGTTGAGTGCCTTGGACAGCAATTAGTCGCTAAGTTGTCATAACCCTACAAATTTCATAGAAAAGTGGAGAAGCGAATGAAAGCCCTTTTGTCTCGTGTAACGATTGCCGGCGTACTATTGGGTGCTTCGATGTTGGTGACCGCCGCAGACGGCATCCCTCGCAGCGCGCCACCTGAAAATGCCAAAGTGTTTATCGTTTCGCCGAAAGACGGCGCCACCGTCGATAAAACCTTCACCGTCAAATTCGGCATGGAAGGTCTGAAACTGGCCCCAGCCACCGACCAGACCCCAGGCACCGGCCACCATCACCTGCTGGTCGACCAGAAGGCGCTGCCCGACGCCAGCGTGCCGATCCCGGCCACCGATAGCGTAATCCACTTCGGCAAGGCCCAGACCGAAACCGAGCTGACCCTGACCCCTGGCAAGCACACCTTGCAACTGGTCGCCGGCGATAAACTGCACATGCAGTTCAACCCGACTGTAGCGTCGAAAGTGATCACGGTTAACGTCAAGTAAGATTTGTTCAGACAAAAAAATGGGAGACCCTTGCGGGCCTCCCATTTTTCGTAGGGCGTTTGAAGCGTTAGAACAACACGCGGCAACGAATCGTGCCGTTGATGTGTTGCAGCTTCTGTTGCGCCAGGTCCGAGTACTCGGCGTCGACGTCGATCACCACGTAGCCGACCTTCTCGTTGGTCTGCAGGAACTGACCGGAAATGTTGATGCCGTTTTCCGCGAAGACCTTGTTGATCTCCATCATCACACCCGGGATGTTCTGGTGGATGTGCAGCAGACGGTGCTTGCCAGGGTGAGCCGGCAGGGCCACTTCCGGGAAGTTGACCGAGGACACCGACGTACCGTTGTCGCTGTACTTGACCAGCTTTTCCGAGACTTCCAGGCCAATGTTGGCCTGGGCTTCAGCGGTGGAGCCGCCGATGTGCGGGGTCAGGATCACGTTGTCCAGGCCACGCAGCGGGCTTTCGAAGATGTCGTCGTTGGAGCGTGGCTCCACCGGGAACACGTCGATGGCGGCGCCGATCAGGTGCTTGTCCTTGATCGCGTCGGCCAGGGCGTCCAACTCGACCACGGTGCCGCGGGCGGCGTTGATCAGGATGCCGCCTTTCTTGATCGCGCGGATTTCCTTCTCGCCGATCATCCACTGGGTCTCAGCGGTTTCCGGCACGTGCAGGGTGACGATGTCGGACATGCCCAGCAGCTCGGTCAGGCTCGACACTTGCGTGGCGTTACCCAGTGGCAGCTTGGTCAGGGTGTCATAGAAGAACACCTGCATGCCCAGGCTTTCGGCCAGGACCGACAGTTGAGTGCCGATCGAACCGTAACCGATGATCCCCAGCTTCTTGCCGCGGATTTCGAAGGAGTTGGCTGCGCTCTTGATCCAGCCGCCACGGTGGCAGGAGGCATTCTTCTCCGGAATGCCGCGCAGCAGCAGGATAGCCTCGGCCAGCACCAGCTCCGCGACGGAACGGGTGTTGGAGTACGGTGCGTTGAACACCGCGATGCCGCGCTCGCGCGCTGCGTTAAGGTCGACCTGGTTGGTGCCGATGCAGAAACAGCCGACCGCCACGAGTTTCTTGGCGTGATCGAAGACCTCTTCGGTCAGCTGAGTGCGGGAGCGAATGCCGATGAAGTGCGCGTCGGCGATCTTTTCCTTGAGCTGGGCTTCCGGCAGAGAACTGGTGATGTACTCAATGCTGGTATACCCGGCGGCTTTCAGAACTTCGACAGCCGATGGGTGGACGCCTTCCAGAAGAAGGAACTTGATCTTGCTCTTATCGAGAGAAGTCTTGCTCATCTGCGTAAACCTGTATCCCGGAGAAAAATGGCAGGGAATCGGATCGCCGGATGTGTCCTGATTCACCAATACTGTTCCCGTTTGACGGCGTCTGTTGCCGTCATGCTGCCTTGCCGCTCCTCCCCATAGCCCCAGCTATGAGTCGTCGCGGCGCCTTGCCTGACGACAACAGCCACTCGTCAAACAGAAACGTATTGGTAAATCAGGGCACAGAGCTGACCCGGACGGCAGGAAAGCCGTCACCGCAGAACGCCCTTGGGCTCTGTCCTACGGGGGCGGTATGCTAGCATACGCGCCCCGCTAAACACCTATTCCTGCGACGTGAAGCGTTCTCAGGATGACCATGAATTGTTCGAGAGTTCTGTCGATGACCCATCCTGCCCTGATTGATGAGCTAAAGACCCTGGTTGAGCCCGGCAAAGTGCTGACCGACGCCGACTCCCTGGAGGCTTACGGCAAGGATTGGACCAAGCACTTCGCCCCGGCCCCGACTGCCATCGTATTCCCCAAGACGATTGAACAGGTGCAGGCCATCGTGCGCTGGGCCAATGAGCACAAGGTCGCGCTGGTGCCGTCCGGTGGGCGTACCGGCCTGTCGGCTGCCGCCGTTGCGGCCAATGGTGAAGTGGTCGTCTCGTTCGACTATATGAACCAGATCCTCGAGGTGAACCTCACCGACCGCACCGCCAAGTGCCAGCCGGGCGTGGTCACCAAGCAATTGCAGAACGTCGCCGAAGAGCACGGCCTGTACTACCCGGTGGACTTCGCTTCGTCCGGTTCGAGCCAGATTGGCGGCAATATCGGCACCAATGCCGGCGGGATCAAGGTCATTCGCTACGGCATGACCCGTAATTGGGTCGCCGGCATGAAGGTCGTCACCGGCAAAGGCGACGTGCTGGAACTGAACCGCGACCTGATCAAGAACGCCACCGGCTACGACATGCGCCAGCTGTTCATCGGCGCCGAAGGCACCCTGGGTTTTGTCGTGGAAGCCACCATGCGCCTGGACCGTGCGCCGAAAAACCTCACCGCGATGGTGCTCGGCACCACCGACTTCGACGCGATCATGCCGGTGTTGCACGCATTCCAGAGCAAGCTGGACCTGACCGCTTTCGAGTTTTTCTCTGACAAGGCCCTGGCCAAAGTCCTCGGCCGTGGTGACGTGCCGGCGCCGTTCGAGACCGAGTGCCCGTTCTACGCACTGCTGGAATTCGAAGCCACCACCGAAGAAGTCGCCAACCACGCCCTGGAAACCTTCGAGCACTGCGTCGAGCAGGGCTGGGTGCTGGACGGCGTGATGAGCCAGAGCGAAACCCAACTGCACAACCTGTGGAAACTGCGCGAGTACATCTCCGAGACCATTTCCCACTGGACGCCGTACAAGAACGACATTTCGGTCACGGTGTCGAAAGTGCCGGCATTCTTGAAGGAAATTGACGCGATCGTCGGCGAACACTACCCAGACTTCGAAATCGTCTGGTTCGGCCATATCGGCGACGGCAACCTGCACCTGAACATCCTCAAGCCGGAAAACCTGAGCAAGGATGAGTTCTTCGCCAAGTGCGCCACCGTGAACAAGTGGGTGTTCGAAACCGTGGCGAAGTACAACGGCTCGATCTCCGCCGAACACGGCGTGGGCATGACCAAGCGCGACTACCTGACCTACAGCCGCTCGCCGGTTGAAATCGAATACATGAAGGCCGTGAAAGCGGTGTTTGACCCGAACGGGATCATGAACCCCGGCAAGATCTTCGCTGTTTAACCGCCCCTGAAGGAGTCGTTCCATGAGCTACCAGCACAAGTATGTCGACGGCACCAACATCCACTTCCCGGTGGGTAAAGTGGTGTGTATTGGGCGCAACTACGCCGAACATGCCAAGGAACTGGATAACCCGGTACCGACCGAGCCGTTGCTGTTCATCAAGCCGGGCAGCTGCGTTGTGGCGCTGGAAGGTGGTTTCAGCATTCCCACCGAACGTGGTTCGGTGCATTACGAAGCGGAAATTGCGGTGCTGATCGGCAAACCCCTGTCGACCAAGCCCAGCCGCGAAGAAGTGCTCGATGCCATCTCCGGTTTCGCCCCGGCCCTGGACCTGACCCTGCGCGACAAGCAGGCCGAATTGAAAGCCAAGGGCTTGCCGTGGGAAATCGCCAAGTCCTTCGACGGCGCGGCGGTGATCGCGCCGTTCGTGGTCGGCAGCACCTTCCCGGACCTGACCGATATCGGCATTCGCCTGAGCATCAACGGCGAAGTGCGCCAGAATGGCAACAGCGCGGCCATGCTCAACCCAATCATCCCGATGATCCAGTACATGGCCGGCTGCTTCTCGCTGCAGGCCGGCGACGTGATCCTCACCGGCACCCCCGCTGGCGTTGGGCCGTTGAATGTCGGTGACAAGCTGGTGCTGGAACTGTCCGGTGTGACCCGCTTCGAAAGCAGCGTTCGCTAATTTCGGCACCACCCTGTGGCGAGCGAACAAGCTCGCTCGCTACAGGTCCCGCACCCGTTTCGGTTGTTTGCATTTTTTTCACACCCCATCCGGATAATCTTCAGCCTCTAGCGCGCGGGCCGGTTATTCCTGTGCTTTCACCTAACGCTGACTTTCCGGAAAAAGCGCCCAATGGCCGTGTCCCTGCCTACCTTTACCCCCAAGCCACGCTCTCGTTTTGCTCTGCGCTGGTATTCCTGGCTGCTTCTGGTTGGGGCGATCGTGTATGGCGTTGCCTGGGTCATGCATTGGGACGACCGCGGTGTGTTGTGGGTCGTGGAGCGTTTTGAAAGCCCGGCCAAACGCCAAGCGAGCGTGTGGCTCCCGGATTACCGCGCCGTCATCGACGCCAAGCTGCTGCCCGGTATGGAGAAGGACGAGGCCTCGGACCTGTCCTACAACCCGCAGACGAAAACCCTGTTTTCCGTCATGGGCAAAAATCCATTCCTCGTCGAGTTGACCCTGCAAGGCGATGTGCTGCGCAAGATGCCCCTTAACGGTTGGAACAACCCGGAAGGTGTGACGGTGATGGAAAACGGCCTGATGGCCGTGGTCGATGAACGCCAGCACAGCCTGACCATCGTCAAGGTCGACGCCAGCACCACGGCGTTGAACAAGGCCGACTTCCCGAGTTACGACCTGGGCCCGTCCAAAGACCAGAACAAAGCTTTTGAAGGCGTCACCTGGGACAAGCGCAACCAGCAGTTCGTGCTCGGCGAAGAACGCCCGCCGGCGCTGTTCACCTGGAAAAGCGACGGCAGCCAGACCCTGGTCGGTGACAAGCAAAAGCTCGCCAATACAAAGCTCGACATGCACAACCTCTCGGCGTTGGCCATCGATCCGCGCACCGGGCACCTGCTGGCGCTGTCGGCCGAGTCCCACCTGCTGCTGGAACTGGATGAAAAGGGCGAGCCAGTCAGCTTCATGACCTTGCTCGGCGGCTTCAACGGCCTCAAGAACACGATCTCGCGTGCCGAAGGCGTGACCCTGGACGAGAACGGCAACCTCTACATGGTCAGTGAGCCGAACCTGTTCTATCGTTTCGAAAAACAGAAATAACAACCGATTACGTCGGATATTTCTCTATCCGCGGCATACGCCACACACCGGGCGCGTTTAAGTTTAAATTCAGGCGGGCGTGATATTCATTCGCCATTTTTGACTTTGAGCCCGCCCGATGCGTCGACTTGCCCGCCCCAAACCGGCTTTTTTCATACTGGTGCTGATCGCCTTGATAGGCGCGGGCGTTGTCGCACAACAGTTTCGTCTGTTCGAACGGGCCTGGTTCAATTGGCAGGTGTGGGGCCAGCCTGTTGGCGAACGCGCCATTGGCCTGGCGGATTACCGGGTCAGCGTCGAGGGCCAGGTGATCGAAGGCCTGGATGACGACGTCTCCGCGCTGACCTACGACCCGGTGCGTAAAAGCCTGTTTACCGTCACCAACAAAAACGCCGAGCTGGTCGAACTGTCTCTCGCTGGCAAGATTCTGCGACGGATTCCCCTGGTCGGCTTCGGGGATGCCGAGGCCGTGGAATTTATCAGCGACAACATCTATGTCATCAGCGATGAGCGCCAACAGCGCCTGATCAAGGTGCATGTGGATGACGATACGCAGTTTCTCGACGCCGCCGACGCGGAGCAGATGACCCTGGGTGTGCATGTGGGGGGCAACAAGGGGTTTGAAGGGCTTGCCTACGACTCGGTGGGCAAGCGCCTGTTCGTGGCGAAGGAACGCGACCCGATGGTGATCTATGAGGTTCATGGGTTTCCCCATTTCAAACCGGAAAAAACCTACTCGGTCCACGTCATCAACAACCCCAAGCGCGATGCCGGGCTGTTCGTGCGCGACCTGTCGAGCCTGCAATACGACGAACGCAGCGGCCATTTACTGGCGCTGTCGGATGAATCGTTCCTGGTGTTGGAGCTGGATATCGACGGTCGCCCGTTAAGCAGTTTGTCGCTGCTTAACGGGCGCCATGGCCTGAATGCGCGGGTGCCGCAGGCCGAAGGGATCGCCATGGATGACGTGGGTACGTTGTACCTGGTCAGCGAGCCGAACCTGTTCTACGTGTTCAAGAAACCAGAATCCTGAACACACCGCCGACCCCACATTCGGTTGTGCATCAGGCCTTGAGGGTTTTCACGCCTTCCGCGGTGCCCAGCAGCAGCACGTCAGCCGGGCGTGCGGCGAACAGGCCGTTGGTGACCACGCCGACGATGGCGTTGATCTGCGTCTCAAGCTCCACCGGGTTGGTGATCTGCATGTTGTACACGTCGAGGATGATGTTGCCGTTGTCGGTCAACACGCCTTCGCGGTACACCGGGTCGCCGCCCAGCTTCACCAGCTCGCGGGCCACGTGGCTGCGGGCCATCGGGATCACTTCCACCGGCAGCGGGAAGGCGCCGAGTACCGGCACCAGTTTGCTGGCGTCGGCGATGCAGATAAAGGTCTTGGCCACGGCCGCGACGATCTTCTCGCGGGTCAGGGCCGCGCCACCGCCCTTGATCAGGTTCAGGTGCGCGTCGCTTTCATCGGCGCCGTCGACGTAGAACTCCAGGTCGCTGACGGTATTGAGCTCGTACACCGGAATGCCATGGCCCTTGAGGCGCGCGGCGGTGGCTTCGGAGCTGGCCACTGCGCCATCGAACGCGCCCTTGTGCTTGGCCAGCGCATCGATGAAGCAGTTGGCAGTGGAGCCGGTGCCGACGCCGACGATGCTCTTGTCATCGAGTTTAGGAAGGATTAAATCGACGGCGGCCTGGGCCACTGCCTGTTTGAGTTGATCCTGGGTCATGCGGGCTCCGGAACGGGCGGGGAGTAGAGAGGGCGCGAGTATAACCCATCAAAACCTTTGGATTCGTGTGGTCGCCCGGCCAAACGCTGAGTTAGACTCGTCGACCCTGCCCACTCCGCCCAGTGATGCCTGCCGATGCTTGAACAGTACGTCAAAAAGATCCTCACCTCGCGCGTTTACGACGTTGCCATAGAAACCCCGTTGCAGGCCGCCCGCCAGCTCTCCGAGCGGCTGGGCAACAAGGTCTTGCTCAAGCGGGAAGACTTGCAGCCGGTGTTCTCGTTCAAGATTCGCGGCGCGTACAACAAGCTGACCCAGTTGACGGCCGATGAGCGCGCGCGCGGCGTGGTCACCGCTTCGGCGGGCAACCATGCCCAGGGCCTGGCCCTGGCGGCCAAGGTGCTGGGGGTCAAGGCCACTATTGTGATGCCCAAGACCACCCCGGAAATCAAGGTCGAAGGCGTGCGTTCCCGTGGCGGCAAAGTGGTGCTGCACGGTGATTCGTTCCCGGAAGCCCTGGCCTACTCGCTGAAACTGGTCGACGAAAAAGGCTACGTCTACATTCACCCCTACGACGACCCGCACACCATTGCCGGGCAGGGGACCGTGGCGATGGAGATCCTGCGCCAGCACCCTGGGCCGCTGGACGCGATCTTCGTGCCGGTCGGCGGCGGCGGGCTGATCGCCGGTATCGCGGCGTATGTGAAATACCTGCGTCCGGAGATCAAGATCATCGGCGTCGAGCCGGACGACTCCAACTGCCTGCAGGCCGCCATGGCCGCCGGCGAGCGCGTGGTGCTGCCGACCGTGGGGATTTTTGCCGATGGCGTGGCGGTGGCGCAGATCGGCCAGTACACCTTCGACATCTGCAAAGACTATGTGGACGAAGTGATCACCGTCAGCACCGATGAAATCTGTGCGGCGATCAAGGACATCTATGACGACACCCGCTCCATCACCGAGCCAGCGGGCGCCCTGGGTGTGGCGGGCATCAAGAAATATGTCGAGAGCCGTGGCGTCACCGGGCAAACCCTGGTGGCCATCGACTCCGGCGCCAACGTCAACTTCGACCGCCTGCGCCATGTGGCCGAGCGCGCCGAGCTGGGTGAAGGCCGCGAAGCCATCATCGCCGTGACCATCCCCGAGAAGCCGGGCAGCTTCAAGGCGTTCTGCGAGGCCGTGGGCAAGCGCCAGATCACCGAATTCAACTATCGCTACCACTCCGGCCGCGAGGCGCACATTTTCGTCGGCGTGCAGACCCATCCGGAAAACGATCCGCGCAGCGCATTGATCGCCAGCCTGACCAGCCAGGGTTTCCCGGTGCTCGACCTGACCGAGAACGAACTGGCCAAGTTGCACATCCGCCACATGGTTGGCGGGCACGCGGCGAAGGTCAGCGATGAAGTGGTGTTTCGCTTCGAATTCCCGGAGCGGCCGGGCGCCTTGTTCAACTTTCTTAACAAATTAGGCGGGCGCTGGAACATCTCGATGTTCCACTATCGCAACCACGGCGCAGCCGACGGCCGCGTGGTCGCCGGCCTGCAAGTCCCGGCGGACGAGCGCCATCTGGTATCGGCAGCCCTTGAAGCCATCGGCTACCCGTACTGGGATGAAAGCGATAACCCGGCTTACAAACTGTTCCTCGGTTGAGCGACTACGCTGATTGGGGCGGCCTTTAAGGAAGACGACACATGGAAACCCTGACCACCCTCAAAGTTATCCACATGGCGGCGACTGTGTTGCTGCTGCTCAGCGGCCTCGGCCTGGCGCTGCTGGCCTGGCGCAAACGCAGCGCCGGCCCGGCGATCACCGTGCAGCGCCCGTGGGCGTTCGTATGGTTGTTGATGGGGATCTGCCTGATCAGCATGCCGTTTACCGGCTGGTGGCTGGTGCATCTGGTCGGCTGGCCGCTGGGGCAGACCTGGATCCTGGGTTCCAGCCTGCTCTACACCGTCGCGGCGCTGTGCTGGTTCTGGCTGGTGGCGCGGCTCAATCGCTTGCGCAAGGGCGAGGGCGGTAGCCTGAATTTCACCTTGGCATTGGCGGTGGTCAGCCTGGTGGGGTTTGTGGCGATTGCGGGGTTGATGGGGGCCAAGCCGGTTTAAGGCTTTACACCGAGTTGTCTGCATCGGGAGCAAGCTCCCTCCCACATTTAACCGCGTACATCCGTTGAAATGCAGTTAAATGTGGGAGGGGGCTTGCCCCCGATAGGGCCATCAGCTCCGCAGCGTAATCACCGGCCAGCCCCGCTTCTCGGCCTCAGCCCGCAGATTCGGGTCCGGGTCTACCGCGATCGGATACGTCACCTGCTCCAGCAGCGGCAAGTCATTCATCGAATCGCTGTAGAAGTAGCTGTCTTCCAGGCTGTGCCCGGTTTCTTCCAGCCAACGGTTCAGGCGCGTCACCTTGCCTTCGCGAAAGCACGGCACATCGGTGCTGCGCCCGGTGTAGCGGCCGTCTTCCATCTCGCATTCGGTGGCGATCAGGGCGTCTACGCCCAGGCGTGCGGCAATTGGCGCGGTGACGAAGCGGTTGGTCGCGGTGATGATCACTAGCTTGTCGCCAGCGGCGCGGTGCTTGGCCAGCAGTTCAAATGCCTGCGGCAGCATGATCGGCTCGATGCAGTCGCGCATGTAGTCGTTGTGCCATGCCTCCAATTGGGCCATTTCGGTGCGGCCGAGGATTTCCAGGCAAAAATTCAGGTAGGCCGCGTTATCCAGCTGGCCGGCCAGGTAGTCCTGATAGAATTCGTCGTTGCGTGCCTTGTAGGTCACCGGGTCGAGAAATCCGCGTTCACAGAGGTAATCGCCCCAGGCGTGATCGCTGTCACCCCCCAGAAGCGTGTTGTCCAAGTCGAATAAAGCCAGGCGCATTACAGTTACCCGCTGAAAAGTCTGTAAAAAGGCGTCCAGAATACGGTCTTTTCACAAGACTGCACATAAGCTAAGAAGCCTCGTTGCCGCTGGAACAACCTTTGTGGAACAATGCAACGACATGCGTTTGCGAGGTTGTTGCCGTGATCGACCCCGATGGTTTCCGTCCTAATGTCGGGATTATTCTTACGAATGATTCCGGACAGGTCCTATGGGCTCGCCGAATCAACCAAGATGCCTGGCAGTTTCCTCAAGGTGGGATCAACCCTGACGAAACCCCTGAAGACGCCTTGTACCGCGAGTTGAACGAAGAAGTCGGCCTTGAGCGCGAAGATGTGCAAATTTTGGCCTGTACCCGTGGCTGGTTGCGTTATCGTTTGCCGCAACGCCTGGTGCGTACCCACAGCCAACCGCTGTGTATCGGCCAGAAGCAGAAATGGTTTCTCCTGCGCCTGATCTCCAACGAGCAGCGGGTGCGGATGGATTTGACCGGTAAACCGGAGTTCGATGGCTGGCGTTGGGTCAGTTATTGGTATCCGTTGGGCCAGGTGGTGACATTCAAGCGCGAGGTTTATCGTCGCGCTCTCAAAGAGCTTGCCCCGCGCCTTTTAACGCGCGACTGACGACGGAGTTCGACCCCGAGCCATGCTCAATACGCTGCGCAAGATCGTCCAGGAAGTTAACTCCGCCAAGGATCTCAAGGCGGCGTTGGGGATTATTGTGTTGCGCGTCAAGGAAGCCATGGGCAGCCAGGTCTGCTCGGTTTACCTGCTGGACCCCGAGACCAACCGTTTTGTGCTGATGGCGACCGAGGGCTTGAACAAGCGCTCCATCGGCAAGGTCAGCATGGCGCCCAATGAAGGTCTGGTGGGCTTGGTAGGGACGCGTGAAGAACCCCTGAACCTTGAAAACGCGGCTGATCACCCGCGTTATCGCTACTTTGCCGAAACCGGCGAAGAGCGCTACGCCTCGTTCCTCGGCGCGCCGATCATTCACCACCGCCGCGTTGTCGGCGTGTTGGTCATCCAGCAGAAAGAACGCCGCCAGTTCGACGAAGGCGAAGAAGCCTTCCTCGTGACCATGAGCGCGCAATTGGCCGGGGTGATCGCCCATGCCGAAGCCACCGGCTCGATTCGCGGCCTGGGGCGCCAGGGCAAGGGCATCCAGGAAGCCAAATTCGTCGGCGTACCGGGCTCGCCAGGTGCGGCCGTCGGTACGGCCGTGGTCATGTTGCCGCCGGCCGACCTCGATGTGGTGCCGGACAAGACCGTCAGCGACATCGACGCCGAAATCAAACTGTTCAAGACCGCCCTGGAAGGCGTGCGCGCCGACATGCGCAACCTGTCGAACAAGCTCGCCACCCAACTGCGCCCCGAAGAGCGAGCGCTGTTCGAGGTGTACCAGATGATGCTGGATGACGCGTCGCTGGGCAGCGAAGTCAAAAACGTGATCAAGACCGGCCAGTGGGCCCAGGGCGCGCTGCGCCAGGTGGTCTCCGATCACGTCAACCGTTTCGAATTGATGGACGACGCCTACCTGCGCGAGCGCGCCTCGGATGTGCGCGACCTCGGTCGCCGTCTGCTCGCTTACTTGCAGGAAGACCGTTCCACCAACTTGGTCTACCCCGACAACACCATCCTGATCAGTGAAGAACTGACCGCCACCATGCTCGGCGAAGTGCCGGAAGGCAAACTGGTGGGCCTGATCTCGGTGCTCGGTTCGGGCAACTCCCACGTCGCGATCCTGGCCCGGGCCATGGGCATTCCGACGGTGATGGGCCTGGTGGACCTGCCGTACTCCAAGGTCGACGGCATCGAAATGATCGTCGACGGCAACCGTGGCGAGGTGTTCACCAACCCCAGCGAAGTGATGCGCAAGCAGTACGCCGAGGTGGTGGAAGAGGAACGCCAGCTGTCCCAGGGCCTCGACGCCTTGCGCGAACTGCCCTGCGTGACCCTCGACGGGCATCGCGTGCCGCTGCTGGTCAACACCGGCCTGCTCGCCGATGTGGCCCGCGCGCAACAACGCGGCGCCGAAGGGGTGGGGCTGTACCGCACCGAAGTGCCGTTCATGATCAACCAGCGCTTTCCGAGCGAGAAGGAGCAGCTGGCGATTTATCGCGAGCAACTGTCCGCCTTCCATCCGTTGCCGGTGACGATGCGCAGCCTGGACATTGGCGGCGATAAGTCACTGTCGTATTTCCCGATCAAGGAAGACAACCCCTTCCTCGGCTGGCGCGGGATTCGCGTCACCCTCGACCACCCGGAAATTTTCCTCGTACAAACCCGCGCCATGCTCAAGGCCAGCGAGGGCCTGAACAACCTGCGCATCCTGCTGCCGATGATCTCCGGCACCCATGAGCTGGAAGAAGCCCTGCACCTGATCCACCGCGCCTGGGGCGAGGTGCGCGACGAAGGCGCCGACGTACCGATGCCGCCGATCGGCGTGATGATCGAAATTCCGGCGGCGGTGTACCAGGCCAAGGAACTGGCGCGGCAGGTGGACTTCCTGTCGGTGGGCTCCAACGACCTGACGCAATACCTGCTGGCCGTGGACCGCAACAACCCACGGGTGGCCGACCTCTACGACTACCTGCACCCGGCGGTGCTGCAAGCGCTGCAACATGTGGTGCGCGACGCCCATGCCGAAGGCAAGCCGGTGAGCATCTGCGGGGAAATGGCCGGCGATCCGGCGGCAGCGGTGCTGTTGATGGCGATGGGCTTTGACAGCCTGTCGATGAACGCCACCAACTTGCCGAAGGTGAAGTGGCTGCTGCGCCAGGTCAACCTGAGCATGGCCAAGGAACTGCTGGCCGAGTTGATGACCATCGACAACCCGCAAGTTATCCACAGCTCGCTGCAACTGGCGCTGAAGAACCTGGGGTTGACGCGGATGATCAACCCGGCCTCAGCCAAAACCCTCTAAAACCTGGCGCCGATCAAAAATGTGGGAGGGGCGGTGCGACGATTCGACTTGCCCCCGATTACGGAGTGTCAGTCAGCACACGAGCTTGCTCGCGAAAAACCTGAGGGTACTGCGTGCATTCAGGGGGGGGCGCGTCATTGTTGACGTTTTTCGCGAGCAAGCTCGCTCCTACAGGTTGAGTTCGACTTCGCCGAGCCGCCCACCGTGCGGCCCAAAACTGCGCTCCACCATCTGCCGCGTGCCGTCCGCATTCACAATCAGCGCTGTACTCGCCCGTGTCCCATAACTGGGGCTGGCGATAAATACGCTTGATAGCAAACTCTCGGTCGCCAAGCCCACGCCGGTGTCCGGCAAGTCGGCAAACGGCGCGGTCTGCGGGTCGCTCAAGATATCCAGCAAGGTTTCCGGCTGCGGGTTCTCCAGTACCTCGCCCAGCGCCGCCTTGGCCTTGAGCAATTTCGGCCATGGCGTGTCGAGCCCTGCATTGGAAAGGCCGTACACCCCGGCGGGCAGCTGCGTAGGCACGCTGTCGCGGGCGTTGTAATGCCACAGTTCCTCCCGCGTGCCCACCAACAAATTGAACCCGGCATATTCAATCGAACGGCCGTTGATCTCCGCCAAATACTGCTCAAGCGGTAGCGAACTGCTGAGAAACCGCGCCACCAGTTCCCCACGCGACTTGCGGGCCGGCGGTTGATGCGGGTCGCGGATATTGGTCAGGGCGGCAAACCGTCCGTCGGCGTTCACCCCCAGCCAGGTGCCGCCCGCTTCCTGGTCGCGGCCGGCATAGACGGCAGGCGCATCCGGCCACTGGGCCAGCGGCAGGCTGGGGCGGGCGTAGAACTCGTCACGGTTGGCCGCGACGATCAGCGGTTGGGCATGGCCCGGCCGCCAGGCGAAAACAATCAGGCACATCAGGCGATCCCCCTTTGTGTGTTTGGCCACTCTACCTACACTGGCGCGGGCGTTCCATCGTATCCAGTTGGGTCGCATGCCTTCCATCCGTTAACATGCCGGACTTGGTTTGGGGGCTCCCATGGAATTTCTGCTGTATTTACTGCTGGGCGCCTGTGCCGGGGTGCTCGCCGGGCTGTTTGGCGTGGGCGGCGGGATCATTATCGTGCCGGTGCTGGTGTTCAGCTTCACCTTGCAGGGCTTCGACCCGCAGGTGCTGACCCACCTGGCCGTGGGCACGTCCCTGGCGACGATCATCTTCACCTCGATCAACGCCGTGCGTGAGCACCATCGACGGGGCGCGGTACGCTGGCCGATCTTTGTGTGGATGACCGTGGGCATCCTGATCGGCGCCGGTTTTGGCGCGCTGACCGCCGAGGCGATTTCCGGCCCCCACTTGCAGAAGATCATCGGCGTGTTCGCGCTGATCATCGCCGTGCAGTTGGCCCTGGAGGTCAAGCCCAAGGCCAGTCGAACGGTGCCGGGCAAGCTCGGTCTGACCCTGGCGGGCACGGTGATCGGCTGGGCCTCGGCGATTTTCGGGATTGGCGGCGGTTCGCTGACCGTGCCGTTTTTGACCTGGCGCAGCGTGCCGATGCAGCAAGCGGTGGCCACTTCGTCGGCCTGCGGGCTGCCGATTGCGCTGGCCAGTGCATTAAGTTTCATGATTCTGGGCTGGCATGACCCGCTGCTGCCCGCTCATAGTCTAGGGTTCGTGTATTTGCCGGCGCTGCTGGGCATTGCCCTGACCAGCATGGTGTTTGCCCGCTTCGGCGCGCGCCTGGCGCACCGTTTGTCGCCGCGCTTGCTCAAACGCCTGTTTGCCGGGCTGCTGTTTTGCGTGGGTTTGAATTTCTTGCTGTAACGCAGCCTTAATCGCGCCCGGGCATGGTCCCGGTCGCCATAACGAATGATTTAACGAGGAGTCGCAATGCTGCCTTACCCGCAGATCGACCCGGTGGCCCTGGCCATCGGTCCGCTGAAAATCCATTGGTACGGGTTGATGTACCTGATCGGCATCGGCGGCGCCTGGTTTATGGCGTCCCGGCGTCTGAACCGTTTCGACCCGACGTGGACCAAGGAAAAACTCTCCGACCTGATTTTCTGGTTGTCGATGGGGGTCATCGTCGGCGGACGCCTGGGGTATGTGCTGTTTTACGACTTGCCCGCCTACATCGCCAACCCGACGCTGATCTTCGAGGTATGGAAGGGCGGCATGGCCTTCCACGGTGGGTTTATCGGCGTGATGCTCGCCGCCTGGTGGTTTGGCCGCCGCAACGGCAAGTCATTCTTCCAACTGATGGACTTCGTTGCGCCGTTCGTGCCGATCGGCCTGGGCGCCGGGCGTATCGGTAACTTTATCAATGCCGAACTGTGGGGCAAGCCGACCGACGTGCCGTGGGCCATGGTGTTCCCGCCGTTCAGCGACCCGGCGCAATTGCCGCGCCATCCGTCGCAGCTGTACCAGTTCGCCCTGGAAGGTGTGGCACTGTTCCTCATTCTGTACATTTTCTCGCGCAAGCCACGGCCGACCATGGCTGTGTCGGGTATGTTCGCGTTGTTCTACGGCATCTTCCGTTTTGTCGTCGAGTTCGTGCGCGTCCCGGATGCGCAACTGGGCTACCTGGCGTTCGGTTGGGTGACCATGGGCCAGATCCTCAGTCTGCCGATGATCATCGTCGGCCTGGGCCTGCTGTGGTGGGCGTACAACCGTCCGCAACCGTTGAAGAACACCGCGCTTTGAATTCGAATGCCGAGGCCTGCGAGGTCTCGGCTGCACCGATACGGGTAATGACATGAAGCAATATCTCGAACTACTGAACGACGTCGTGACCAATGGCCTGACCAAGGGCGACCGCACCGGCACCGGCACCAAGGCTGTGTTTGCCCGTCAGTATCGGCATAACTTGGCCGACGGCTTCCCGCTGCTGACCACCAAGAAGCTTCACTTCAAAAGCATCGCCAACGAATTGATCTGGATGTTGAGCGGCAACACCAACATCAAGTGGCTGAACGAGAACGGCGTGCGTATCTGGGACGAGTGGGCCACCGAAGACGGTGATCTGGGCCCGGTGTACGGCGAGCAGTGGACCGCCTGGCCGACCAAGGACGGCGGCACGATCAATCAGATCGACTACATGGTCGAGACGCTGAAGACCAACCCCAACAGCCGCCGCATCCTGTTCCACGGCTGGAACGTCGAGTACCTGCCGGACGAGACCAAGAGCCCCCAGGAAAATGCGCGCAACGGCAAGCAGGCCCTGCCGCCGTGCCACCTGCTGTACCAGGCGTTCGTGCATGATGGCCATCTGTCGATGCAGTTGTATATCCGCAGCTCCGACGTATTCCTTGGCCTGCCGTACAACACCGCCGCGCTGGCGCTGCTGACCCACATGCTGGCCCAGCAGTGCGACCTGATCCCCCACGAGATCATCGTCACCACCGGCGACACCCACGCCTACAGCAACCACATGGAACAGATCCAGACCCAACTGGCGCGCACGCCGAAGAAGCTGCCGGAATTGGTGATCAAGCGTAAGCCTGCGTCGATCTATGACTACAAGTTCGAAGACTTCGAAATCGTCGGTTACGACGCCGACCCAAGCATCAAGGCCGACGTCGCCATCTAAAGGCTGCCTCCGTCTAAAGGTGTGGGCTTGTGTGGGAGGGAGCAAGCCCCCTCCCACACTTTGATTCGGTTACCAGGCTGAATTAATGCCCATGGCTTCTGCCCACATGCGAAGGCTCGGCCTCGCTGGCGGCGACACTGCCGCTGACCTCCAGCCGCTGCAATATCCCGCACTGATCCAGCTCCGGCCCGCTGCCACAGCGCTGGCGCAGGTCGATCAGCTGTTCCTGCAATGCCAACAGGCCGTCGATCCGCGCTTTGACATGGTGGATATGCTCGTCGATCAGCGCATTCACGTTTTCGCATTGGTCCTGCGGGCTGTCTCGTAAGCCCAGCAGGCTGCGGATTTCTTCCAGAGTCATGTCCAGGCTGCGGCAGTTGCGGATAAACACCAACCGCTCGGTGTGCGCCTGGGTGTACACGCGGTAGTTGGCCTCGGTGCGTGCCGGTGGTGGCAGCAAGCCTTCCTTCTCGTAATAACGGATGGTTTCCACCGGGCAGTCGGTCAGCTTGGCCAATTCGCCGATCTTCATCGCAACAATCTCCAAATGGGTGCTTGACCCTATAGTGGCTACAGGGTCTTTACTTGGCAACAGGCACCTTACGGACGCGACCAGATGAGCGACTCCCATCACACCCCGCACACGCACGATCACGCGCATGACCACGCTCATGCGCCGAAAAAACTGACGCCGGTGCATGACCACGGCCACGCCGGTGCCTGCTGCTCCGGCACGCCAGCCCCGGCGTTGGTGCAACTGAGCGCCGCGCCCAGCGCCGATTCGCGCCTGAGCACCTTCCGCATCGAAGCCATGGACTGCCCCACCGAGCAGACCCTGATCCAGAACAAACTGGGCAAGCTTGCCGGTGTGCAGCAGCTGGAATTCAACCTGATCAACCGCATCCTCGGCGTCACCCATGACCTGCCGAGCACCGCGCCGATCATCGACGCCATCAAGTCCCTGGGCATGCAGGCCGATCCGATCGAAGAGGGCACCCCGGCTGCCGCGCCGCCGGCGAAGAAACACTGGTGGCCGTTGGCGTTGTCCGGCGTCGGCGCCCTGGCGGCCGAAGTGATCCACTTCACCAACGCGGCCCCGACCTGGGTGATCGCCCTGGTGGCACTGGTCTCGATCCTCAGCGGCGGCCTGACCACCTATAAAAAGGGCTGGATCGCCCTGAAAAACCTCAACCTGAACATCAACGCGCTGATGAGCATCGCCGTGACCGGCGCGATCCTGATCGGCCAATGGCCGGAAGCGGCGATGGTGATGTTCCTGTTCACCGTGGCCGAATTGATCGAAGCCAAGTCCCTCGACCGCGCGCGCAATGCCATCAGCGGCTTGATGCAGATGACCCCGGAACGGGCCACGGTGCGTCAGGCCGACGGCAGTTGGGCCGAACGGGAAGTGAACAGTGTGGAATTGGGCGCCATCGTGCGGGTTCGCCCCGGCGAGCGCATCGGCCTGGACGGCGAAGTCACCGCCGGCCAGTCGACCATCGACCAGGCGCCGATCACCGGCGAAAGCCTGCCGATTGAAAAAACCGTGGGCGATAAAGTCTTTGCCGGCACCATCAACCAGGCCGGTTCCCTGGAATACGCAGTCACGGCGGCCGCCAGCAACTCGACCCTGGCGCGGATCATCCACGCCGTGGAACAGGCTCAGGGCGCCCGCGCGCCGACCCAGCGTTTTGTCGACCGTTTCGCGAAGATCTACACCCCGGCGGTGTTCCTGTTTGCCCTGGGCGTGGCGCTGATCCCGCCGCTGTTCATGGCCGGCGTCTGGTTCGACTGGATCTACCGCGCCCTGGTGCTGCTGGTGGTCGCATGCCCGTGCGCCTTGGTGATCTCCACCCCGGTGACCATCGTCAGCGGCCTGGCCGCAGCGGCGCGCAAAGGCATCCTGATCAAGGGCGGCGTGTACCTGGAGGGCGGTTACAAGCTCGACTACCTGGCCCTCGACAAGACCGGCACCATCACCCACGGCAAACCGGTGCAAACCGACTACCTGGCACTGTTCCCGAATGTCGAAGACAGTGCGCCGGCGTTGGCCGCTGCCCTCGCCGGGCGTTCCGACCACCCGGTATCGTTGGCCATCGCCAACGCGGCGCTGGATAAAAACCTGCCGCGCCATGCTGTGGATAACTTCACTGCCCTGACCGGTCGCGGTGTGCGCGGTGATATCAACGGCGCAACCTACCACCTGGGCAACCACCGCCTGGTGGAAGAACTCGGCCTGTGCTCGCCCGCGCTGGAAGACAAACTCTTCGCCCTGGAGAAACAAGGCAAATCCGTGGTGCTGCTGCTCGACAAATCCGGCCCGCTGGCGCTGTTCGCCGTGGCCGACACGGTCAAGGACAGCAGCCGCGAAGCAATCCAGCAGTTGCACGAGCTGGGCATCAAAACCCTGATGCTCACCGGCGATAACACCCACACTGCCCAGGCGATTGCGGCCCAGGTCGGCATCGACCAGGCCCAGGGCGACCTGTTGCCCACCGACAAACTGCTAGCCATTGAAGCCCTTTACGGCCAAGGCCGGCGCGTGGGCATGGTCGGCGACGGCATCAACGACGCCCCGGCGTTGGCCCGCGCCGAGATCGGTTTTGCCATGGCCGCGGCAGGCACCGACACTGCCATCGAAACTGCCGACGTGGCCTTGATGGACGATGATTTGCGCAAGATTCCGGCTTTCATTCGGTTGTCGCGGCAAACCTCGAGTATCCTCAAGCAGAACATCGCCCTGGCGCTGGTGATCAAGGCGGTCTTCCTTGCGGTCACCTTCCTGGGCATGGCCACCATGTGGATGGCGGTGTTTGCCGACATGGGCGTAAGCCTGCTGGTGGTGTTCAATGGCCTGCGCCTGCTGCGCAAATAAATGATGTGAGGGTGGTGTGCTGAGTGCCGAGTTGAAGGCGTTTTTTATGGTCGCCCGCCTGGGCAGCATTACCCAGGCGGCGAAAAAACTCGGCCTGAGCCAGCCCACCGTCACCACGCAGATCCGCAACCTGGAAAGCCAGTACGGCGTCGAGCTGTTCTATCGCGGGGGCCGCCGCCTGACGGTCAGCGACGAAGGCGCGCGCCTGCTGCCGATGGTCAAGACGCTGTTGCAACAGGAAGCGGATATCGAGTTTTTCCTGCGTAACAGTGGCCAGGTCCAGGGCGCATTGCGGATTGCCGCGACGGCGCCGTATTACATCCTCGACCTGGTCAAAGCCTTCCGCGAGCGTTTGCCCCAGGTGGAAGTGTCGGTGGAAATCGGCAACTCCCAACAGGTGCTCGAAGCCCTGGATGATTACCGCGTCGACGTCGCCGCGTCCTCGCAACTGCTGGAAGACCCGCGCCTGATTCGCCGTGTGCTGGGCACCGATCCGCTGGTGCTGGCGGTGCATCGCAACCACCCGTTGGCGACGCTCGATCATGTGCCGTTGAGCGCGCTGGCCGGGCATACGCTGTTGATGCGTGAAGCCGGCTCCACCACGCGACGCCTGACGGAACAGCTGCTGCAGGGCGCCGGCGTGAGTTACGGGCCGCTGCTGGAAATCGGCAGCCGCGAGTCGATTCGTGAAGCGGTGCTGCGCAATATCGGCATCAGCATCATCGCCCGCCAGGAAGTGCCCCATGACCCGCAACTGCGGGTGCTGACCATCGAGAACGCGCCGCAGATCGCTGAGTACCTCTACTGCCTCAAGGAAAGAAAAGGCGCTCGCCTGCCAGCTGCTTTTCTCGGGTTGGCGCAGGAAATGTCGCCGATCTGAAATCCGGTGGTGGCCTTGAGGGCCCTATCGGGGGCAAGCCCCCTCCCACACTTGACCGAGTTCCAACATGAGAATGCGGTCAACATGTGAGAGGGGGCTTGCCCCCGATTGGCCCTCAAGGCCACCCCTTCTGGATAAACCCTACCCAAATCCACCAATACCACTATCGCCACGTTTTGCCTTTCTGCCACATCAGGGACGCATTGCCTGCCTAGCATGGCCCTCATCCGTTTGATGAGGTGCCTCCATGAACACAGCCCTGACCCAACCCGGTGCGCCAATGAAGGTGCGCGGTATCCAGAAACGCTTCGGCGCCTTTACCGCGCTGGACAACGTGTCCCTGGACGTCGCCGCCGGCGAGCTGGTGTGCCTGCTGGGCCCGTCCGGTTGCGGCAAGACCACGCTGCTGCGCTGCATCGCCGGCCTCGAGCGCCAGGACAGTGGAGAGCTTTACCTGGGGGAGCGGGATGTTTCCCTGCTGCCGCCGCAGGCGCGGGACTACGGCATTTTGTTCCAGTCCTACGCGCTGTTCCCCAACCTCAGCGTTGAAGCGAATATCGGCTACGGCCTCACCGGCAGCGGTCGCGATGAAGTGCGTAAGCGTGTCGGTCAGATGCTCGAACTGGTCGGCCTGCTCGGCAGCGAAAAGAAATACCCCGGCCAACTCTCCGGCGGCCAGCAACAACGGGTCGCGCTGGCCCGTGCCTTGGCGCCGGCACCCTCGCTGTTGCTGCTCGATGAGCCGATGTCGGCCCTCGACGCCCGCGTCCGTGAGCACCTGTGTACCGAGCTGCGCCAACTGCAACGGCGCCTGGGCGTCACCACGCTGATGGTCACCCACAATCAGGACGAAGCCATGTTGATGGCCGACCGCATTGCCGTGATGAACAACGGTAAGGTCGAGCAATACGCCACGCCCCAAGAGATCTACGACCGCCCGGCCACACCGTTCGTGGCGGAGTTCGTCGGCCAGGGCAATTGGCTGCCGTTCAGCCGCAGCAGCGCGAGCCACGCCCAGGTCGGCGGGATGCACATGCGCCTGGCCGATGATGCTGGCGCGGCCACCTCCGGACGCCTGTTCTGCCGCCCGGAGGCTATCAGCGTCAACCCGCTGGTGCATGAAGAGAACCTGTTTGCGGCCAAGGTCCGCGAGATCACCTTCCTCGGCAACCGTTGCCGCATGAGCTTTGAACTGGCGCAACTGCCCGGTCATCCGCTGCTGGCCGAACTGGCTCCGGAAGCCATGCCGCGCCTGGGGGCCCAGGACATCTGGGTCGCATTGCCGCCGCGCAGCCTGCAGGTGTTTGCCTGACATGGGTGCGCTGATGACGCTGCCCATTGCACGCCGGGTGTCCCGCGCCGAGTTGGGCGACCGCCTTTTCGTGCTGGGCGGCAAATGGCTATGGCTGTGCCTGCTGGGCATCGCGGTGTTGTTGCCACTGTTGGCGATCTTCTGGCGCGGCTTCAGCAGCGAAGCCGGGCAGGGCGGCGGGCTGGTGGCGGCGCGGGAACTGGTCAGCAGCGCCAACTTCCACTGGCTGCTTGGGAATAGCCTGAAAGTCTCCCTCAGCGTGGCGGTCATTGTCGTACCGCTGGCGTATCTGTTTGCCTACGCGCTGCAACGCACACTGATCCCGGCCAAGGCGCTCTGGCGCGGGCTGTCGCTGCTGCCCTTGATGGCGCCGTCGATGCTGCCGGGGATCGCGTTGGTCTATCTGTTCGGCAACCAGGGCCTGCTGCGCGGTTTGTTGTCGGAGAATATCTACGGCTTCTGGGGCATTGTCCTCGGTGAGGTGATCTACACCTTCCCACACGCCTTGATGATCCTGTTGTCGGCGCTTTCCCTGGCGGATGCGCGCTTGTTCGATGCCGCCTCAAGCATGGGCGCCAGCCCGGCCCGGGCATTCCGCAGCATCACTTGGCCTGCCACGCGCCAGGCGGTGTTCGCCGCGTTTTGCCTGGTGTTCACCCTGACCATCACCGACTTCGGCGTACCGGTGGTGGTCGGCGGCGATTATCAGGTGCTGGCGCTGGAAGCCTACAAGGCCGTGGTCGGCCAGCAACAGTTCGGGCGCGGGGCGTTGATCGGCATGGTGTTGCTGCTGCCGGCGCTGTTCAGCTTTGGCGTCGATACCTGGCTGCGTCGGCGCCAGGGTGATGCTATGGGCGGCCGTGCCCAAGTGTTCCAGCCGGCCCCGTCGCGGCGGCGCGATGCCTGTTACCTGGCCATCGTGCTGCTGATCTGCGCGGTGTTGCTGCTGGTGTTCGGCATGGCGGTGTACTCGTCGCTGGTGAAGTTCTGGCCCTACAACCTGTCGCTGTCGCTCAACCACTACCAGTTCGAAGACACAGCCGGCGGCGGCTGGCTGGCGTACCGCAACAGCCTGACCCTGGCGCTGTGTACGGCGTTGATCGGCAGCGTGCTGATCTTCACCGGCGCGTACCTGATGGAAAAGACCCAGGGCCAGAAAGGCCTGAACCTGGCGCTGCGCATGCTCAGCTTCGTGCCGATGGCCGTGCCGGGCCTGGTGCTGGGCCTGGGCTACGTCTTCTTCTTCAACCTCAGCGGCAACCCGCTGCATGTGTTCTACGGCACCATGACGCTGCTGGTGGTGTGTACCATCGCTCATTATTTGACCACCGCGCAGATGACCGCCACCACCGCGCTGCGCCAGTTGGACGCCGAGTTCGAAGCCGCCGCGCTGTCGCTCAAGGCGCCGCTGTACCGCCACTACCTGCGCGTCACCGTACCGATTTGCCTGCCGGCGCTGCTGGATATCGTGCGCTACCTGTTTGTGTCGGCGATGACCACTGTCTCGGCGGCGATCTTCCTCTACAGCCCCGACACCATCCTCGCCGCCGTCGCCGTGTTGAACATGGACGACGCCGGCAATGTGGGCGGCGCGGCGGCCATGTCCACTTTGATCCTGTTCACTTCGGCCGGCGTCTCGCTGTTGCTGGCGTGGGCCTCACGTGGCGCGTTGCGCCGCTCCCAAGCCTGGCGCCAGACCGCGCCGGGCCAATAACCCTGAAGGAGGTATGCCATGTTCAAGCCCCTCGCGTTGGTCGCTGCCGTACTCACTGCATTCAGCCTGAATGCCTTCGCCAAGACTGAATTGACCGTGTACACGGCCCTCGAAGCCGAGCAATTGAAGACCTATAAACAGGCCTTCGAGCAGGCCAACCCCGACATCGAAATCAAATGGGTGCGTGACTCCACCGGCATCATCACCGCCAAGCTGCTCGCGGAAAAAGACCGCCCGCAAGCCGATGTGGTCTGGGGCCTGGCCGCGTCGAGCCTGGCGATCCTCGACCAGCAAGGCATGCTCGAAAGTTACGCGCCCAAGGGCCTGGACAAGATCGGCAAACACTACCGTGACGCCGCCAACCCGCCTGCGTGGGTCGGCATGGACGTCTGGGCCGCGACGATCTGCTTCAACACCGTCGAAGCCGAGAAGCAGGGCCTGAGCAAACCGGTGAGCTGGCAAGACCTGACCAAACCTGAGTACAAGGGCAAGATCGTGATGCCCAATCCGGCGTCCTCGGGCACCGGTTTCCTGGATGTGAGCGCCTGGCTGCAGACCTTCGGCGAGAAGCAGGGCTGGCAGTACATGGACGACCTGCACCAGAACATCGGCCAGTACGTCCACTCCGGTTCCAAGCCGTGCAAGCTGGCGGCTTCGGGTGAATTCCCGATCGGTATTTCCTTCGAATACCCGGCCGTGCAGCTGAAGCGCCAGGGCGCGCCGCTGGACATCATCCTGCCGAAAGAAGGCCTGGGCTGGGACATCGAAGCGACGGCGGTGATCAAAGGCAGCGCCCACGCCGACGCGGCGAAGAAACTCGCCGACTTCTCCGCCAGCACCGCGGCGATGGACCTGTACAAGGACAACTTCGCCGTGCTCGCCCAGCCGGGCATCGCCAAGCCGCAGACCGAATTGCCGGCGGACTACGAGCAGCGGCTGATCAAGAACGACTTCACCTGGGCCTCGAAAAACCGCGACAGCATTCTGACTGAATGGCGCAAGCGCTATGACGGCAAGTCGGAGAAGGTAGCGGGTCAGTAAATACTCCGTTTGGGCTGATGGCCTCTTCGGGGGCAAGCCCCCTCCCACATGTTGACCGCATTCTCATGTTGGAACTCGGTCAAGTGTGGGAGGGGGCTTG
>NZ_JBWKXO010000051.1:0-35671 GCF_059423025.1 Pseudomonas sp. GW704-F2 | reverse complement strand
GTTTTCTTTGTCCCGATCGAAGATCAGGTACGTATGTTGATGCTGCGTTGTGAGCAACGCGCCAAACTCGATGGCCAGTGCCGCAGGAATGGCAGCGAAGACGTGGATAGGATCGGGAGTCAGAGCCTCAAGCTGACTCAGTCGTATTTGGAGTGCGTCGCGAAAGGCATGAATCACCCGACGGTTCTGTACCATCGCGTAGCTTGGTTCAGGGATCGACAGCTCTGCAATACGTGCACCGGGTAGAGCGTCGGTCACGTCGCGAACTGGAACTTGTGCAGAAATGGAGAGCACCAACGCCAGTGGACCATCGCCGTTGGGTGGAGGCGTGAACAGAAAACTGGGCGGCTCAGCACACTGATCGGGCCAGCGCAAAAGATGCTCGCGGTGAAAAGAGAAGATTAAGCGTTTGGAACGATCGCCGATGCTCTGGCCCAACATCATCAAAGCTGGGATATCGGCCAAGCCTACTACTGCTAGCGCGGGCGAGTCGCCATAGGTGCCGCCCCGACGCTTGAGTTGCTGCTCCAGCTCATACTGGATGCTGTCTTTGACGTTCTGCCAATAGGCAGCGTCCCTGCCGCGCGGTCCGGGCGCAGGGAAGGCAATTTTGATGCCTTGATCGAAGGCGGTTAATCCCTCCGCAGACATCGCAGTCAATAGATCGCGAACGGGAATATCGTTGATCGTCTGGAAATGCTGACTCTGAACAATGAGAGGAATCGCTCTGCCACCATCAGGGGTCGTTGCGGCGATTCGGATGCGCTCTAGGTATGCTTGGTGTAAACCACTCAAATCATTTTCAGGATAACCGTCTGCGTCACGATCAATTTTGTCATGACAGCCTGGGCACAGGAGCATCAGGTTAGCAGTATCGTTCGTGTGCGCCTCAGCATCATGATCCGCGCGTCCCCGAGGCCCCTTGGGACTGGCGGGTAGGATATGCGCCACCTCGCCCCATTTCATTGGCTTGCCGGCACGATAGTCGAACGTTAGATCTGTGCCGCACAGTTCGCAATGACCAGCGGTCTGTGTCCATACGATCCGCTTCGTCTCATCATTCGTGTTAAAGCGCCCAATCGCGGGCTTAGCGTCTTCTGGTTCTGCCATTTCGACCTACCCCCGAGAAACATCCATGATTGAAAACGATGATGGCAAGATAAGATCATATTAAGGTCATTTGCCTCAAATTCAAGAGAGATCTGAGTGGTGACCAATGCTGAGCCAACTTCGAGCAGGACGCTTGTTTTGACTCATCGAAACGGAGTGATGGCAGCTTTCGCTTTCTGGAAAATGCTGATGGGTAATGGCGCTGACCAAAGCGTATGTTGCAGCACTTCGGGAGAGGCAGAAAATCGGCCAAAAGCAGACGGCAGTGATTATCACGCTTCAACCGGCTTAGGCATCGCGAGCATAATGAATCGTTCCTACCAAGACCAACTCGTGGAGAATATTATGATCGAAGCTCAGCGCTGGAACGTGAAATGCCAAAATCCTACAGATGGAAGTGGAGACGTCATCGTTGACTTACCTGCCGACCTACTCGTGAGCATGGGACTCAGTATCGGCGATGAATTGACCATTGAAGTGGTCGACGGAGCAATTGTTTTAACTCCTAAGTCGAAGGATCAAACTATCCCCTGAACCATTTCAGGGCTCGAGTTAAATCTCAGGTTAGCACACAGAAATTGGGGCAATCGACGGCGAAGAAAACTCTATTGGGTTAGACAAGAAACTGCGGTGCTACGCTGCAACTGGTCGATTTTTACCTGTCGCCACCCTTAGATACCTGGCTTGGGTTGGCGACCACTTAAACATTGAGAGTTGGATCGATTGATGGTGTTAAATCCAGTCCGGGATATGACTGACGCCCCTAATATTTTAAGCTTCAATCGACACGAACCTGTTAGATGACCCCGCGGTAAGTGAAGGCGGCTTAATACCCCGCGGGCGAAAAGTGAGAGTACCCACTTACATCGATGTGACCGACACTACTTTCACAAACCTAAATTTTTTTGGCCGTCTTTGTAGCTTCTCGTTCTGCAACTAGTAAGCTCAGCGTATCGGCCTCATGCACCATCTGGTGCGTCTCACCCTCGAATTCGCTCCCCACACGGAGCGTAACTTTCAACCTAGATGTGAAGCCTTTTGAAACCGCCTTTTTCCTCGCTGCCTTCCCCGGTTGCACGATCACGACATCCGTGACTGTGTCCTGAACGTCTGAGTTAATTGCGGGCGTAGAGGGCTCAGAATCACCGAATAGCGCCCCACGCATCTCATCTTCCATCAATTCCGTATTCATACTATTTCTCAGAAGAGTGACTGACAACTGTCGATCAGTAGCGGTCAATCTATCTCCTTAAAAGCCCCCGGCAATCAACTATCGGTGGGGTTTCTACAACGTTAGGAGGCGAGTTTTGAGAATATAATCACTCACAGCAATTTACCCGTTAGCAAACCTACCGGTTCATGCTCGACTCCAAATATAGCTGCAGCATCAAGGAAATGGTTCGAAGCATCACGGGATCGTCTCCGCAGTATTAGCCTCGCCTCCCTCTCGAATTGACCTTTCATGAGCCACTTGGATGTTTCGGCCTTACGTTTGCCTTTCATGGTCAATCTCATTAGGTCTAATCGTTTTTTTAGGGGGGTCTTGGGGTAAAGGTATCACCAAACGCTGGAGCATGGTGATTCACAACGCAAACCGTTCTGCCACTTGAATAAACATCACCTCAACCATTCTAGTTTCGGCAATGACCGCAAGAGTAGCGCTGCCGTACTGATGCATAGCTGCCGGCGGAAAATATCCGAATATATCCTGCTGACTATAATCTATAGTCACCAGGATATATTCAGATAGGTGTGGGAGCACTTAGCATTCAGCGGTAACAGTCAGTCATAAGAAAATTATCAATTAAGACAACTTCGGTCCAGCCACATCAACAGAGTGAAGACCTGAAAAGTTCTGCGGCTGAAACGGTATACCAAAAGGTGTTCCCAAAGCGCAGAAAACATTTAAACCAGTAAAACAAACACAATATTTATTGAAAGTAAGAAGCATATCCACATTATCAAAATTTTGTGAACACGAATAACGCTTTTCTGCATAAAGTCTGGCACAGCACCAATCATCTCTCTAAATATTCCGAGGGTGCGCTTTACGCACGTAAGGATTTCTGATCATATTTACAAGTTTTAGTGCATACAGTCTGAGCAATTCGTGGTCAAGACTCTGGCTTTGAGGAATCAAGCTTCTGAAGAAGAGTTTTCGTTAACCCGGAATTTTCATTGTCATACTTTCTGAATGTATCTTCAAGATGATAATGCCGTCCGTTTCCCAGTACTTTAACGCATTTAAATCCAACCTGGTCAGGTTATCTTAAATTTTTACACCTATTGTAGGCCCGCCTTCAACTTAGAGGATTCACGACACAAAATATTAAAATTAAAAATCCGCTGATTCTTCTTATTTACCAACTTCAACAAAGCTCGTCTAGTTGAAATGCCAATCACCAAAATTAGCAAACTGAATTTAATAATGACTGAAGCCGCCTACATATTAAAAGCCATATAAAATTATGCACGGCCATTTTTATTCAATGAGCGCGCCTTAGCTTCGAGGGTAAGTAAATCATTTGATCATATCCCTTATCTATGGGTATCGCTGAGGTTGGAATAGATTTAATAATTCGCGCCTACACTTCGAATCAAGTATAAAAAATTGATTTCTACCGAATTGCAGCTAAGGGTCCATAGCATGTAGACGCACCTCCGGCATTCGATTGCAAATAGGGCATTCGACCACACCTGCCATATCACGCCTAATAAACTTAGAAATATCTAACGACTCTTTTACGATAACGCTGATCACGTGCAAATATTGCACGCGCAACGCCTCATAACTCATGATTGTACGAGTCAAGTCATTCTCTAGCTTTGAAATTTTCACTTTTAAATTGGCAGCGTGCGAGTCCTTGTCCAGACTATATTTTTTAAGAGAAAGTGTAGATATGGCTTCATCAAGCTCCCCCTGATGCTTCCTGATAGTTTCTCTAGAAACGCTCGCAAAAACGGCTAATTCCTTTTGGCTATATACATATTGTTCCCCACGACTTAGATATTCAGTATTCAATGCATTCAACGACTTATTAAGATACTCACTCAACCGCTTTCCTCTACGCTGCATTTTGAGTCTCCGGCGCTACTTAAGTTGGCGAACCTCCAACAGGCGAGCGGTACTTCTTGCCACGCGGCTGAAATGGACATCTTGATGACCACCTTCCCCACCGTTCGCTTGAATATATTCCCTAATAGTATTAGCATCATCATTGATTTTTTTCAGCTCAATAAATTGACCTTCATTCTCTACATCCACCACCAAACTTTCACAGCAGTCTCCTCGCTCATTGACTGACAAGCAAGAGAGACTATGCCTGCACGTTTTCAGAGCTAAATCTAATGTACATCCCCCATGTGGCATTGGATTGACAATCCGTACTGCGGCTTTGAGGTATTGTTCGGCAGTTTGGCGATCGGTCATGCCCAAAATGTTATAAGTCTCTTGTATTTGCCCAATGGCTTTATCTTGCCGGATGCTTGTCAGCAAATCCTGAACAACTTTGCTTCTATCGATCGCTAACGTCTGATCATATACTCGCGCCTGCGCTAAGCTTTTTCTAGACAAGAGCGCATTAACTTGCAAATCAGTCAGCCCCCCTTGCTTGTAAACAGTATTCAACCAGTGTCGTATATCATGCCATGTGAAAGTGGCAACATTACCAGTTCTAGGATCAATAACATTGTATTTAGAAAAAACTGAATCTAGGCCTTTCGCGGCATCGGCCAGCCAATAACAAAATTGTGCTCGAGATACCATCGTATAATTAGCCAAATCCGTATTGAACGAAGTATGAAAAAAGAAACGGGGTAGAACCATCAGCGCATCCTCAACCTCAAGCACTGCACCAGTACCATCTCGAATAACTGGCTCAATTTGTTTATGAAATTCTCCCTCAAAATTGGAGTCATATGTAAATGGGAACGATTTTTTCAACAACTGATCCGAAAGACACACATCAAAAATCTTCCTCACAATACTAGTCGCTGTTTTGTGATGCCTAAAGCGCATCTGATAAAACTGCTCGAAGCGATTGAATGAAACCGAATGAGGATGCACCAACAATACTTCCCTCCAATTAGGAGTATCAAGCGTCACAGGAAACGAGCGCCAATTCGAATCAAAAGAATAATAGACACCTTCTTTAAGTGCCATTTGCCTGTTAACCTGTCTTTTAAAATGCCTTGCACTAACACCTACATACTTAGCTCCTCCAGTGATACCCAGGCGCCGCTGGACTCCAACAAAATCTATAAATTGATTACGTTTACTAACCCAAACTGCATCAGGCGTAAAGATACTAAAGCTGGTGGTCCACTCGTGACAAAATCTCCTCGCATAGTACTCTGTAGCTTCCGGCGATTTCCAAACCTTATACCAATCGACAGCCGATGATTCTTTTCTTTTGCGCGCTATACGTCTGCCCTCCACTGTTAGGTTCTTCAAGAACTCGACTGCACTTTTAACTGCCGGCAGCAAATCCTGTGGAAACAATCTCAACGTCTGACCTTCGACCTTTTCGGGAAACAGTCTGAGCACCCACGCGCCCTCATGAAATACTAAACAATCAACTGGCAAACTTGCCAGCTCGCCAACACGCCCCCCCATTGCTGAATTCAGTACAATTGCATTTATAAAAAAGCGATCTTTCGGAGCAAGACTTTCGTTCGACGCTAGCCCGAAAAAATCTCTCATCACCTCAATAGGTATGAGTTTATTACGTCTCCCTTCCTCAGTTCCATCCCGACCATGCTCTATAGTGCTGGTTGCGAGCGCCTTATAACTTATTCTAAGACCTAGATTTATTCTCAGCCAAGAACCAAAATTAAATAACTTTTTTTGAAGATTGACGTTATTCCCCACGGCAATTTCAAAATCACCATTATTCACCTGCATAATACTTTTTGACCCTAAGATTTCGTCCAGTTTTTTGATAGCCCTCATATCTCCAACGGCGGTAGCATCACAGATATTAGATTTCCAGCGCTTATTTAATATGTATGCTTTAGCTACAGCTCTGAGACCAAGATTACTAATGGACGAAAAAAGAACATTTGAATATCGCGCATTACCGGGACGTCTTTTCCAACGCAAAACATTCCATTTGTCAGAAAAAAAATCGATATCATCTTCCAAAATCTGCATCCACCGCGTGCACTTATCGATTAGTTGACTTGGCATACCGATTGCTTTTAATTTCTTTAATAATTCCAATTTAGTCACCTGCTTCGATTTTAACAATCACATCTGTGATGGATTGATAAACACGCTCCAACTCTTTAAGCACTTTACTACGTTCGGATCCGTTGATTGCCGCATTCCACTTATTCAACATAGCTTCTATGTAATTCAAAGACCGGTAGTGATCGGCATCTTTCCAAGCGATAAAAAATGGACATCCGTTATAACAGCTAAAAAATGGGTGTTTAGTACAAGCAACTTGACTTCCACAGGACCCCACTACTGCGGGGGCAGCTATAACTGGGATCAGTATTGGATTACCTGGCGAAATCGGCGCTATCTTCCCTGCAAAAAATGCAGCTGTGAGCTCGGAAAAGATACCGCCTAACTTTCTTCCGACACGATCCAAGAGTGGACAAAAATCAGATACTAGGCAGTCAATATATGCGTTTACTGCGAAAAGGCTCTTATGCTCCAACACATACCTTATCTCTTCGCTAGTACATCCCTGCATGGCCATTTGTGTTGCGCCGCTATGACGAATACGATAAGGCGTCAAAATCAAGATTTCGTTGGTTCTAGGGCTAATGATTTTCTTTTTTCTGGACCAGTTTTTTATCATAGCGTCGAAATTCGATTTTGTGCCAGGTTTAGATGTTACAATTAGCCGCCCCTTAGCCTTTTGACACTCACTTACGCCTTCACGCTTTCCATACTCTAAAATTTCATTAGCTAGTTCAGCTGTAATAGGCCACAAATCACTGGGCTGTCCCGCGTTATACTTAATTTTCGGAATTCTCAAGAAGAATTCTTTTTCACCTAAAATACCTGGCGGCGACCAGAGAGCCTCAATATCCATACTTGAAATCTGCATTGGTCGCTTGAGCGTTTCAAAGGAAATCCAAACAAAAAGTCTTGCAACATTTTCATCCCATGACTCGTTCCCACTCTCAAGCATCGCTCGGCGCACCAACTCCAGCTCTGCGTTAGTCAAAGCCCCACGTTTTTTATCCCAATCCGATATAACTCTTGTCGATGGCGAGCCCACTGCAATTTGATTAAGTTCAGCAGCGTAAATTTCGTCCGCCTGGGCCAAACCATTATCAGCACAATATGTATAAAATTTTCTAAAACAAAGCCTTATAGACTTCGACGCGGTAGCGAACATCTCAAAAAGTTCATGCCATGACAACGACGAAAAATTTTTCCACTCATCCTTCCATACAACAGCCATCATCTTTAATGCTGACTTCACTTCATTTACAATTGCCGGCGTATGGTCTTGAAGTTTATCACACACATATTCGTATGCTGCATCAACTACCTGAGAGCAAAACAGGTACATGGAAAAGTCAATCCAATACCTTCTGCCCCTCCAGATACTTTCTATCCTCGGCCCAGTCACATCAATCAACAAACAGGAAGAAGGATCAGCGTAACACTTTATGAAGATATTCCCGTCGCTGTTTACATACTTCCCCTGTTCATTGACTTCCATTCTGAACCCTCCTCTTATTATTTTCAGTAACTTTTCTACGTGTAGAATCTCTCACTGCCCGGTTTGCATAAAGAAGCAAAGACGTTTCACTTCGCCATCCCCCCATATATACGATGCTATCGATTGCAGCGCTTCGGTCAGGAGATTCCTGAGCTGCAATATATAATCGGTTAAACTTTGAATGGCGAAGCAAATGCCATCTAAACGTTACTCCAGATTTCCGCTGAATGACATTTGCGATGCGGCTCGCGGCAGAACAAGACAAAGGTTTTCCTGCGCCAAAACTTCCATGCGCAACAAACAGATAATCATGATCTAAAAAATTAGTCACTCTCATCTTGCCCCTGATAAATTTCTTCATGACCCTATATTTCTTTACATACAGCTCAAGCAATCCAACTAGATCATCATCCTCAGGCTGCATATACAAATATCGACCTAGCGTTTTAACTTTTGGATTATAAGGAACTCTGGAGTCTAGATTGCTATTTCTTCTATCCAGATGAACTATTTCAACATACGGATCACTACCCGACAAATTCAAATCTTCCAACCTAAGCGATAGTGCCTCACCAATTCTTAATCCAAACGCTTTTACGAGTCGCCATAATAAATAATTTCTATGACAAATACCCTTGTCAAATTTTGCCTCTTCAAATTCATGTAGCAAGAGATTCTCGATTGAATTAATTTCACTATCGCTCAAGTCCAAAGCGAGTTTTCCTCCCTCCCCTCCAATGGTCGCCTTACTCCAAAAAAAACGCTGCGTATTAACGAGGGCAATTAACTCCACATCCGCCTTAATCAGCTCACTCGAGCTTACATAGTTGAAAACAAACCACACGACAAAAGTTTTACAGCTTTGCATTACCTGCCTATTGTAGGAGCTGATAGTGTTTGAGTCTTTGTCAACCACCTCACTGAGCCAATCCGAGAAACTTTTTATTTGTTTATAGCGAAGCCCAAATCCACTCAATAGATAGAATTCTAAATCGACTTTTCCTTCGCTAGCCCAAGTAAATAAAAATGCTACGTGATGAAACAGGGTAAATATGCTACCTTTGTTTTTTCTTTCCCCTCGGGCGTACGCTGCCTCGAAAAGCGATGCAGCCAAAGACGGAACCAGTGTTCTAGAATTGACAAATAAGCATCTACCGATCCCTTCGGCTTGAAACTTGACTAGTTTATACCGTAGATTTTTTCGACCCTTCGATATGCGAAGATTAACTTTCACAGTTCACGCCCCCATTTAGATTCGCAGGCGTCCGTCCATATGCAGCCAAACAATGCACATCGATATAGATTTTTCTTACCTATAGCGAACAATAACGAGCGGAAGATCACAGACACATAGAATTTCTTGCCCATGGGCTTAGCATCCCACCAAGCAACGCCCGGTAGACCAATTAGAGATTCGGCTCGAAATTGATATTGAAGGTGTGATCTTTTAATACACATGCGCACAACCCCGACGTCTTAGTAAACGTTCGTGGGTACAGATGCGCGTCAGCGGACTCCGACAGGCGGTCGCTATCTATGGTCCCGAGGCGTTGCGATGACGCCCCTAATTGACGATAGCGCGCTATCAGCAGGTTCGCCACTCCGCAATTTAATATATTCCTAAAATTAAGTAGGCACCTTTCGATCCACTAAATCATGGATAAAGCCGAAGCTGACCGTCATGACAAGATGCTTGAACTCGCTGAGTTGCTCGCAGAAGTGTTGCAAAAAGCTGTGCCGTCGTTGAGCGAGCAGCAGGTTGAAGAGGCCGGGATCTACATGGCGAAAAACCGCGATGTCTTTGCCAAGGCGTTCAGGAGCCAACCGGACGCGCTGTCCGAGTTGCTGAACCCGCCAGCGGAATAAAGCCCGAATTGAACAGGCCCTGAATCGATGATTCAGGGCCTTTTTAATGCGTGGGCTAGCGGTAAAGCAGGCGCTCGGCCAGTTCATCGGCAACCCGTGCAGGGGAGCGTTTTTCGGCCTGGGCGTGGGCGAAGATTTCGGTCAGGCGCGTGCCGATATTCGACAGGTGCGCGGTGATGGTCGGCAGTTCGGCGCCGCTGTGCTTGAGGGCGACGTAGATCAGGCCACCGGAGTTGATCACGTAGTCCGGGGCGTAGAGGATGCCGCGCCCTTCCAACTGGTCGGCGACTTGCAGGTTGGTCAGTTGCGCACTGGCGGAACCGGCCACGGCGGCGCAGCGCAGTTGGCCGACGCTGTTGCGATTGAACACGGCGCCGAGACCGCAGGGCGCGAGGATGTCGCAGGGGGTGCTGAGCAAGGCGTCATTGGCGATCGGGTGTGCGCCGAGTTGCTCCATGGCCAGTTGCACTTTGCCTTGGTCGATGTCGCTGACCAGCAGTTCGGCGCCGGCGGCATGCAGTTGTTCGGCGAGGGCGTAACCGACGTTGCCCAGGCCCTGGATCGCCACGCGCAAGCCTTCGAGATTGTCGCTGCCCAGGCGCGCCATCGCGGTGGTGCGGATACCGGCGAATACGCCCATGGCGGCATGGGGCGCAGGGTCGCCGGCGGCGGTGGTGCTGGTGACGAAGCGGGTTTGCTGGGCAATGCAATCCATGTCGGCCACCGAGGTGCCGCTGTCGATGGCGGTGATATAGCGGCCATCAAGTTGCTCGACACATCGCCCGAAGGCTTCAAACAGGGCTGCGCGGCTTTCCACATGGGCGGGGCGCAGGATCACGGCGCAACCACCGCCCACCGGCAAACCCGCCAGGGCGGCCTTGTAGCTCATGCCTTGGGCCAGGCGTGCGGCGTCGGCCACCGCGCTTTCGTCGTCGGGATATGCGAGGTAACGGCAACCACCCAGGGCAGGCCCCAGGCGGCTGTTGTGGATGGCTATGATCGCCTTCAACCCGGTCGTCGGGTCGATGCTGAGGTGCAGCGATTCAAGGCGGGTGCTGTGCATGAGAGCAAACATCGTCAAGCTCCCGAATCACTTCTGGTGTCGCCAAGTATAGGCCTGCGGCAGAAAACTGCCGAAGTGCGCGGGAATAAGCCACCCGGTTTTGCGGGGCCAGCGACATAAGCAAGTAGGATATCTCTCAAGCTACTGGACGAAAATTCTCAGCAAGGCTAAAACGGGAGCATCCGCCGGAGAATGCAATGAACCCCCGTCACGCCTTTTTCGCCTGCCTGGAACGTTCGCCCCCTGCGCTGTTTGAAGCTGCGCTGTGGATTGCGGCCGAGCATGACCCAACGGTGCAACCGCTGTTGATCCTGCAGGAGCTCAACGTGCTGCAACAGCAGGTCAGCCTGGGCATGCCCCTGTTGCCGGCGGATGAGCTCGGCCAGCCGTTGCTGCGACGCCTGAATGACCTGGGGTTCGCCCAGGATGACTTCACCCCGCTGCGCCCCGCCGCCGCGCTGCTGGACAAGGTGTTGCAGCGCAAGCGCGGGCAACCCCTGGCCATGGGGCTGATCGCGATGGAACTGGCGCAACGCCTGAATATCCCGATGGTCGGCGTCAACTTCCCCGGCCACTTCCTGCTGCGGGTACCCGGCGCCGATCACCTGCTCGACCCTTGCGGCGGCCGACGCCTGTACCCCAACGATTGCCGCGAACTGTTGCAACGCCAATACGGCCCCGACCTCAAGCTGCAAGCCGACCACCTGCGCACCGCCAGCCCACGCTCGATCCTGCAACGACTGTCGCGCAACCTGCGCCAGTTGTACCTCTCCAATGACGACCCGCTGGCCGCCCTGGTCGACGCCGAGCGCGTGCTGGAACTGGGCCATGCCAGCGCCGCCGATTACCTGGCGCGGGCCAGCCTGTATCAACGCCTGGACTGCCCAAGCGCCGAGCGTTTCGACCTGGAGCACGCGCTGCTGCTCAGCGAAGACCCGATCCAGCGCCTGCGCCTGACCCAGCGGCTGGGCCACTTGCCGCCCAACTCAGTGATTCACTGAACACAACGAGCGCGTCTAGGGTGTATCAGGCTGGTTGGCAGGGTGCGCCTGGATAAACGCCGGATGCTGCGCCGCCAAAGCCGCCACCCGCCCGATACGCGGATACCCCGCCAACGCCACCTTGAAGCGCTCGGCGGCATACAGCTGCGGAATCAGAAACGCATCCGCCAGCCCCGGCTGCTCGCCAAAGCAAAACCCGTGATCGCCAATCAACTGCTCGACCGCGTCCAAGCCCTGGCTGATCCAATGACCGATCCAGGCCAGCACCTGGGTTTCATCATGGCCCCACTGGCGCAGCAGGTTCTGGGTGCTGGAGTTGTGCAGCGGGTGAATGTCACAGGCGATGATCGACGCCACCGCACGCGCATGGGCGCGGGCTGCCAGGTCCCGGGACAGCAGCGGCACCTGTGGATAACATTCCTCCAGGTATTCGATGATCGCCGACGACTGGATCAACAGTTCGCCGTCATCGGTACGCAGCGCCGGGACGCGACCTTGTGGGTTGATCGCCAGGTACTCCGGCTGGCGATGGGCGCCGCCCGCCGGCGCCACAAGGTTGACTGGCACGGCGGTGAAGTCCAGGCCCTTGAGCGCCAGCGCGATCCGTACCCGGTACGACGCAGTGGACCGATAGTAAGTGTAAAGCTCCATCGCCCTGCCCCTCAGCGCGCCGCGACCACCGTGCCACGGCATTCGCCGAAGCCGATGGAGGCAAAACCGTCACGGCTGCAACGGCCGCGCAGGATGATTTCATCACCGTCTTCGAGGAATTTACGCACCTCGCCCGACGCCAGTTCAATCGGCTTCTTGCCGCCCTCGGTGATCTCCAGCAGGCTGCCGAACTGCCCCGGCTGCGGCCCGGACAAGGTGCCCGAACCGAACAGATCGCCGGCCTGCAACTGGCAGCCATTGACGCTGTGGTGCGCAACCATTTGCGCCACGGTCCAGTACATGTACTGGGTGTTGCTCAGGGTCAGGCGCTGGGCCGGCAGGTTCTGTTCACGCATCGACGCCGTGGTCAGCAGCACCTCCAGCTCGATATTGAACGCGCCCGCCGCCTGATCGCGTTGATCCAGCAGGTACGGCAGCGGCTGCGGATCGCCTGCGGGACGAGCCGGTTGTGCCTGGCGGAACGGCGCCAGCGCTTCGGCCGTCAGCACCCACGGCGAGATGCTGGTGATAAAACTCTTCGACAGGAACGGCCCCAGCGGCTGGTACTCCCAGGCCTGGATATCCCGCGCCGACCAGTCGTTGAGCAGGCAGAAACCGGCAATGTGCTCGGCCGCCTCGCCAATGGCAATCGAGTCGCCCATGGCATTGCCCTGGCCGATCCAGATGCCCAGCTCCAACTCGTAATCCAGCCGCGCGCAGGGGCCGAAGGTCGGCTCGGTCTGGCCGGCCGGCAGGGTCTGGCCTTTGGGGCGGCGCACCTCGGTGCCGGACGGGCGAATGGTCGATGCACGGCCGTGATAACCGATCGGCACGTACTTGTAGTTGGGCAGCAGCGGGTTGTCGGGGCGGAACAGTTTGCCGACGTTCTGCGCGTGTTCGATGCCGACATAGAAGTCGGTGTAGTCATTGATCTTGGCGGGCAGGTGCATCTGGCAATCGGCGGCGCGGTGCAGCACTTCGGCCTCGCGTGCTTGCAGCGGGCTGCCCTCCCCGAGCAATGCCAACAGGCGCTCGCGCAGGGCCACGCGCGGGCCACGGCCGAGCTCGAAGAAGGCGTTCAACTGCCCGCCGGCAGTGGCGTCGACGGCGCGCAGCGCTTCACCGTCAAACGCATCGCGGGCGGCCAGCAGGTCGAGAATGCAGTCGCCGATCGCCACGCCACTGCGCGGCGCCGCGCCGTCGATGCTGAACACCCCCAGCGGCAGGTTTTGCAGGGGAAAATCACGATGACCGTTGGCGCTGGTGACCCAACTGCGGGCGAGCGTTGATTGCGTCATGGGTTATCTCCGGTTCGGGTCGAAGGTGACGGGCAGCGAGGCCCAGCACGCGTCATAAGCAGATTGTAGTTGCGGGCAGTCCAGGGCGAAGCGCGTCGGGCGCAGCACTTGGCTGGTCTCGAACATGAACGCCATGGTGTCGTCGATCTTGTGCGGGGCCAGCTCGACATTGATCGCCTTGGTGCAGGTCTCGCCATCCGGGCCGTGGGCGCTCATGCAGCTGTGCAGCGACGCGCCGCCGGGCAGGAAGCCTTCGGCCTTGGCGTCGTAGGCGCCCTGGATCAGGCCCATGTATTCGTTCATCAGGTTGCGGTGGAACCACGGCGGCCGGAAGGTGTTCTCGGCCACCATCCAGCGCGGCGGGAAAATCACGAAATCGAGGTTGGCCAGGCCATGCACGCTGGTGGGCGAGGTCAATACGGTGAAGATCGACGGGTCGGGATGATCGAAACTTACCGTGCCGATCGTATTGAACCGACGCAGGTCGTATTTGTACGGCACGTTGTTGCCATGCCAGGCCACGACGTCGAGGGGCGAATGGTCGAGTTCGCAGGCCCACAGTTCGCCGAGGAATTTCTGCACCAGGGTCGTCGGCTGCTGGCGGTCTTCGTAGTGGGCAACCGGGGTCAGAAAATCACGCGGGTTGGCCAGGCCGTTGCTGCCGATCGGGCCGAGGTCCGGCAGGCGCAGCGGGGCGCCGTGGTTTTCGGCGACATAACCGCGCGCCTGCGCATCCAGCAGTTCGACGCGGAATTTCAGGCCGCGTGGCAGCACGACAATTTCCAACGGCTCGACCTCCAGCACCCCGAGTTCGCTGGCGATACGCAAGCGGCCCTGCTCGGGCACGATCAACAGCTCGCCATCGGCGTTGAAGAACACGCGCTGCATCGAACGGTTGGCGCCGTAATGGTAAATGCTGATACCCGACGGTTGCTCCGCCCCGGCATTGGCCGCCATGGCGACCAGGCCATCGATGAAGTCGGTCGGCTCGCTCGGTATCGCCAACGGGTCCCAACGCAGCCGATTCGGCGTCACCGCGCCCAGCGGCCCACCGGCCAGTTGCCGCTCCAGTTTGACGAACGCCGGATGATGGGCCGACGGCTGGATGCGATACAGCCAGGTACGGCGCGCTTCACTGCGCACCATGGTGAAGGCCGTGCCGGAGAAGAGTTCGGTGTACAGGCCGTAAGGCGCTTTTTGCGGGGAGTTCTGGCCGACCGGCAGCGCGCCGGGCAGGGCTTCGCTGGCGAATTCATTGCCGAAGCCCGAGAGGTATTCGAGGTTCATGGATCATCCTCTGACGGAAGTTGTTTTTATCGTAATCCAGTTACGCACAACGTAATTTGATCGCTGTCGACCGTCAAGCTATAAAGACGCCCACTCATCTCTCGGATTCCCGTTGCCCCATGGAAAAGCCCCGCGACACCGGTAAACAGAAAGTCCGCTCGGCCGAAGTGGGCACCGACATCCTCAAGGCCCTGGCCGAACTGTCGCCCTCCACCTCGCTGTCGCGCCTGGCCGAGCATGTGCAGATGCCGGCGAGCAAGGTTCACCGCTATCTCCAGGCCCTGATCGCGTCGGGCTTCGCCGAGCAGAACAGCGCCACCAACCATTACGGCCTGGGTCGCGAAGCATTGCGCGTGGGCCTCGCCGCACTGGGCAGCATGGACGTGCTCAAAGTCGGCGCCCTGCCCCTGGCCGAGCTGCGCGACGAGTTGAATGAAACCTGCTTCCTCGCGGTGTGGGGCAACCAGGGTGCGACCGTGGTGCAGATCGAACCGGCGGTGCGCGCGGTCACCGTGGTGACGCAACTGGGCTCGGTGTTGCCGCTGCTCAGTTCATCCACCGGGCTGGTGTTCAGCGCCTTTTTGCCAGCGCGGGAAACCATCGAATTGCGCGAGCGCGAGATCCAGGCGGGCATCGCCCACGCCCTGGCGGACGACCAGGCCTACGCCAGCGCCTGCGAACAGATCCGCGCGCGTGGCTTGCACTTTGTGCATGGCCTGCTGATGCCGGGTGTGGATGCGTTGTCGGCGCCGGTGTTCAACGCGGTCGGCCAGGTGGCGGCGGTGATGACCGTGGTCGGCCCCACCTCGCTGTTCCATGCCGATGAAGACGGCCCGGCGGCGCAGCGCCTGCTGGCGGCGACCCGGGCGGTGAGTTGGCGGATGGGCTACCAGCCCTGAGTCAGTCGCGCCATTGCGTCAGGGCGACCGCCAGGCGGTTCTCCAGAGCGCGGACCGGTGCGGCGTCGCTCAGGTAGTTGTTGCTGATCATCGAAAACACCAGGCGCCGCCCGTGGGCGTCGGTGAGGTAACCGCTCAATGACGACACGCCGCCCATGGAGCCGGTCTTGGCATGCAGGTTGTCTTGCGCCGGCGTGCCGCGCAGGCGATAACGCAGGCTGCCGCCGCTCATGCGCGCGGGGTTGCCGGCAATCGGCAAGGCGTTGTACCACGCGTCGAACCAGGGTTGCCTGGACGTCGCCAGCAGCAAGTCGGTGAGCGTCTGCGCCGACACCAGATTGCGCCGCGACAACCCCGAACCGTCCACCTGATTCAGGCTCGCCGGGTCCAACCCCTGGCGCCGCATGAACGCCGCCACCGCCGCCACGCCCGCCTGCGCGGTTCCGGCGTTCGCGGTCTGGCGGCCCATGGCCTTGAGCAAGGCTTCGGACATGTTGTTGTTCGAAAGTTTGAGCAGCGGCGTGATCAGTTCCTGCAACGGGGCCGATTGATGCTCCGCCAGCAGCCGCGCCGTCGCCGGACTGCTGCCTCCGATCACTCGACGGCCCAGCACCTGGATGCCCTGCTGCGCCAATGCCTGTTCAAACAGATTGGCCACCAGTTGCGTCGGTTCCCACACACTCACCCATTGCCGGCTGTGCTTGCCCGGCGCCAGCGCGCCCGTGAGTTGCAGCAGGTTGGTGCCGTGCTGGCGCGTGATCCCATAGCTGTTGCCGGGGCCGCTCACCGCGCGGTTGCTCAGTTGCACGTAATCGGTGGCCGGGCTGATCGCCACACTGACCGGCTGGCCGGGGCTCATGGGCGCGGTGGCGGTGACCATCAAGGTGCCCGCATCAAAATCAGAATTGGGTGACACGGTCAGCGCCGAAATCTGCGCGCCGTAGTAGGTGCTTTCATCGTCCTGAGCCCAATCCACGCCTAGGCGCTGCGCATCGAACCAGCTGTCGTCGAACACCAGGTCGCCCTGCACCTGACGCACGCCTTGGCTCGCCAGTTGCGCGGCGAGTGCCTGGTAATCGGCGAACTGCGTGGTCGGGTCGCCCAGGCCGCGCAGGTACAGGTTGCCGTTCAGGCGCTCGCCTTGCTGCGCGCCGTTGCTCAGCAGTTGGGTGGAAAACCGATACTGCGGGCCCAGCACGTCCATCGCCGCCGCGGTGGTCAGCAGCTTGAGGTTGGAGGCCGGCACCAGCCGCGTGCGAGGGTTGTGTTGATAGAGCGTGTTGCCGCTGCGGGCGTCGCGCACCACGAGTGAAACCGTGGCGCCATTGAGGGCCGGGTCGGCCAACAGGCGGTCCAGGGTTGAAGGGCCGGCGGTCGGCGCAACGCTGGCGCAGCCCCCCAATAAAACGCTCAAGCCAACCAGCATCGCGCTGGTGTGTAACCCTCGTGCAAACCGCATCAGTACCGTTTTCCGCAAAGCCGTCAGTGGCGGCAACGCTAACAGCTCATGCCGTTTGTGGCGAGAGAGCGTGCTCGCGCTGGAGGGCGAAGCGCCCCTGACAGGCTCGACCACTGCCCTCGCCGCCGGCTCAGAACTCCAGCGTGCTGGACACCGACACCTGCCGCGCATCCCCCATCGACACAAACACCCGGCTGGCCGCCGAGGTGTAGTAGGTGCGATCGAACAGGTTCTTCACGTTGACCTGGAACTTGACCTTCTGCCCGTCGATTTTGGTGTTGTAGGAGGCGAACACATCGGCCACGGTATAACCCGGCAGATTGAAGCTGTTATTCGCATCGCCTTCGCGCTGGCCGACGTAACGCGCGCCAGCACCGACGCGCAGATCATCCCCGCCGATCAAGCTGCCGACGTCATACACCGCCGACAACGAACCGGTGTGCTTGGCCACGTTCTGCAGGCGCTTGCCTTGCAGCGCCGGGTCTTTGGTGACTTCGGCATCGGTGTAGGCATAGCTGCCGATCAGGCTCCAGCGCTCGCTGAGCTGGCCGCTGGCGTCCAGTTCCAGGCCGCGGGAGCGCACTTCGCCGGCCACGCTGTAGACCGTGTCGACACCGGAGCCGACGGACACCAGCACGTTGCGCTTGGTGATATCGAACAGCGCCGCGCTGGCGGTGATGCGCCCCGGTATGTCGAGTTTGGTCCCCAGCTCCCAGGCCTTGGATTGCTCCGGCTGCAGGTCGCCCTGAAGCACGCTGCCGTCGTTCAGCGCGGCAATGGTCGAGTTGGGTTTGAACGACTCGGTGTAGCTGCCGTAAAACGACAGTTCGTCGGTGTAGCGGTACACCAGGCCGGCACGCGGCACCCATTTCTGGCCATTGCCGTCGGTATTGGCCTTGAACGGCACGCCTTTGCCGGCGTATTGGTCGTACATCTGATAGCGCGCGCCGCCCACCAGAATCCACTGGTCGGTCAGGTGAATCGCATCCTGGAAGAACAGTGAGTCACTGCGCAGCAAGTCGGTCTGCGCGCTGTCCTTGGCGCTCACCGTGGTGCCTTGCACATCGTTGCCATACACCGGATTGACGTAGCTGAAGGCACTGCGCTGCGCCTGGCGGATCAGTTCGGCGCGATAGATCTTGCGATACTCATCGTCGAGGCCGAACACCAGATCATGCTGCATGCCGCCAAGCTTGACCTTGCCTTCCAGGCTCGCCGTGGCGAAGCGGTCGGTGGTCAGCGCACCACGCGTGCCGTCCATGCTGCGGGTCAAGGTGCCGTTGCTGTTGACCGAGGCGATACGCACCTGGCTGGCGTCATAGGTTTCGCGGTTCCAGCTGTAGCCGACGTGCGCCTTCCAGTCGTCGTTCAGGTCGTGATCGGCCTCCAAGCGATACAGGTCAGAGCGGCCTTCCATGTTGTTGAACGGCTCATCCAGGCGCCGGGTGGCGGGGATGTCCAACGGGTGATTGGTCTTGGGGTCGATGGCGGTACCGCGGTCGAACGGCGAGAGAAACTCGCGGTGTTCGTAAGCGAACACCACCTGAGTGGTGTCGCCATACCAGGCCAGGGATGGCGCGATCAGGCTCTCGCGGTGAGTGCCGTAGTTGCGCCAGTAATCTTCGTCCTCGTGGTCGACGATCAGGCGATACGCCAGCCCGCTGTCGCCGATGGGCCCCGTGGTGTCGAGGTTGCCGCCGCTGCCGTTCTTGCCGTTGCCGAAGGTGGAGCCACGGACGGTCAAAGAGGTGGACTGCAGCAACTGCGGCTTTTTGCTGACGATATTGACCACGCCGCCCGGGTCCTGGATGCCATACAGCAGCGACGACGGGCCCTTGAGCACTTCAACCCGTTCGGCCGTAGCGTTCAGCGCCCGGCCCTGCACCACGGGCATGCCGTCCTGCATGATCGAACCGTTACGGTTGTCGCCAAAGCCGCGCAGCATCACCGCATCCTGGGTGCTGCCGAGGGTGTTGGCCTGGGTGATGCCGCTGATATTGGCCAGGGCGTCATCCAGGTTGCGCGGTTGTTGATCACGCAGCACTTGGGCGGGCACTACGTTGACGGTTTGCGGGGTCTCCAGCAGCAGGCCACGGGAACGCATGACCGAGCTGGTGGGTGGCGGCTGGTAGCTGGTGCTGTCGGCGGGTTCGGCGACCGCGCTGATGGTGGTTGCGCCCAGGTTCAGCGCGCCGTCGCTGGGCACCGGCTCCAGGGCCAGGGTGCGGGCGTCGATCTGGCGGAAGGTAAAACCGGAGCCGCCCAACAGGCGTTGCAGGGCCTGGGTCGCGCTCATCGCGCCGCTGACGGCCGGGGCATTGAGGCCGTAGGGGGCTTCATCGGTGTAGATCACACTGAGCCCGGTGACCCGGCTGAAATCACTGAGCGCCTGGGGCAGTGGCTTGGCCGCCAGGGCAAAGTTGAACTGGGCACTTTGTTGTTCCTGCGCCTGCGCCACACTCAGGGGCAGCAGTGCCAGCCCCGATACCGTCAAGACCGAGGCTCCCAGCCACTGTTTAACCCAACCGCCCGCCGTCGATTTCATGCTTGTGAGCACCCGTGTAGAAAACGCTGTTAATGCGAATAGATCGCAGTTTCAAGCACTACACGGATGGGCGTCGGGTTTACCTCACCTCCGGTTGAAAATAATCCGGTTTTATTGCGCCTGAATGCAAAAACCCAGGCGCGGGAAGTGAACATGCACGGTGCCGCCGCGTTCGTCGGTACGGCGCAGGATCAGTTCTTCGCGGCCGGCAAACAACAACTCACCGAGCACCGGGTCGGTGCCGTAGTCGGTGGCCGCAATGCTCACCTGCTGGCCGGCCGTGAAGCCATTCAAGTCCTCGAACACTTCAGCGGGCAACGCCGCCGGGGTGGCGTGACGCGCTACGTCAAGGGCTTGCTCGGTGCTCATCTCGGTGGCGGTGCCATGGCCAAAGCTCAGCACACGGTCGAGCCAGGTGGCAACGGCGGGATGTGCGTCAACCAACGGCGCGGTCACCACCGAGCCTTTGAGGAACCACAGCGGATGGGCCAGGGAAAAGTCGGCAATCGAAGGCTCACCGAACAGAAAATCTCCCTCTTGGTGCTGCAATTGCTGGTCGATGCGGCTGATGATCGCCGGCCATTGATGCTTGGCCTGCTCCAGATGCAGACGGGCTGCGGTGCCGCCGCTGAACAGCTTGGCACGATCGGCCACCAGCACTTTGAGCATTTCGGGCGGCACTTTGGCGAACTTGGCCGCCAGGGATTCGGGCTGGAATACCAAGGCCACGGCATGGGCGAACACCACCGAATCGGCCCAGGCGGCGAACCCCTGGGCGACCAGTTCCAGGCCTTGGGGAAACAGCGCCGGCCCGGCTTTTTCCTGTTCCAGGCGGTGCGCGATCAGTGCTGTGTCACAGTAGATGTCGGCGCCGATCTGCAGCACCGGAGTCTTGCGATAGCCGCCGGTGAGGGCGATCAGGTCAGGCTTGGGCATCACCGGCGAGATCAGCACCGAGCGCCAGGACAAGCCCTTGAAGCCCAGGAGCAGGCGGGCTTTTTCCGCGAAAGGGGATTGCGGGTAGTGGTGCAGGATCAACTCAGACATGCCAGGCTCCGCTCAATTAAATGAGCATTCAGCTTAGCCTGCAAAATCACGCGTGGGTGAAATAGGCGCCCATCAATCAGGTCAATGAGCCACTCGCCGCCAGGCATTCCTTGGCGCTCTTCTTCAGTTTTTTGATCAAGCGTTCCTGGCGCAGCGCCTCGCCCTTGCTCGCACACTGCTCGGTGTACACCAGCGCGACGGCGGGGCTGGAGAGGAAAAACCGCGCGCCCTTGCCGCTTTGATGGGAGGCAAACCGGCGCAGCGGATCATTGCTGATGCCGCAATACAGTGAGCCGTTGGCGGCACGCACCAGGTACACGAACCAGGGCTTGGGTTCAGGAAGATCAGTCACGGGTCGATTCGGCAAACCAGAGGAGCGCCAATCTTATCAACGACTGGCCTGAAATGCCCTCAGGCCTTTGAGCGCCTGGGCGCGCACGGCGTTTTTCAGCGCGGGCGACCAGCCCAGCAGCAACCCCTTGAGGCCCAGGGCCTGGCGCGACCAGCGCCACAGGTCGAAGTGGTCGTGGTGTTCGCAGATCTTGCCGTCGCGAAACACGAAGCGCGCGCCAATGTCGTTGACCACCGTGTTGCCGGTCGCGCCGAACAGGTACGTTGCCACCCAATGGGCGCTGCCAGTACTGTCATCACTGCGCACGTGGTCGAAGGTCAGGGAAAAGTCCTTGGCCCGCGTGGTGAGCATGCGCCACATATCCCCGGCATCGCGCCCGCGCAGCTCGCCGAACGCCGGGTCGCTGAACACCACGTCGTCGGTGTAGCAGGCGGCCATGGCTTCGGCATCCAGATGTTGGAAGGCCGTATAGAACTCGGTGATCAGGACGTTGTGGGCATCACTCATGGGCAACATTCGCACGATGGTCAGGGGTGCTGAACGATAATCCTCGTAACACGGGAAAGCCATGGTTATTCATCACGAGAATAAGTGATACCTGGCGGGGTTAAAGGTAGATAACGTCCAAAGTGGCGCTGCCGTCTATCTGGATTTCTTCCTCACCCGGCAGAGAGTCTTTGGGCGCGAGGACTGTACTCAACATCAGGTCTGTCTTAAGGGTCGTCACTGCCACGGGAATTATATTACCGTTACTCACGGTGCGCAGCCAACGTGGTTGCCACATTGCGTTATCGGCAGCAAACCACGTCTCTTTATCGATGGACTCAATCACGGCTCTCGGTTGTTCGTCGGCTGTCACATCGTTCATCTTAAGTTCGTACCTGCCGATCTTTTGCCCACCACTTGCCAAGCCCAAACCATACACGGTGAGCGGGTCATGTGACGGTGATTGAACAGCCGCAGTTCCGGCTCGATTGTCCAGACTCCTGACTGCCATCAAAGTCGGCGCGTCACAAGTAACCTCCAAGTTTATCGTCGCCGCTGGCAGTACCATCTCCCCCAGTCTAGGAAAATCGTTGATCGAGATCTTCCCATAATCCACCGTACCGGCATCAGATAAAGTTGGCGTACAGGCCGACGGAATGATAGTACCGACCACGCTGATATCCACACTGGATGCGGCCATTACATTAGAAACACCGGCCAGCAAAAACGCGGCGGCAACAAGTACACGGAACGGTTGCATAATAGGCTCACTTTCGGTCATTACTTGATGAGCCAGGCAAGCGCACAGACGCGCTTACTTTAACTCGTCAGCAAGACAAAACTATTAGAATGAAGTGTATGCCCCGACCAAACAATGCCAGGACAGCCATCACAAGTTAAGGGGTAACTCATTCAAACTTAATACAAGTAATACGATACTCAGCCACTGCCTGACTCACTCTAGCACCGTCATGAAACTGCAACTTTCTACGGCACCATGCCCGCCGCACGCGCATAAGCGAACAAATCCACATCGGTGGAGATGCACAGCCGGGTCATCGCGGTGCTTTTCTGCTTGCTGATGGTCGAGATGCTGCGGTTGACCCGCGCCGCGATCTGGCTGACGGTCATGCCGCTGGCGAGCATCCGCACCACTTCGCGCTCTTTGCCGGACAACTGCGGCACGGCTTGCTGATTGCCCGTCCCGGCCTCCGCCAGTTGTGCGCGCAGACACTCGCTGACGAAGGTGCGCCCTTCACTGACGGCGGCAATCGCCAGGGGCAGTTCGCGGGCCGACGCACTTTTGGCCAGGATCGCCCGCGCGCCCTGGGCAAACGATTCGCGCAACGTGGCGACATTGGCAAACATGGTCACCAGAATCACCGGCAAGTCCGGGTGCCGGCGCCGCATCAGGCCGAGCAAGCCATAGCCGTCGGCTTGCTGGTTACCCGGCATGGCGAAGTCCGTCACCAGGATATCGCACGGGGTGCTGTCCACCAGCGCCAGCAACTGATCCGGGCCGTCGGCCTCGGCGACAACTTTGCACCGGCCATTGGCTTCTATCACCACTTTCTGCCCGATACGCACGATGGGATGATCGTCAGCAATAATTACGCGAAGCATGAGCACCACCATGATGGCAACTTGAATCCGCGCAAAATACTCCCGGATCGGATCGGCAACAACCGCCCCCAAACGCCGTAATGGCAGATAGCCCAGCAATCCTTGGGAGCAGAATTTTACCCCACAGAAAAAAAGGAAATTGCCCACTCTGAAGACCTACAGAAGCCATCGGTCTTAGCTGTCATCCTTTTCCTAATAGCGACAAATATTTCAGATACCCCATCAAGTCGCTGCGCAAGGCGAGCAAGCGCTGAAGGTGCATGGCCACGCCGTCGCGGTTGATCGCCTCGATCAACTGATGACCGCGCATTTCCAGCGGTGTGGCGCCGAAGAACGCCACGCTGCCGATCAAGCGGTGCAAATGCTCGACCGTGGCCTGCGCTTGCAGGCCGTCGGTGGCCTGGGCCAGTGCATGCAGATCGAGCTCGGCCTCATACACCAGGCTCGCCAGAATGCCGGGCAGCGCCTCGCTGCAGCCGAACAGTTGCCCCAGCCGGCCGCGACTCGGCCAGCGCCCCTCTACCGCCGTGACCGGCTGCGCGGTCTCGCTGATACGCGGGCCGGGCAGCCAGTCGCCGAGGACTTGGCGCAGTTGTTGAAAGGTCACCGGTTTGGCCAGCCAGGCATCCACGCCCGCAGCCTGGCACTGCTGGATTTCGCGCGCGCCCAGCTTGCCGGTGAACGCGATGACCGGCACGCGCTCCGCGCCGTCGCGCAGTTCGCGGCGGCGCAGCTCGCGGGTCATGGCATAGCCATCCATCACCGGCATTTGGCAGTCGCTGAAAATCAGGTCGGCGCGGCTGACGTCCAGAATCGCCAGGGCAGCCTGGCCGTGCGCGCACACTGCAAATGCCAGCCCCAACCGCTCCAGCATCGCGCCCATCAGCAGGCAATACGCGGGATGATCGTCTACCAACAACACCTTGAGCTCACGCCAATGCCGGGTTGACGCCGGCTGTGCGGCCAGGTCATCCCCTGCTCGGTCGCCTGGGATAGGGCCTGATGACATGACTACCTCAAATTCAATAAGCGCACGGCGCGGGGATCGGCAACCTCAATGGCCGACAGAACATCCGCCGACATAGGTACCGGGTACGGCACGCAACACGCCTGGCTGTTCGAATGTGCTGTGAAGATGTATCGGCCGGAACGCTATTTGAATTAGGCCGCCTGCGCGATACAACAACTACGAAACCCTTATATTTCCTACACACAAAAAAACGAGTTCCGACAAGTCGATTGGGCGTGTGCGACATCCGCCCATTGTCGTATTTGTTGTATTTGCCCGACGCCCTCCCCCCGATAGATTGCCCGGCATCCCCAGAGCGGGACGCGACCGGCCACTCCAGGCGGTCGCCACCTAGTTACCGACGGGTCCCCCCTTGCCCCTCGGCAATCAGTTTTGCATCGGAAGCTCGATCACATGAAAAAGCCCTTAGCCGCATTCACCGCCGTCATCGCCCTTGTCGGCAGCGGCATGACCTTCGCCGCCAGTACCGTGGAATTGACCGTCAAAGGCGTGATTACCCCAAGCGCCTGTACACCGACGTTGTCCGCCAGTGGTGTGGTGGATCACGGTAAGGTCTCGGTAAAAGACCTCAACCTCGACAGCCCGACCAGCCTGCCCACCGCCAGGCTGCAACTCAATGTGGACTGCGAGGCCGCAACCCTGTTTGCGTTGCGCACCACCGACAACCGCGCCGGGTCGTCAATCTACGGCTTCGGCTACGGCCTGGGCCTGATCAACAACCTGCAGAAAATCGGCACGTTCTGGCTCTCCCTGAGAAATCCGGTGGCCGACAACGTCGCCGTCGAGCCCATCGAGTCATTAGATGGCGTGAGCTGGCAAGCCATTGACGATGTGGTTTGGCAAAACCCGTACATGGCGGCGTTTGGCGACAGGTCGAACGGTCAGGATCCCAAGCCGATCCCGATCAAAAACGTGATCAGCGAGCTGGTGATCGACACCCAGATCGCCGCCGCCAACAGCCTGGACTTGAGCAACGAAGTGCTGATCGACGGCTCCGCCACGATCGAGGTCAAGTACCTGTAACTCATCATCCACGCAGGGCATTGCCCAGAGAGGTTGTTCATTTCATGGATAAATATTTCCCCGCATTGTTGGCGAGTCTGCTGCTGGCGAACGTGCCCAGCGCTTTAGCCAGCAGCCAGGCCGAGCTGAGCGTGAGCGGCGTAATTACGCCCAAAGCCTGCACGCCGGGCTTGGCTGAGGGCGGCACCATCGACCACGGAAAGGTGACCGTGCGCGACCTCAACCAAGACCGAGACACGTTGCTGCCGCGCAACACCCTGCACCTGAACGTGCGGTGCGAAGGCTCGACGCTCTTCGCCATGACCACCATCGACAACCGCCACGGCACATCGGTGATCCCCAACCACCACGGCCTGGGCACGACCCCCAACGACGAGAAACTGGGCAGCGTTTCGCTGAGTTTGAGCAACCCCATGGCGGACACCATGGCCGTGCGAACCATCGTGTCGCTGGATGGCGGCACCACGTGGACCCCCGGTACGCAGTTGGGCCACCTCAACCTGCTCGCGGTTGCCGCAATGGACAACCCCACTCAGCCAATGGCCGTGACGATCTTCGAAGCAGACATTGTGCTCTACACCCGAATTGCCCGTGCCGATGGCCTGACCCTCACCGACGAAGTCCTCGTCGACGGGCACACGACTCTTGAGATGAAGTACCTGTAACAGCGTAACCCCCTGTCCCCCTGGACCCCTGTATTCCTATCCATCCCTGGAGCTTCACCCGTCATGAAAAAGCTACTGCGTACCAGCGTTACCGGCGTACTGATCGGCTGCGCTTTCCCGGTGCTCGCCGCCTCCACCGTTGACCTGACCGTCAAGGGCCTGATTGTGCCCTCGGCGTGCATGCCGAGCCTGTCGGCCGAGACCATCGACGTCGGCCGGGTCTCGGTCAAGGACCTTAACCTGGACACCCGGACCCAACTCACCCCGGTCACCCTGCAAATGGGCATCGACTGCGAAGCCTCGACCCTGTTTGCCCTGACGGCCACCGACAACCGCACCGACTCGGCAAACAGCATCATCGAATATGGCATCGGTAAGACCAGTGCCGGTCAGCGTATTGGCGGCTACCTCATGTTCCTCGACCAGGGCGTCGCCGATAACACGCCCGTCGGGATGATCCGGTCGTCGGACAACGGCACCACCTGGAACTCTATGCGGCCAGACATGGGCTGGCAAACCAATCAATGGATCTCGATCCAAGAGATCGGCGCGGCGCGGGTGCCTGTGCCGGCCCAGAACACGCAGGTGGCGCTCTCGGTCAAGCCATTCATCCTGCCGGCCCAGGGCCTGACGATTACCGAAGACACGGTGATCGACGGTTCGGTCACGGTCGAAGTCCTCTACCTGTAACGCCACCGCCTTGCCCGATGCCCGTACCACCCGTTCAACACCAGGTAACTCAAGCCATGAACCTGCTTACTCGCTTGCCGGCCCTCACCCTTCTGTTGGCGGCGGCGCCCTTGGCCTTCGCGCTCTCGAGCGTGGAGTTGGACGTCAACGGGCGAATCACCCCCAGCGCGTGCAGCGTATCGCTGTCGGACAACGGCCTTGTCGACCACGACAAGATCCTGGCGACGACGTTGCATCCGAGTGAGTTCACCGTGCTGCCGAACCAGCAGATGGGCTTGAGCATCAGTTGCGAAGGCCTGGTGTTGTTCGCCCTGGTGGGCATCGACAACAAGCGCGAGTCATCGCTGGCGCCGGATTATTTTTATGGGCTGGGCATGAACCCCCATGCCCCCGACGAACGCCTCGGGTCGGTCAGCCTGTCGTTGCGCGGCCCGGTAGGCGATTCGCAGCCGATGCAAACCCTGACCTCATCCGACCAGGGGGCTAGCTGGAAACCCGAACCTAACATGTACCCGCGTCTGTTGATGGGCTTTGCCCGGGCCGGCGATACGCTGCCCGCGCCGATCCGGCAATTGGTGGCGTCCCTGCGGGTCGACACCTCGATCAGCCCGGCCAACACCTTGACGCTCCACGAAGAGGTGCCCCTCGATGGCTCGATCACGCTGGACCTGCGTTACCTCTGACACCGTGCCGTCGGCGCCCCGGTCACCCACCGCGCGCATGTCGGCCCATTTGAAGCGCCCTGTATAGAAGAGCCCTGTTATGAACTCGTTTTTTTCCGTTTGGCGCTGGCTGCCGCGTCTCTGCTGCGTGGCACTGGCCGTCCTCGGTGCAACCGTCGCGCGTGCCGACGGCATGGTCCCGGACACCTCGGTGGTGATCGTCAACGAGGCCGATGGCGAGGCCACGGTCTCGGTCACCAACACCGACACCAAAATGGCCTTGCTGCACGTCACCCTCGAAAACATCCCCGAGGACAGCGACACGCTGCTGTTCGTGACTCCACCCCTGACCCGCGTCGAGGCGTCCAAGAGCCAGTTGGTGCGCTTCATCCTGCAAACCCAGGCGCCGCTGCAAACCCAGCGCCTCAAACGGGTGATTTTCGAGGGCATGCCCGCCCAGCGCGACCCGGCCCAGCTCGGGCGCGCGCAAGTGGGCGTGACCGTGCGGCAGAACCTGCCGGTGATCATTCATCCCAAGGGGCTGGCGCCGAATCGCACGCCGTGGCTGGGCCTGCAATGGACCTTGAAAGCCGACCAGCTCAGCGTCCACAACCCGTCCCCGTATGTGGTGCGCCTGGCCCAGGAGCTGCAACTGCTGCCCGGCAACGTTTCGGCGATGCTGCCGCGCACCTATGTGCTGCCCGGTGAAACGCTGACCGTCACCGCCAGCGGCGCCCGCGCCGGCGCCACCAGCGTGCGCCTGCAACCGGCCACGGTGTATGGCTTTGCGGTCGCGCCCCACGACGCGCCCATAAGCCTGTGATGCAACGGCGCCCAGGGACACGACGGCGCCACTATCACGAAGTGGCCACCCACTGAAGGCCACCGGGAAGACCTGACGCGATAGGGAATCACGCCGGGGACTTCCATCATCCGAGTGCATTTGTGTGAACACAGTCATCCATTACCGTGACGGCAAAGCCGTGCCCGGCGTTTCACCGCGCCTGGCATTACTGGTGCTGACGCTCAGTCAGGGGTTGCTGACGAACCTGGCATGGGCAGAGCAGTCGTCGACAGGTTCGTTTGATCCACAGACCCTGCTCCAGCGTGGCATCGATCCCGAACTCGCCAGCCTGCTGATGCAGACCCCGCGTTTTACCCAGGGGCGCCATGCGCTCAACCTGACGGTCAACGGCCAGCGGCGCGGGCGCGTCGATGTCAGCGTGGATCAGCACGGCGCCACATGCTTCGACCCGCCGCTGCTGGACGCCGCGCAGTTGGTGACGCCGTCTTCGGGCCCGGCAGAAGAAAGCAGTTGTTATGCCTTTCTCGAACAATACCCACAGACCGTGGTCGAGCACGACCCGGCCAACCTGAGCCTGAACCTGGTGGTGCCCACCCAGGCGCTGCGCCCGGTCACTCAGGACATTTCCGGCTATCAGACCGGCGGTTTCGCGGCGCTGCTCAACTACGACGTGAGCGGCCTGTACAACCATTACCGCAACGATTCCAGCCGCTTTGGCTCGGCCAATACCGAGGTCGGCTTCAATGCCGGCGACTGGATCGTGCGCAGCCGCCAGGTACAGACCTGGCAGGACAGCCGCTCAAGCACCACCCATCTGGACGCCTACGCCCAGCGCACCTTCGCCAGCCACCAGGCGGTGTTGCAGGCCGGGCAGATCAACCTCTACAACCCGGTGCTCGCGGGTGCGCCAATCACCGGCGTGCAGGTGCTCACCGAACAGGCCCTGCAGGATCAGAACCAGGGCGCGACCATCAACGGCATCGCCAACGGCCCGGCGCAGGTGGAAGTGCGCCAGAACGGCGCGTTGATTCACTCCACAGTGGTGCCCGCCGGCCCGTTCAGCTTGAGCAATGTGCCACGCCTCAACGGGCGCTCCGACGTCGAAGTCACCGTCAAGGAAAGCACCGGCGAGGAACGGCGCTTTACCGTGCCCGCCGCCATGCTCGGCCTGGGGCTGCCCGCGCCCGGTTACTCGGTGGCGGCCGGGCGGGTGCGCAATATCGGCGACGGCCCGGGCGCCGAACCCTGGGTGCTGAGCGCCGGCTGGAGCGCCGCGCCGCATCCGCAGGTCAGCTTCGGCAGCGGGCTGTTGGCGGCCGCGGATTATCGCTCGGCGGGCCTGAGCCTGGGCCTGTTGCCGCTGCCGGACAGTCAGGTGCAAGTGGCCGTGGTCGCCTCCGAAGCCTCGCGGCGCACCCAGGAACGCGGGGTGCAGACCGACCTGTCGTGGTCGCACAAACTCAGTGAGCGCTGGGCCTTCACGGCAGCCAATTCCTGGCGCACCCAGGGCTACCGCGACCTCACCGAATCGACCTACATCGCCGACACCCGCGAGCAGCAACGCGCGCGTTACCGCGACCAGCAGAGCGCCACCAGCTCGTGGTCGCACCCGTGGCTGGGCGCCTTCAGCGCGGGGGTTTCCCGTTCGTCCTCGTTCCAGGGCGACAGCAGCAGCCGCGCCCTCGCCTCCTGGGGTACGCAGGTCGCCGGTATGTCGATTTCCACCACCGCCGAATGGCACATGGGCGGGCGTCGTTACAACGACGACAGCCTGTACCTGACGGTCAGCCTGCCCCTCGGCGAAAGCCGCCGTGGCCGCGCCTGGGTGCGCAATTCCGGCGGCGAGCACCGCACCGGGATGGGGCTCAACGAGCAGATCAACGACCACTTGGCGTATCGCGTCGGCGTCGAACATGACACCCGCGACCGCGAAGTCGAATCGTCCCTGGGCGTGTCGGCCCTGCCGTTCTACAGCCAGCTGGATTTCAACTACACGCGCGCTGACGCCGAGCGCTCCAGCTACCAGGGCGGCGCACGCGGCGGGATGGTGCTGCACGCCGACGGGTTGACGTTCTCGCCCTACCCGGTGCGCGACACCTTTGCCGTACTGGCGGTGGGCGACATGCCCGGGATCAAGGTCAACACCCCCAGCGGCCCGGTGTGGACCGACTGGCAAGGCCAGGCCGTGGCGCCTCAGCTCAGCGCCTATGGGCGCAGCCCGCTGGAAGTCCACACCCGTTCGCTGCCGCGCAATGCCGACATCCACAACGGGCTTGCGGTGGTATCGGCAGGCCGCGGCGCGGTGGACCGCATCGAGTTCGGCGTGTCGCTCACCCGGCGTGCGCTGTTGACCCTGGACACCCCGATGCCACGCGGCTCGACCGTGACCACGGAGGACGGCGAGTTCATCACCCTGGTCCAGGAAGGCAACCAAGTGTTCTTGCCCGACGTGCTCGACACCCGCCCGCTATGGATCAAGGCCCCTGACCAGCCGCGCTGCCACTTGCGCTTTGAACTGCCGGCCAAGGCCGACCCCCACGTGTATTTCGAAACCGCACCGGCCCGCTGCCAGCGACCTTGAGGACCCCAATATGAAGCTTCAACACAGCCTGGCAGCCCTGCTGCTGTTCGCCGGCACGGCCCTGGCCGAGGACGACTGCCGCCTGGACCTGAGCGAATCGCGCTTGGATTTTGGCCTGATGAACCGCGCCGTCGCGTCAGCACCGGCAGCGGAACACCTGCTCGGCGAACGGCGCCTGTCCTTGACCTTGAACTGCCCGCAACCGGGCGACATGAGCCTGTTCTACCGCGCCCTGGCTGCCGGCACCGAGCGCTTGCGCTTGGGCGACGGCGGCAGTTACCGCGTGCAAGTGCATGACGCGGTGCTCGATGGCCACGCGGTGCAACTCGGCTTGCTCGCCGGCCCAGGCCAGGCGCCCGCGCAAATCGGCACGAGCCTGGCCTGGCGCGCCGACCACGGCATCGTCCCGCTGCACGACGGCCAGCCCGCCACCGGGCGCAGTTTTGCCGCGCAACTGCAGGTGAGTGCGTGGGCGCGGGACGAAGCGATCCGCGTGCGCGATGCCGAAACCTGGGAAGCCTCGGCGCAGGTGGACGCGCCCACCTCCGGGCGTTCACGGGAATTGCAGCTGCAAGCGCGCTTCGCACCGACGGCCTGCACGCCGACCCTGGCCAACAACGGCACGGTGGACTTCGGCAAGTTGTCGGTCAGCGACTTGCACCGCGACAAAGACACCGCCCTGCCCGCCCGCGCGCTGAGCCTCACGGTCAGCTGTGACGGCCCGACTCCGTTTGCCCTGGTCATGCACGACAACCGCGCCGGCTCAGCCACCGGCGGCATTGATGAAACCGCCTACGGCCTGGGCCTGGATGCACGCGGGCAGAAAGTCGGCCGTTATTACCTGCTGGTCGACCCGGCCCGGGCCAGCGCCGACAACCTGCCCCAGCTGTATCGCACCGACTCGACCACGGGCGGCGCCGCCTGGAGCAGCGCCAGCGCCAGCGCGATCCCCTTGGGCGCGCGCAGCCTCCTCGGGTTTACCGCCACGGCCGGCAGCACCGAAGGCCCGAATGCCCTGCAAAACCTCAGCGCATTACTCAGCCTGAAAGCCTTCATCGCGCCGCTCGACAGCCTGGACCTGCGCAGCGAAGTGCGGCTCGACGGTTCGGCGACCCTGGAAATCACCTACTTCTAAGCCCCTCGGAGCCTCCCATGATTGCTCGCTACCTGATCCTCGTGCCCCTGTTGTTCAGCCAACCGGCGCAGGCCGCCGCCCCCGTCGACCTGAACGTCAACGGCCGGATCATCCCGGTGTCCTGCGCGCCAAGCCTGTCGGCCAACGGCGTGGTGGATTTCGGCAAGATCGCCCAGCAAGACCTCAACCTCACGACCGGCACGCGGCTGCCGGTCAAGTCCCTGAACCTGACGGTGATCTGCAACGGCCCGGTGCGTTATGCCTTGCGCATGCACGACAACCGCGACGGCTCGGCCCACGTCAACAGCGAAATTTATTACGGGTTGGGCCTGGACAACAGCGCGAACAAGATCGGCGTGTACTCGCTGACGTTCGATCCGCAGCAGACCGTGGTGGGTGGCGTGGCCGAGGTCCACGGCACCGAGTCCACCACCGGCGGCGTGGCCTGGCGCGCGGCCAACCGCAACCCGATCAACATCGGCGCCAAGAGCCTGCTGGGCTTCACCGACACCGCGGGCAGCACTGCCGGCCCCATGGCGATCCAGAACCTGACCAGCACGCTGAGCCTGGAGACGGTGATCAACGCCAAACAGAACCTGGACCTGAGTACCGACATCCTCATGGACGGTTCGGCGACGCTGGAGGTGGAGTACCTCTAGACTTTCTCGCTGCGGACCTCGACATACCGTGCGCGCCCCGCACCGAGGCCGGCGACGATGGCGCCCAGGCCGATCACCGCGAAGACCCAGCCGGTGGCGGCCCAGCCGCCGGTCCAGTCGTGAATCAGGCCCACCGCGAGCGGGCCCAGGGACGCCAGGGTGTAACCGAAGCCCTGGGCCATGCTCGACAGGTTGGCGGCCACGTGGGCATCCCGCGAGCGCAGCACGATCAAGGTCAGCGCCAGGCTGAACGTACCGCCCTGCCCCAGGCCCAGCAGAATCGCCCAGCCCCACAGCCCGTCGAGGGGCGCGTACAGGCAGCCCATCAGCCCGCCGAGGGTCAGCAGCATCACCACCACGATGGCCAGGCGCTGGTCCTTGCCGCGCGTGGCCAGCCAAGGCGCGGTGAGGGCGCTGAGCAGTTGCACGATGATCGAACCGGACAGCGCCAGCCCGGCATCGGTGGCGCTCAGGCCGCGGTCGATGAGGATCGACGGCACCCAGCCGAACACGATGTAGGCCAGGGACGATTGCAGGCCCATGTACAAGGTCACTTGCCAGGCCAGCGGATCGCGCAGCAAGCCCTTCACCCGGTAGGCGACGCGATGCGCGCCGTGCTTCTGCCCGATTTGCGGCAACCAGCACAGCGCGGCCAGCAACGCCGGCACCATCCAGAAGCCCAACCCGATGCTCCAACGGTTGCCGAAGGAGTCGCTCAAAGGCACCGAGGCCCCCGCCGCCAACGCCGCGCCCAGACACAGCGCCATGGTGTAGACCCCGGTCATCGCGCCCGCCTGCCTGGCGAAGTCGCGCTTGACGATACCGGGCAACAACACGCCGATGATGCCGATGCTGGCCCCGGCGATCAGGCTGCCAACAAACAACCCGACCTCACCGAACGCACTGCGCAGCAGAATACCGCCGGCCAGCGTCAACAAGATCCCCAGCACCACCCGCTCGGCACCGAAGCGCCGCGCAAGGAGCGGCGCCAGCGGCGCGAACAGGCCCAGGCACAGCACCGGCAAGGTGGTCAGCAGACCGGCCCTGGCCGCCGACAAGCCCAGGCTGGCCGAGACCTCACTGAGCAGCGGCGACAGGCTCGACAGCGCCGGGCGCAGGTTCAGCGCCACCAGCACCAGGCCCAGCAGCAACAGCCATGGCCGGCTCGTCGGCGGGGGGCTGTGCTGGACTGCATCGTCGTCGGCCTCGGCGTCGATCAGCAATTCTTCCAACTCAGGCGTGCGTGGGGCGTCAGGGTTCATTGATCAACTGCCGGCAAAGGGATTTGGCGCGCTCCGGGTCTTGCTGCGCTACGGCATCAAGCAGGGCGGTGTGCAGGTCGAACACCGCCTGGCGACGCGGCGAGATGTTCAGGGTCTGGCGCAGTTGCGCGCCGATGATGCTGGAAAAGTACCGGTACAACTCGCTCAACGCCGGGTTGTGCGCCGCGTCCACCAGCCGTTGGTGGAATACCAGATCGGCGCTGATGTAGGCCTCCAGCTCACCGTGATACAGCGCGGCGCTGGCATCAAGCGCCTCGCGCAACCGGTGCAGGTCTTGCTCGGTGCGACGCAGGACGGCCAGACCGATGGCCTCCACTTCCAGGATCTGCCGCGTCTCCTGCGCCTGTTCCAGGCTGCAATGGGATAACGCGCGCATGGCGCCCAGCGGGTCCGTCATCGAACGCAGGTAACTGCCGTCGCCCTGGCGGACCTCGATCAATCCAGAGAATGCCAGCACCCGCATGGCCTCGCGCACGGTATTGCGGCTGATGCCCAATTCCGCCGCCAGCTCAGGCTCGGTGGGCAGGCGCTCGCCGATGGCCCACGTGCCTTGGGTGATGCGCTGGCGCAGCTGCTCGAGGGCTTGGTCGACCAGGGAGCGTTTGATCAGCGGGGAGATGTCTGTCATGAGGTTTGCGCTTTCGTCCAATCATAGGATGAATTTACCTACAGCCTATTCGGACTTGCCTACAAAGGCAACGCACTAGGGTTTTCAGGCAGGGAAACGGAGCAGTATTTTCGATTGTTAAAATTACCCTTAGAGGGTAATTTCAGCCTTAGGTGTCTTATGGAAAAGTACACACCTCATTACGATTTGGCGGTGATAAAGGCGGATGTCATCAGGTTGGGTAGCAGAGCATTCACCGCAAGCGCGCGGGAGGGGGCTCGACAACTTGAGTTGAACATCGGCCAGATGCGACTCGCGGTCTGCGCCCTTGAGAATCGAATGTTGTACAAGTCAATGACGACCTATTCAGACCACCGCGTGTGGCAGGACGTCTATCTGATCAAGATTTACGCTACGGAGATTTACATCAAAGTGACTTACCGCCCAGGCGGTGGTCCTCCCGTAATCTCCTTCAAGGAGAAAACCTTATGAAAACCCAACAATGCGTGAGCTGCGGAACCCATGACGCAATGCAGCATTTCGAAGGTCGCAACTTCACGATCAACACACGCGGCATGATCCGGGATATCCCTGATATTGCAGGCTGGGAATGCCAGGCCTGTCACGAGGTCGAATTCGATTCGGACACCGATAGCGCAGAGCGTTATTCCGATGCCAGCGATAAGTTGTTAATGGATGCCAGGACAATCATCGCCGCCGAAATGAAACGAATTCGCCGCAAATTGCATCTGACACAGAAAGACGCGGTGAGGCTATTGACCGGCCGCGGCCATAACGCATTTTCCCGCTACGAAAGGGCTGAGATCTTTCCGCCCGCGCCACTGCTCACATTGATGCGTCTACTGGATAAACATCCGCATCTATTGGCCGAAATAGAGGCACTCAATGCCGGCGAAGACCTGAACCATCTGCTGATCGCAAAAGATGCGCAGCTTGCAACTCAAGCGTCCGCGTAAAAACAGCAGGCAAAAATAAACCCGGCCTGGTCAGGCTGTGTGAAAACGCACCCTGCACCGGCTAAAAACAAATGCCCCGACTTGTCGGGGCATTTGTTTTTGCGGACTTGAAGAAAAAAAGGGCCTTTCAGCCCATCAACTCCATCAATTTAGGCACTCCCAACACATTGATGGTCCTTTT
>NZ_JBWKXO010000050.1:0-37383 GCF_059423025.1 Pseudomonas sp. GW704-F2 | reverse complement strand
GGCTGGGAGGGCGGGGTGTTACAGGGCCTTCTCGAAAATCTTCGAGTTACGCTGATAGTTGTACAGCGATGCCCGCGCCGAAGGCAGGCGATCCACGCTGCTGGGCACAAAGCCGCGCTCGCGGAACCAGTGCGCCGTGCGCGTGGTGAGCACGAACAGGGTCTTCAACCCCTGCGCCCGGGCGCGAGCCTCGATGCGCTCGAGCAGTTCATCGCCGCGCCTGCCGTGGCGATACTCCGGGTTGACTGCCAGGCACGCCAGCTCCCCCGCGTCCGAATCGGCGATCTGATACAGCGCCGCGCAGGCGATGATCATGCCTTCGCGTTCGACCACGCTGAACTGCTCGATCTCACGCTCCAGCACTTCCCGCGAACGGCGTACCAGGATGCCCTGCTCTTCCAGCGGGCTGATCAGGTCGAGCAAGCCGCCGACGTCTTCGATCGCCGCCTCGCGCACCAGCTCGAATTGTTCCTGGGCCACCAGCGTACCGCCGCCATCGCGGGTGAACAGTTCGGTGAGCAACGCACCGTCTTCGACATAGCTGACGATATGGCTGCGGCCGACCCCGCCCCGGCAAGCTTCGGCAGCCGCATCGAGCAATTCAGCCTGGTAGTTGCTGCCCAGGCGTTGCAGGTGCGCCGGCACTTGTTGCGGGCGCAGTTCACGCACCAGGCGGCCATTTTCATCGATCAGGCCAGGATCGGCACCGAACAGCAGCAACTTATCGGCGGCCAGGTCGATGGCGGCGCGGGTGGCGACGTCTTCGCAGGCCAGGTTGAAGATCTCGCCGGTGGGCGAATACCCCAGGGGCGACAGCAGCACGATGGAGCGCTCGTCCAGCAGACGATTGATGCCTTTGCGGTCGACCCGACGCACTTCGCCGGTGTGGTGGAAGTCCACGCCTTCGAGCACGCCGATCGGGCGCGCCGTCACCAGGTTGCCGCTGGCCACGCGCAAGCGCGAGCCCTGCATCGGCGACGAGGCCATGTCCATCGACAGGCGCGCTTCAATGGCGATGCGCAGATGGCCGACCGCATCGATCACACACTCCAGCGTGGCGGCATCGGTGATGCGCAGGCCGTTGTGGTAAACCGGGTTGAGCCCGCGCGCTTCAAGGCGCGCTTCAATCTGTGGGCGCGAACCGTGGACCAGCACCAGTCGCACTCCCAGGCTGTGGAGCAGCACCAGGTCGTGGACGATATTGCCGAAGTTCGGATGATCCACACCGTCGCCGGGCAGCATGACCACAAAGGTGCAGTCGCGGTGGGCGTTGATGTAGGGCGAAGCGTGACGAAGCCAATTGACGTAGTCGGGCATGGAACCTGGGCCTGTAATAAAAAGCAGCCGAAAAAGGATGAGTCGTGAAAACGCACAGCAGGCTGATGGTTATCGTCGGAACAGGCTTGGCAACACGCTCGCTCTCCTTATGTACGCATGGGCAGGGATTAATTTATGCAGGTGTCAGGCAGTAATGTTCGATCAGTTCCCGCAATAGACGCACTGTAGGCGTCAAGCGTGACATTTCGAGGTACTCGCCCGGCTGGTGGGCGCAGGCAATATCGCCAGGGCCAAGCACCAGGGTTTCACAACCAAGGCGCTGAAGATAAGGCGCTTCGGTGCCGAACGCTACTGCTTCGGCGCGATGACCGGTCAATCGTTCGGCGACCCGCACCAGCTCTGCGTCTTCGGCCTGCTCGAACGGCGGCACTTCGGCGAACAGCGGCGCATAGTCGATCTTCACCTTATGGCGCTCGGCCACTGGTTCGAGTTTCTGCCGGATCGCCGCGCGCAGCACCTGCGGGTCCATGCCGGGCAAGGGCCGCAGGTCGAACTCCAGGGAACACTGGCCGCAGATGCGGTTGGGGTTATCGCCGCCGTGGATGCAACCGAAATTCAGGGTCGGTTGCGGCACGCTGAACTGCGGGTTGTGGTACTCGCGCTGCCAGGCCAGGCGCAGGCCGCGCAGTTCGCCGATGGCGTCGTGCATGGCTTCCAGCGCGCTGTGGCCCAGGCGCGGGTCCGACGAATGGCCGCTGCGACCGAGGATGTCGATGCGCTCCATCATCACACCTTTGTGCAGGCGGATCGGCTTGAGGCCCGTCGGCTCGCCGATCACCGCCGCACGCCCCAGCGGACGCCCGGCCGCCGCCAATGCACGGGCGCCGGACATCGAGCTTTCTTCATCGCAGGTGGCAAGGATCAGCAACGGCTGCTTGAACGGTTGGTCGAGCAACGGCAACACCGCTTCGATGGCCAGCGCGAAAAAACCCTTCATGTCGCAGCTGCCCAATCCTACCCAGCGACCGTCGACTTCCGTCAACTTGAGCGGGTCGGTCTTCCACAGCGCGGCGTCATACGGCACGGTATCGCTATGACCGGCCAACACCAGGCCGCCGGGGCCCGTGCCGAAACTGGCGAGCAGGTTGAACTTGCCGGGGCTGATGGGCTGGATGTCGATGGCGAAGCCCAGATCGCCCAGCCAGCCGGCGAGCAGGTCGATCACCGGGCGGTTGCTCTGGTCGAGAGACGCTTGGGTGCAACTGACCGACGGTGTGGCAATCAAGGCGGCGAATTGCTCTTTCATGGACGGTAACGGCATGCGCGGTCTCCCTACTTCCCGGATGAACCTCACTATAGAGGCATCTGCACGACACAATAAACCGTTGCGGCGCGTTGCCGGGCTCAGTCCTGTACACTGCACGACCTTGGCAGCCACTCTTTTTCCCGGCTGCGCTCCCGATCCTGGATTTTCCGGCCATGCAGAAAGAAACCGAAATCAAGCTCCGCGTCAGCCGCGAAACACTCGCCGCGCTGCGTGAGCACCCGCTACTGAAAAAACGCAACAAAAGTGGCTGGGAACGCCGTGAGTTGATGAACCAGTACTTCGACACCCCCGAGCGCGACCTGGCCAAGGCCAAAGTCGCCCTGCGTTTGCGCAAGGACGGTGACGACATTATCCAGACCCTCAAGACCCGCGGCCAAAGCGTCGCCGGCTTGTCGGAACGTAACGAATACAACTGGGAATTGCCCAAAGCCAAGCTCGACGTGAAGAAACTCGACGGCGAATGCTGGCCCGAGGAACTCGCCGAGCTGGACAAAAAGACCCTCAAGCCGATCTTCACCACCGACTTCGTGCGCGAACGCGCCGAAATCGCCTGGGGCCGGGGCAAAGCCAAAGTGGTGATCGAAGCCGCACTGGACCTGGGCCATGTAGTAGCCGGCAAGCAGAAAGAAGAAATCTGCGAGCTGGAACTGGAACTGCGCGAAGGCGAACCGGCCGCCCTGCTGGAACTGGCCGCCGAACTGGCCGCCACCCTGGCACTGATGCCATGCGACATCAGCAAGGCCGAACGCGGCTATCGCCTGTATGACGCCAGCAGCTACTCCCTGAGCCTGCCGGCGCCGCAACTGCACGCCGAAATGCCGTTGGACGACGCCTTCGCCGCGATCATGTGGCACCTGCTGGGCAGCAGCCAGCGCCTGGCCGAGCAATACCGTTTCAATGGCCACTGGCGCCTGTTGCAGGACTGGGTCGACAACCTCGGCGAACTGCGCGCCCTGCTCGGCAGCCTCGGCCAGGCCGCGCCGCGTCAATCCACCAGCGAACTGCGCAGCGCACTCGATGCCCTGCTGGAAGACTGGCGCCCGCTGGTCCAGGCCGGTGACGACGATGAAGACATTCGCAAAGCCGCGCCGGAGCAATTCGCCGAAGAATTGACCGACGTGCGCTGGGGCCTGTTCTCACTGAACACCTCCCGCTGGTTGCTGAACCGCACCTGGACCGCCGACCGCAACGTGCGCGGTAACCGTCAGGGCGCTGCGCAAATCACCAACTGGTTGCCACGCCTGCTGGCCGAAGACGCCGTCGCCCTGCAACTGCCGCGCTATCAGCAGCAACCGGAAGACCTCGCCGAGCAACTGCCGCGCATCGAGCGCATCCAGGCCTGGCTGCACCACGCACGCCAGGTGGTGGACATTGCGGAACTCGACCGCCTGTACGGCGAGCTGAACAAGCTGGCGCAACTGGCCAACCAGCCGATCACCGATGAATCGCTGGATGCGCGCATGCATCAGGCGATCGCGGTGTATCAGAACCGTGCCTGGAAGACCCTGCTGCGTCTGTAACCCCGCTTTCGAAAGCAACCCCCTCCCACATTTGCAATGCATTCCAAATGTGGGAGGGGGCTTGCCCCCGATGAGGCCAGCCCTGTCAGCCCAATACTGGCAAGCTAGTGGTGGACTTGATCTCCGACAACGCCACGATCGAATTGACCTCCTGAATCCCCGGCACCATCGACAACTTCTCGAAGAAAAACCGCTCGTAAGCCTCGATGTCCGACGTGACAATGCGCAGCAGAAAATCCACCGCCCCCATCAACACATAACACTCCAACACTTCCGGAAAACCGCGGATCGCCTCGGTGAACTCGGTGAAGTTGGAACGCCCGTGGGCATTGAGTTTGACCTCGGCAAAAATCTGCGTATTGAGGCCGATCTTCTTGCGGTCCAGCAGCGTGACCTGGCCGCGGATCACGCCCTCGTCCTTCAGCCGTTGGATACGCCGCCAGCATGGCGATTGAGACAGGCCGACCTGCTCGGCGATCTGCGCGCTGGAGAGCGAGGCGTCCTCCTGCAGCAGGGCCAGGATACGGCGGTCGTAGACGTCCAGCTCGCTGCGCATAGAAATACCTTTAATACGGGTTGTCTTGAATTGATTTGTGCATCTATCGACGAATCAGGCTCATCTTAGATAAGAAATCTCCTTTCGCGAATGTAAGAATTTCTCCAATCGAATCTGGAGAGTCCGCATGCACGCCGTCGAAACCACCTGCCCTGTCACCCGCGTCGATGCGTGGGCCGTCGACAGTGCCCATTGCCAGGCCCATTACCAGATCGTCGCCGAGGCCGAACCCGATGTGCTGTGCCGGGTGCTCAACTATTTCGCGCTGCAGTTCCTGACGCCGCGCCAGGTCAGTGTGAATCGCCAGGACGATGTGCTGACCGTGGATATCGTGATGGATGGCGTGAGCTGGCACCGTGCCCAGGTGATCGGTGAAAAGATTCGAAACCTGATCAGCGTGTGCTCGCTGGAGATGTGGTCGGCTGATTCCGTGCGGCCTCAGGCGCTGGCGGCCGGCGCCCAGTAAAAGCCTGCAATACACGCGCAAGGCAGCGGGTCAGGGGCTGACTAGCCTGGGAATACACCCGGCGCCCCAGGAAAACCTCAATGCCTGTTGATCAGCGATTGGAATTGCCCCCGTTGTTACCGGCCCTGGTCGAGCAGGGCGTGATCACCCTCGATGTGGCCCGGCGCTTGTCGACGCTGCCGGCCAGCCACACTCAGCATCCCCTGGAATGCATCGCGGCCCAGGGGCCTTGCCTGGAAACCCTGACGCAATGGCTGGCGCGGCACAGCGGGCAGCCTTACCTGCGTATCGACCCGCTGAAGATCGATGTGGCGACGGTGGTGCCACTGATGTCCCACGCCTTCGCCCAGCGCCACGGCATTCTTGCGGTGGCCGTGGATGCGCAGAGCGTCACGGTCGCCAGTGCCGAGCCTTACGTCACTGCCTGGGAAGCCGGGTTGGCGCAGGTGCTCAAGCGTTCGATCAAACGCGTGGTCGCCAACCCACAGGCCATCCAGCGCTGCATCGGCGAGTTTTATCGCCTGGCGAAGTCCGTCAGCGGCGCCGATCAAACAACGCCCGCGCCGGCACATTTCGAGTTGCTCAACCTCGGCGCCGGCGACCAGGCGCCGGACGCCAACGACGCGCATATCGTCAATATCGTCGACTGGCTGTTGCAGTACGCGTTCGGCCAGCGGGCCAGCGATATCCATATCGAGCCATGTCGCGAGCAGGGCCGCGTGCGTTTTCGCATCGACGGGCTGCTGCATGACGTCTACCAGTTTCCGCCCCAGGTCACGATGGCGGTGGTCAGCCGCCTGAAAAGCCTGGGCCGGATGAACGTGGCAGAAAAACGCAAACCGCAGGACGGGCGGGTCAAGACCAAAAGCCCGGCGGGCGCGGAAGTGGAATTGCGCCTTTCAACCTTGCCCACGGCGTTCGGCGAGAAACTGGTGATGCGGATTTTCGACCCCCAGGTCCTGCTCAAGGACTTCGACCAGCTTGGCCTGTCGGCCCAGGACCAGCAACGCTGGCACAGCCTGACCCGCCAGACCCACGGCATCATCCTGGTCACCGGCCCTACCGGCTCCGGCAAGACCAGCACCCTCTATACCACCCTCAAGCGCCTGGCGAGCCGCGAGGTCAACCTGTGTACGGTGGAAGACCCGATCGAGATGGTCGAGCCGGCATTCAACCAGATGCAGGTGCAGCACAATATCGACCTGAGCTTCGCCAGCGGCATCCGCGCACTGCTGCGCCAGGACCCGGACATCATCATGATCGGCGAGATCCGCGACCAGGAAACCGCCGAGATGGCGATCCAGGCCGCGCTGACCGGGCATCTGGTGCTGTCGACCCTGCACACCAACGATGCGCCGAGTGCGATCAGCCGATTGCAGGAACTGGGCATTGCTTATTATTTGATCAAGGCCACACTACTGGGAGTGATGGCGCAGCGCTTGGTGCGGCTCTTGTGCCCACGCTGCAAACGCACAACCGGCGGCAACGACACTGAAGCCATCGGGTGCGCGGAGTGTCGTGACAGCGGTTATCGCGGGCGCGCCGGGGTCTACGAAATCATGGTGCTGGACGACGCGCTCAAGTCGCTGATCTCCCCCGGCACCGACGTGCAGGCCTTGCGCCGGGCGGCGCTCCAGCAAGGGATGTGCAGCCTGCGAATGGCTGGCATGCACAAGGTCGAAGCCGGGTTGACCAGCCTGGCGGAAATCTTGCGCGCCACGCCTGGGGATTCAGAAACAAATCCGTTGGCTGTCGGGCGGTGAAACCCTTCTTATCGCAGACAACCCCGTTACAATCGGCCGAACGTCGTTTCACTGACATCTTCAGATAGGGAATCGCTATGCAGATCGGAACCGTACTGCTTCTTTTCGTGGGATTGGCCATCGCCATCCTGTTCATGGGCTTCAAAGTGGTGCCTCAGGGCTATCAGTGGACGGTCGAGCGCTTCGGCCGCTACACCAATACGCTCAAGCCCGGCCTCAACATCATCATCCCGGTCATGGATCGCATCGGTCGCAAGATCAACGTGATGGAAAGCGTGCTGGATATCCCGCCCCAGGAAGTGATCACCGCCGACAACGCCACCGTGCAGATCGACGCCGTGTGCTTCTTCCAGGTGGTCAACACCGCCCAGGCCGCCTATGAGGTGAACAACCTCGAACACGCCATCCGCAACCTGTTGCAGACCAATATCCGTACCGTACTCGGTTCCATGGAACTGGATGCGATGCTCAGCCAACGTGACGGCATCAACGAAAAACTGCTGCGCACCGTCGACGAAGCCACGGCGCCGTGGGGCATCAAGATCACCCGGATCGAGATCAAGGACATCAGCCCACCCGCGGACCTGATGGCCGCCATGTCGGGCCAGATGAAAGCCGAGCGGATCAAGCGCGCACAGATCCTCGAAGCCGAGGGCCTGCGGGCATCGGCGATCCTGACCGCCGAAGGCAAGAAGCAGGCGCAGATCCTCGAAGCCGAAGGCGGACGCCAAGCCGCGTTCCTGGAGTCCGAAGCCCGCGAACGTCAAGCCGAGGCTGAGGCCCGCGCCACCCAGGTAGTGTCCGAAGCGATCGCCACCGGTAACGTGCAGGCCATCAACTACTTCGTCGCCCAGAAATACATCGACGCGCTGGGCAAACTGGCTTCGGCCAACAACAGCAAGGTGATCCTCATGCCGCTGGAAGCCAGCCAGGTGATCGGCGCTGTCGGCGGTATCGGCGAAATCGTCAAAGCGACTTTCGACAACAAGAAAGGCTGAGGCCATCGCCATGTGGGATTTCCTGCAGCATCTTTCGTTTTGGGACTGGCTGGCACTGGGCACGGTGCTGCTGATTCTTGAAGTGTTCGGCGCCGGCGGCTACCTGTTGTGGATGGGGATCGCCGCGGCCGCCGTGGGCGTGATCAAGTTCCTGGTACCGCCGCTCGGGCTGGAATGGCAACTGCTGCTGTTCGCCGTGTTGTCGATATTGACGGCGGTGTACTGGTGGAAACGCCAGCGCAGCAGCGCCAAGGCCAGCGACCAACCGGGGCTCAATGAGCGCGGTTCAGAGTTGATCGGCCACACGTTTGTCGTGCATCAGGCGATTGTGGATGGTCGCGGTAAGATAAAAGTCGGTGATGGCGTGTGGATCGTGACCGGCCCGGACACCCCCGTAGGCGCTCATGTATGCGTGGTTGCACAGGAGGGGACGGTTTTGCAGGTTGAAACTGTTTAGTCAGTGATGGAACTCGATTGGGCTAACTAGAATCATAGAGTACAGATAACCCACCCGGAGTCACCCGCCATGCGTCTCAAATATGCTGTCGCCACCCTCGCTGTGCTTTCCCTACCTGTCGGCTCAGCCATGGCCGATAGCTTCTGGCGTAATGTCATCTCGTCGGGCGCCACGACCGGCTCGACGTACCTGACCTTCAAGGACCACAAGCTGGTGGTTGCCGCCCAAGACGACGCAGGCAGCTTCGTTGCCAGCGACGGCGGCATCCGCGGCCCGTACCTGGAAGCCGCCATGCAGAAAGTCCGCGCCGATAACCCTGGCCTCCAGGCCACGGACATGGAATTGGCCAACGCCATCCTCGCGAAAAACGCTGTTACCGAGTAATCCTCGCCCCATAAAGAATGCCGCTTCCCAGCGGCATTTTTTTTGATCATTTCCTACAGTCATCGCCCCCGGGCACTACGCAGATAGTCTATTTTTTCCAGCCGCGGGCAGAGAAGTCCTGTCGAGCCCTCAAGAGCCAGGCAACAAGCTAAGGATTCCTTTTCCATCGAGCGAATCCCTTCCATGCAAAAACTCGCCTACGCGCTGCTGTTCTCTGTGTTCTTTACCCCCCATGCCCATGCAGAAAACGGGTACGGGTCGTTGAAGCTCAACCACGCCCGTCAGAACCTCTCCAGCGCCCTGCTGACCAGCCCACGCGTCACCGAGCGGGTGGAGGCGCCCGACAGCAGCAAGTCAATCGTCGCCTCTTTCGCCATGGGTTATGCGTTTGCCGATGGCTGGCGCCTGGAAGGGGAATACACCATGCCGAAGCATTCGACCTTCAAATCCTACTGGGCGCCCTTCAATGCCAACGTCAACAGCCAACAGGTCCACAGCCAGCGCTTGATGCTCAATGGCTACAAGGACATCCCACTCAATGATTGGCTGTCGTTTTACGGTATGGCCGGCGTGGGGGTGGCGCGGATCGACGCCGAGGGCTACCAGACCAACGAGACCCGGCGCTTTGCCAACCACCGCCAGCACAATTTCGCCTACAGCGTCGGCATGGGGCTGGAGGCCAAGGTCAGCGAACAACTCACCCTCGGCGCGGGTTACCGTTACACCGCCATGGGCGATGTGGAAACCGGCTACAACACCTTCGCCAACCGCGTGAACGCACGCGATGAGCAGCTCAAAGGCAAGCTCAAAGAGCAGAATATGTTTCTGGAAGCGCGCGTTTCCTTCTGACTCGCAGCAAAAAATGCCGCGCTCGATGCGGCATTTTTCACCGTTTGGGTGACGTTTCGTTCACAGAAGACAGGCTATATTCAGTCACGCCGTGCAACCATGCCGGTACTGATATGCCTTCTCTCATCGTCTATCTGAAACGGATGCCTTCGTCGTCATGAGCCAACAGCCCTTTCTGCCATTTTCCAAACCTACCATTGATGAAGCCACCATCTCGGCGGTCGGTGATGTACTGCGTTCAGGCTGGATCACCAGCGGGCCGAAAGTGCAGGCGTTCGAAGCGCAACTGTCGGAATACTTTGGCGGGCGACCGGTACGCACCTTCAACTCGGGCACCTGCACCATGGAGATCGCCTTGCGCATCGCCGGTATCGGGCCGGGCGATGAAGTCATCACCACGCCGATCTCCTGGGTTGCCACGGCCAACGTGATTCTGGAAGTCGGCGCTACACCGGTGTTTGCCGATATCGACCCGGTAACCCGCAATATCGACCTGGCCCAGGTCGAAGCGGCCATCACCCCGCGCACCAAGGCGATCATCCCGGTATACCTGGCCGGCCTGCCGCTGGATATGCCGATGCTTTACGCGCTGGCCAACAAGTACAACCTGCGTATCGTTGAAGATGCCGCCCAGGCCCTGGGTTCGAGCTGGGACGGTGAGCGGATCGGCGCCACCGGCGACTTCGTGTCGTTCAGCTTCCAGGCAAACAAGAACATCACCTCTTCCGAGGGCGGCTGCCTGGTGCTGAACAACGCCGACGAAGCACGCCTGGCAGAGAAGTACCGCTTGCAGGGCGTGACCCGCACCGGCTTCGACGGCCTCGACGTGGATGTGCTGGGCGGCAAGTTCAACATGACCGACATCGCCGCCGCCATCGGCCTGGGGCAATTTGCCCATATCCAGGAGATCACCGCCCATCGCCAGAACCTGGCGCGGCACTACTTCAAGTGCTTCGGCAGTGATTTTGAAGAGCAATACGGTGCGCAACTGCCACCGGCGGATTTCGAAAACAGCAACTGGCACCTGTTCCAACTGGTCCTGCCGGAGCGCCAGGACGGGCTGCCGGCCCGCGCCACATTCATGGAGCAGATGCAGGCCCACGGCGTCGGCATTGGCTATCACTACCCGCCGATCCACCTGTTGAGCCTGTATCGGGCACGCGGGTTCAAGGAAGGCATGTTCCCTGTAGCGGAGCGTGTTGGGCGTTTGATCGTGTCGTTGCCGATGTTCACAGCAATGACAGAGGCAGATGTGGAACGCTCGGTAGCGGCGGTGAAGGCCGTGCTGAAGCGCTGAAAGGCTGTTGCAGGAGCCGGATGACCGGCTCCTGCAGCGGGATCACTCGCCGATGGCGGCTTTGTAGCCGGCGGCATCGAGCAGTTTTTCCAGGTCGGCCGGGGTGCTGGGCTTGAGCTTGAAGATCCAGGCGCCGTAAGGGTCGCTGTTCAACAACTCAGGGCTGCCGCTCAGTTCCTCGTTAACAGCAATCACTTCGCCAGCAACTGGCGAGTAGATGTCCGAAGCCGCTTTAACCGACTCCACGACACCCGCCGCGTCCCCCGCCGCAAACGCTTTGCCGATTTCGGCCAGCTCAACAAACACCACATCACCCAAGGCTTCCTGGGCATGGTCGGAGATGCCGACGGTCACAGTGCCGTCAGCTTCCAAACGGGCCCATTCGTGACTTTCGGCATAACGCAGGCCGGCAGGGATATCGCTCATAGTCTATGTCCTCAAGAAGAAATGTCAGCGGCCACTGGCCTGCCGGAATAGTTAGATCAAGGTTTTACCATGGCGCACGAAGGTCGGTTTGACCACTCGAACCGGATACCACTTGCCGCGGATCTCCACTTCGGCCCGATCGGCAGTCGCCGTCGGTACACGCGCCAAAGCAATGGATTTACTCAGCGTAGGAGAGAAACTACCACTGGTGATCTCCCCTTCGCCAACATTGGCGATACGAACCACCTGGTGAGCGCGTAAAACCCCACGTTCTTCCAGTACCAAACCGACCAATTTGGTCTGCACCCCGGCCGCCAGTTCGGCTTCCAGCGCGGCGCGGCCGATGAAACGGCGCTCGGCCGGTTCCCAGGCAATGCTCCAGGCCATGTTGGCCGCCAGGGGCGAAACGTCCTGGTGGATATCCTGGCCATACAGGTTCATGCCGGCTTCCAGGCGCAGGGTGTCGCGGGCGCCGAGGCCGATGGGGGAAATCCCCGCGCCCACCAGGTCGTTGAAAAAACCCGGGGCCTGATCGGCCGGCAGGACAATTTCCAGGCCGTCTTCGCCGGTGTAGCCGGTACGGGCGATAAACCAGTCGCCATCGGCCTGGCCTTCGAAGGGCTTGAGCTGGTGGATCAGGGTGCCACGCGACTGGGTCACCAGTTCGGCGATTTTCTGCCGGGCGTGGGGGCCCTGGATAGCGAGCATGGCCAGTTCGGAGCGCTCGTGCAGTTGCACCGGGTAAGTGCCCAACTGCGCCTGCATCCAGGCCATGTCCTGGTCACGGGTGGCGGCGTTGACCACCAGCCGGTAACCGGCTTCGGTACGGTAGACGATCATGTCGTCCACCACCCCGCCGTGCTCGTTGAGCATGGCGCTGTACAACGCACGGCCGCAGCCGTGCAAACGGTCGACGTCATTGGCCAGCAGGTACTGGAGCCATTCCTTGGCCTGGGGGCCGGTGACATCGATCACGGTCATATGAGATACATCGAACACCCCGCAGTCGCGTCGCACCTGATGGTGTTCTTCAACTTGCGAGCCATAGTGCAGAGGCATATCCCAACCGCCAAAATCGACCATTTTCGCGCCGAGGGCGAGATGCAGGTCATACAAAGGCGTGCGCTGTCCCATGGGTTTCTCCTTCCGGGCTTGGCGAAGGTACGCAGGGCTGCAGGATGGGCTTAACCCCTTGAATCAAAGGGCCTGCGGCCACATCCGACGAGCCGGTCCGAAACACGGAGCGTACCGAATGCCGCGCATTGTAGCCTCAAGCCGTAGGACTGGCACCTAACCGATTTGCCGAGCGGAACGTCGTATCAGCCCGACCACCGGCAACAGGCCCACCAGCACCAAGGTCAAGGCCGGCAATGACGCCCGCGCCCACTCCCCTTCACTGGTCATCTCAAAGATCCGCACCGCCAGGGTGTCCCAGCCAAACGGGCGCATCAGCAGGGTCGCCGGCATTTCCTTGAGCACATCGACGAACACCAGCAACGCTGCGCTCAGGGTGCCCGGCAGCAACAGCGGAAGATACACTTTGCAAAACAGTCGTGGACCGCTCACCCCAAGACTGCGCGCCGCTTCGGGCAACGATGGACGGATACGCGCCAGGCTGTTTTCCAGCGGCCCGTAAGCCACCGCCAGGAAACGCACCAGATACGCCAGCACCAATGCCGCCAAGCTGCCCAGCAACAAAGGCTTGCCCGCGCCACCGAGCCAGCCCGACAACGGCACCACCAGCTCACGGTCCAGGTAGCTGAACGCCAACATGATCGACACCGCCAGTACCGAGCCCGGCAACGCATACCCGACGCCGGCCAGGCTGATGCCGGAACGAATTGCCCGGGTCGGCGCCAGGCGGTTGGCGAAGGCCAGTATCAGGGCCACGCTGACCGTGACCAGCGCCGCGATACCGCCCAGGTACAGGGTGTGGACGATCAGGCCGGTATAGCGCTCGTCCAGATCGAAGCGGCCGCGCTGCCAGAACCAGGCGAGCAGTTGCAGCATCGGAATGACAAAGGCACAGGCAAACACCAGGCCGCACCAACCACTGGCCGCCGCCGCCTTCCAGCCGCGCAGGTGATACAGCGCCTTGCCGCGCGGCCGCTCATTGCTCGGCCGACTGGCACCGCGGGCACGACGCTCGCCGTAGAGCACCAGCATCACCACCAGCAGCAACAGGCTGGCCAGCTGGGCCGCGCTGGACAGGCTGAAAAAGCCGTACCAGGTCTTGTAGATCGCGGTGGTGAAGGTATCGAAGTTGAACACCGAGACCGCACCGAAATCCGCCAGGGTCTCCATCAGCGCCAGGGCCACGCCGGCGCCAATCGCCGGCCGCGCCATGGGCAGGGCCACGCGCCAGAAGGCTTGCCAGGGCGATTGCCCCAGCACGCGCGCCGCTTCCATCAAGCCCTTGCCCTGGGCCAGGAACGCCGTGCGTGCCAGCAGGTAGACGTAGGGATAGAACACCAGCACCAACACAATGACCACCCCACCGGTGGAACGCACGCGGGGCAGGCGCACGCCGCTGCCGAACGCGTCACGCAGCAGGGTTTGCACCGGCCCCGAGAAGTCCAGCAGGCCGACAAACACAAACGCCAGCACATACGCCGGGATCGCGAACGGCAGCATCAGCGCCCAGTCGAGCCAGCGCCGCCCGGGAAATTCGCAGAGGCTGGTCAGCCACGCCAGGCTCACACCCAGCAAGGTCACGCCGACGCCGACGCCGAGCACCAGGGTCAAGGTATTGCCCAGCAGGCGCGGCATCTGGGTTTCCCACAGATGGGACCAGATCTGCGCGTCGATGCTTTGCCAGGACAGCAACAGCACGCTCAGCGGCAGCAACACCAGGGCGGCGACGCTGAAGACCGGCAGGTACCAGCGGCGTTGGGCGAGGTGGGCCAAGAGCAAATTCCCTGGGAATGGATGATCTACAGACAGACACAAAACAGTGTGGGAGGGAGCAAGCCCCCTCCCACCTACACATTCAGTTCCAGCCGGCCCGATCCATCAGGCGAATCGCCTCGGCCTGGCGCTTGCCCGCCACTTCCACCGGCAAGGTGTCCGCCACGAACTTGCCCCAACTGGCCACTTCAGCCGACGGCGCCACCGTCGGGTTGGCCGGGAACTCCTGGTTTATGTCGGCAAAAATCTTCTGCGCCTCAGGCGTGGTCATCCACTCCACCAGCGCCTTGGCTGCTTCCGGGTGCGGCGCGTATTTGGTCAGGCCGATGCCGGACAGGTTCACATGCACGCCACGGTCGCCCTGGTTCGGCCAGAACAGCTTCACCGCCAGATTCGGCTTCTGCTTGTGCAGGCGGCCGTAGTAGTAAGTGTTGACGATGCCCACGTCACACTGCCCGGCGTTGATCGCTTCGAGCACGGCGATGTCGTCGGAGAACACATCGGTGGACAGGTTATTGACCCAGCCCTTGATGATTTCTTCGGTCTTGGCCGCGCCATGGGTTTCGATCAGGGTGGCGGTCAGCGACTGGTTGTAGACCTTTTTTGCCGTGCGCAGGCACAGGCGGCCTTCCCATTGTTTGTCGGCCAGGGCTTCGTAGGTGGTCAGCTCGCCTGGCTTCACCCGGTCGGTGGAATAGGCGAGGGTCCGCGCACGCAGGCTCAAACCGGTCCAGGCGTGGGCGGACGAGCGGTATTGCAGCGGAATATTGGCGTCGATCACCTTGGAGGTGAACGGTTGCAGGATGCCCATCTGCTCGGCCTGCCAGAGGTTGCCGGCGTCGACGGTGAGCAGCAGGTCGGCGGTGGCGTTCTCGCCCTCGGCCTTGATGCGCTGCATCAGCGGGGCTTCCTTGTCGGTGATGAACTTCACCTGCACCCCGGTTTTCTGGGTGTAGGCGTCGAACACCGGCTTGATCAGTTCGTCGATGCGCGAGGAGTAGACCACGACTTCGTCGGCCGCCTGCACGGTGGTGCTGCCGATGAGGGTGAGTGCCAGGGCAGTCAGGAGGCGCTTGGGTGCCGACATGGGTGCGGTCTCTCGTGAACAAAAGAGTACAAATGATAAGGACTCACATTTAGCATCTCAATCACTCACTCGAATGAGGCGTTACGAGATGTTGCAAGGCCGCGTTCTGCAGTGCGACGTATCGCCTCATCGCGGGCAGGCCCGGGCTACCGGGTGTGTCAGGGCCTGGCCAGTTCCGGCAGATCCCCGCTCAAGCCAAGGGCCTGGCGCACGAAGATCGCCTTGGCTTCCGGCATCTGCTCGACCACCTTCAAGCCGGCATTGCGCAGCCAACGCAACGGCAACTGGTCGGCCTGGAACAAGCGCTCGAAACCTTCCATCGCCGCCATCAGCGCCAGGTTGTGCGGCATGCGCCGACGCTCGTAACGGCTCAGCACTTTCACATCCGCCAGGCGTTCACCGCGTTCGCTCGCCGATAACAGCACCTCGGCCAGCACGGCCGCATCGAGAAAACCGAGGTTCACCCCCTGCCCCGCCAATGGATGGATCACGTGGGCCGCATCGCCGATCAACGCCAGGCCTTCGGCCACATAACGTTTGGCGTGGCGCTGGCGCAGGGGCACACACACACGCGGGTCGGCGCTGAGCACCGTGCCCAGGCGCCCTTCGAAGGCACGTTCCAGCTCACGGCAGAAGTTTTCCTCATCCAACGCCATCAGGCGCGCGGACTCAGCCGGCGTGGTCGACCAGACGATCGAACACCAGTCCTCCTGCCCATCCCGCACCAGCGGCAAAAACGCCAGCGGGCCAGTGTCGGTAAAGCGTTGCCAGGCGGTGCGCCGGTGCGGTTGACTGCTGCGCACGCTGGTGACGATAGCGTTGTGCAAGTAATCCCATTCGCGGGTCGCGGTGCCGGTCAGACGGCGCACCGCGGAGTTGGCGCCATCGGCAGCGACCACCAGCGGCGCGCGCAGCGTGCGGCCATCGGCCAGGGTCAGCAGCCAGTCATCGCCGGAGCGGCGCATCTGTTCCAGGCGCGCGTTGGCCAGCAGGCCCAGGTCGCAGTCGTGCAGGCGATCGAGCAAGGCATCCTGGACCACGCGGTTTTCGACGATATGCCCAAGCACTTCGGCATGCACGCTGGCCGCCGAAAAATGGATCTGCCCGGTGCCGCTGCCGTCCCACACCTGCATCTCGCCATATGGGCTGGCGCGCCGTGCGACGATGCCATCCCACACGCCAAGGCGCTCAAGGATGCGCTGGCTGGCGGCCGACAAGGCGCTCACCCGCGGTTCGAAAGCCGCGTCAGGCTCGAACGGCTTGACGCTCAGCGGGCTGCCGTCGAGCAGCAGCACCTGCAGGCCACTGCCCTGCAACGCCAGCGCCAGGGCGCTCCCGACCATTCCGGCCCCGACAATCAGCACATCTGCGCGCATATCCATGCTTTAAGCCTGTCTCGCTGGCGGCTTGCGCCGCACGTAAAGGGTTAATCTCATCCCGTCCCAAACGATGTAGTCGCGGCTACGCATCGGGACGCGTACCCAGGCCCATGGCCTGACGGGCGAACCAGCGTTTCGCCGGCGGCAGCAGGTCGAGGCCCAGCAGGCCCATGTTGCGCCCCAGCGCGACCAGCGGCTGGGCGCTGCCGAACAGGCGCGTGACCTGATCGGAGAAGCCCACGGTCAGCGTTTGATCCATGCGTTGCCGCTCGCGATATGCCTGCAAGGTCGCCAGGTCACCCGGCACCGCCGGCCCGGCCAGCAAGGCCTCGGCCAAGGCATTCGCATCGCGCAGGGACAGGTTGAAGCCCTGCCCGGCAATCGGGTGCAGGATGTGGGCGGCATTGCCGAGGATCGCCAGGTGCGAGCGCACTTGTTCTTCGGCTTCCACCAGGGTCAGCGGGTACAGATGCCGCGCACCGACCTGCTTCAAGGTGCCCAGGCGGTAGCCGAACACGCCCTGCAATTCACTGAGAAAACTGCGCTCATCCAGGTTGGCCAGGCGCTGGGCGTCCATGCCGGCACGGGTCCAGACCAGCGCGCAGCGGTTGTCCGGCAGCGGCAGCAGGGCCATCGGGCCTTCATCGGTGAAGCGCTCGAAGGCTTCGCCGTTGTGGGCTTCGCTCGGGGTGATATTGGCGATCAGCGCGCTCTGGTTGTACGGGCGGGATTTCACGCCGATCCCCAGTTGCTCGCGCAGGCCGGAGCGACCGCCGTCGGCCAGCACCGCCAGGTCGCACTCCAGCACGGTTTCGTCGTTGAGGGTCAGGCGATAGCCATCGGGCAGCGGCTCCATGCGCGTGACTTCGGCCGGGCAACGCCAGCTGACCACGTCCTTATCCAGGCCTTGCCACAGGCATTGGCCGAGCCAGGCGTTTTCCACCACGTAGCCGAGGGCCGGCACGCCCTCTTCCATGGCGGATAAGCGCGCAGTGGAGAAGCGCCCGCGGTCCGACACATGGATCTGCTTGATCGGCTCGGCGCGGCGGGAGATGGCCTGCCACAGACCCAGACGCTGATAGATCTGCCGCGCGCCATAGGACAGCGCCGAAGAGCGTGCGTCGTAGCTCGGCTGGTAGCTGTCACCCGGTGCGAAGGGTTCGATCAGCAGGATCTTCCAGCCCCGCGCCTTGGCCCCGTCCTGCAGCGCCAACGCCAGGCTCGCGCCCACCAGGCCGCCACCGATAATGGCCAGGTTGACCCGGCTCATCGGGCGGCCGCCATCAACGCTTCGATGTCGGCGACGGTCTTGGGCACGCCGCCGGTCAGAATGTCACAGCCTTGCTTGGTCACTACCACGTCGTCCTCGATGCGTACGCCGATGCCACGCCATTTCTTTGCCACGCTCTGGTTGTCCGGCGAAATATAGATCCCCGGCTCCACGGTCAACGTCATGCCGACTTCCAGCACACGCCATTCACCGCCCACTTTGTACTCGCCGACATCATGCACATCCATCCCCAGCCAATGGCCGGCGCGGTGCATGTAGAATGGTTTGTAGGCTTCGCCGGCGATCAGTTCGTCAACGTCCCCTTGCAGCAACCCCAGCCTCACCAGCCCGGAAGTGATGACCTGCACGGTGGCCTCATGGGCCTGGTTCCAATGCTTGTTCGGTGCAATCTCGGCGAAGGCGGCTTCCTGGGCGGCCAGCACGACTTCATAGATCGCCTGTTGCTCGGGCGAAAACTTGCCGTTGACCGGCCAGGTGCGGGTGATGTCGCTGGCGTAGCAGTCGATCTCGCAACCGGCGTCGATCAGCACCAGGTCGCCGTCCTTGAGCAGCGCGTCATTCTGCTGGTAATGCAGGATGCAACTGTTGCGCCCGGCGGCGACGATGGAGCCATAGGCCGGCATCTTCGCGCCGCCTTTGCGGAACTCGTAATCCAGCTCGGCTTCGAGGCTGAACTCGCGCAAGCCGGCGCGGCTGGCCTGCATGGCCCGCACGTGGGCGGCGCAGGAAATCCGCGCAGCTTCGCGCATCACCTTCACTTCCGCCGCCGATTTATACAGGCGCATATCGTGGAGCAGATGATCCAGGGCAACGAATTCGTTCGGCGGCTGGGCGCCCAGGTGCGCTTTGGAGCGGATAATGTTGATCCACTCCATCAGGTGCCGATCGAACTCGGCATTGCTGCCCATCGCCGAATACACCCGGTCGCGGCCTTCGATCAGGCCGGGCAGGATGTCGTGGATATCGGTGATGGGGAAGGCATCGTCGGCGCCGAAATCACGGATCGCGCCTTCGGTACCGGCGCGCAAGCCGTCCCACAGTTCGCGCTCGGCATTGCGTTCGCGACAGAACAGCACGTACTCGCCGTGCGGGCGACCGGGCATCAGCACGATCACCGCTTCGGGCTCGGGGAAGCCGCTCAGGTACTGGAAATCGCTGTCCTGGCGGTAGACATGTTCGACATCGCGATTGCGGATGGCCACCGCGGCGGCCGGCAGGATCGCGATACTGTTGGGTTCCATCTGCGCCATGAGCGCCTTGCGGCGACGGGTGTATTCCGCTTTCGGGATATGGATCATGGGCAGACGGGCTTCCTTTCTCAGTGCAGCGACGGCTTGGGGGTGGCCGGTTCAGCGGACTTCTTGGTCTCGGTGAACAGCAGCAGCGGCGCGACGCGCAGGTATTCCATGACTTCCATGTAGTCGCCTTCGCCGTCTTCGGATTCTTCCAGGGCATCTTGCACCTGGGAGATGGCCGCCAGGTCCTGCAGCACTTCCTTGGCGTCGGTGCTCAGCTCCAGGCCGCCGGCATTCACGCCAAAGCCATGGAGGAAGCCCTGGCACCATTGGCCCAGCGCGGCAGCACGTTCGGTGAGCGGTGCATCGTCGGTCGGCAGCAGCAGGACCACGGTGACGTCATCACCGGTCAGCTCGCCCTTGACCATTTCCTGCAGGCCGATCAGCGCGTTACGCACGTTCTCGGAGGGCTCGGTTTCCAGCAGTTCGGCCACATCGGCCAGCCAGTTGTCGGCGTCAAAGCCAACACCGGTGCAACTGCGGCCCAGCAACACGCCGTGCAGTTCGGCGGGCGAGCAAGGATGACCGCTGGAGCTCAGCAGTTTGGTAAAAGCGTCGTACGGGGAGTTCTGAATGGGCATGGTGAGCTAGGCGCCAGACGGCGCAATGTCTAGAATGAAGCGCTGTATCCTAGCACCGGCAGACGCACCAGACTATCAAGGGCGTCAGATCGTTTATTCTGCAGTTGCCATTCATCAGACAAATCCAGTGGAACCCAATGGAAGACACCGACCTGCAAGCGCTGATGGCCAGACTCGAATTGCTAATTGATCGGGTCGAGCAACTAAAGAGGCAAAACGGACTCCTATTAGCTCAGGAAAAGACCTGGCGCGAGGAACGCGCTCACCTCATTGAAAAAAACGAAATCGCCCGGCGTAAGGTCGAGTCGATGATTTCGCGCCTGAAGGCCCTGGAGCAAGACTCATGAGTTCAAGCAATAGCGTCACCGTGCAGATTCTCGACAAAGAATATTCGATCATCTGCCCCCAGGAAGAGCGCAGCAACCTGGTGAGCGCCGCCCGCTACCTGGACGGCAAGATGCGTGAAATCCGCAGCAGCGGCAAAGTGATCGGCGCCGACCGCATCGCCGTGATGGCCGCGTTGAATATCACCCACGATCTGCTGCATAAGCAGGAGCGCCCGGACGTGCAGGCCAGCGGCTCGACGCGCGAGCAGGTACGTGACCTGCTGGAGCGTGTGGACCTGGCACTGTCCAACGATTCCGACACATCCAAGGGCTGATTGCCGTGTCTGTTTAAGGTATACTCGCCCCACTCCCTGGCGTGCTTGCCAGTCGGCGATGTCCCGGAGCCGATTCGCACTACCCTGGAAGTTGCACGTTTGGCTGGTGTGCATGTCCGCTAGACGGAAAGCCTTAAAGCCTACTGCTTCTTCCACCTTGAACTTTCGGGTTCAAGGGCTTAGTCGACAGCGGTTCTGTCGGGGAGCCTGAATCCCAAACTCAATGCCAGTCCCAGGACTGGCATTGTTTTATGAGCCGAAAAACCATGACCGAACCTGCGCCGCTTTCCCGTCCGCAACTTCGACGCATGTTGCGCAACGCCCGCCGCGCACTCACGCCAAGCGAGCAGCGAAAAGCCGCCCAAGGCGTGTATCGGCAACTGGCACAGCACCCGCTGTTTCGCCGGGCCAAGCATATTTCCCTGTATCTGCCGACGGACGGTGAAATCGATCCGCGCTTGCTGCTGCGTGCGGCTCAGCGGCGGGGCAAGGCCACTTACCTGCCGGTGCTCAGCGCCTGGCCACGGACCAAGATGGTGTTCCAGCGCGTTCGCCCCGGGGAGAAGTTGCTGCCCAATCGCTTTCGCATTCTTGAACCACGGGTGAATGTCCGCCGCCAGCGCAAGGTCTGGGCGCTGGACCTGGTGCTATTGCCGTTGGTGGGGTTCGATGACGCGGGGGGACGGCTGGGCATGGGTGGCGGTTTTTATGACCGCAGCCTGGCTTACCTGGCGCGCCGCCAGCACTGGCGCAAGCCGACGCTGCTGGGCCTGGCCCATGAATGCCAGAAAGTCGAACGGCTGGTGCAGGCGAGTTGGGACGTGCCGTTGGCGGGCACCGTCACCGATAAGCAGTGGTATATCGCACAGGCGTCGCTGGAACCCGCGACGCCCTGAAGAAGAGTTAACGCTTGAACGGTTGTGGCGGCTGCTGGGTCAGCTCAACGGGCGCATCGGTCTTGTTCGACCATAAGCTTTGCGCATACCCGGTGGTCACGACGCCCAGACCAAACAAAATAACCAGTATCCATAGTAAATCCGGTTTGCGTTGCATCGATTGCCCCCCTTCAGGCACCTCGTACACGATGACAACAACGTTCCAAAGTAGTCCGTTGCAGCTGCGTCAAGCTTAAAATCCCGGCATTCTGCGTTAACGTGAACCAACACGCAAACCTTGACGCCAACCGACCGTCGGTTTGTCATGCAATTGCCCCACAACCTGTCCAACGCCTTTTTCAGGAGCCCCCCAATGGCCTACTGGCTGATGAAATCCGAGCCCGACGAACTCTCCATCACCGGCCTGGAACACCTCGGCGAAGCGCGATGGGACGGGGTTCGCAACTATCAGGCACGCAACTTTCTGCGTGCGATGGCGGTGGGCGATGAGTTTTTCTTCTACCACTCCAGCTGCCCCGAGCCTGGCATTGCCGGCATCGGCAAAATCGTCGTGACGGCGTATCCCGACCCCACCGCGCTGGAACCTTCCAGCCACTATTTCGACGCCAAGGCCAGCCCGGACAAAAACCCGTGGAGCGCGATCGACGTGGCCCACGTCCAGACGTTTCCCAAGGTGCTCGGCCTGGGCTATCTGAAGCAGCAAACCGCCCTGGCCGAACTGCCCCTGGTGCAAAAAGGTAGCCGTCTGTCAGTGATGCCGGTGACCGCCGAGCAATGGTCGGCGGTCCTCGCGCTGGGCTGAACCGCAGAACCTTGCAGTCACGCGCCCGACGCATGCATCTGCAGCGCAACCGGGTTAGGCTTGCGCTTCATTTGACCCGTATCAAGCGCCCTCGGGCCGAACCCGTCAGACTAGGACGCTAACACCGCAGGAAGCATCTATGTCCACGAACCACCGCACCTCCCAGCTGTTTGCCACCCTCCTGATTGTGTTGCTGCTCGCCGCTGGCGGTTTCGGTTACTGGAAATCCACCCAGGACCGCCTGCCCGAAGGCTTGAGCATGGGCAACGGCCGCCTGGAATCCACCGAAGTGCAGATCGCCGCCAAGATCCCCGGGCGTCTGGAAGAAGTGCGGGTGGATGAAGGCGACAAGGTACTCAAGGGCCAACTGCTCGCGCGCATGGACACCCGCACTCTGGAAGCCCAGCGCGCCCAGGCCGAAGCCGAAGTGCTGCGGGCCAGGGAAAACCTCGCCGCCGCAGAGGCCAATGTGCAATTGCGTCAGAGCGAACAACTGCTTGCCCACCAGGAACTCCAGCGGACCCAGGAGCTGTACAAACGCGGCTTCGCCAGTGGCCAACTGATCGACCAACAGCAGGCGCGCCAGAACACCGGGAATGCGGCCGTGGTCGCCGCCCAGGCCCAGGTCAATTCGGCCAAGGCCGCCATCGGCGCCGCCCAGGCCCAGGTGGCGCAGCTCACCAGCGAAATCGACGACAGCAGCCTGCGCGCGCCCATCGACGGCATTATCCAGCTGCGCCTGGCCGAGCCGGGCGAAGTGCTCGGCGCGGGCGGGCGCGTATTGCTGCTGATCGACCCCGAGGATCAGTACATGAACCTCTACCTGCCCGCTTCGGTGACCGGCGCCCTGACCGTCGGCAGCGATGCGCGCATCCTCCTCGACGCGCTCCCCGGCCAATCGCTGCCGGCCAAAATCAGCTTCGTCGCGGCTAAATCGCAGTTCACCCCCAAAGAGGTGGAGACCCGCGATGAACGCCAGAAACTGGTATTCCGCGTCAAACTGCGCCTGACCCAACCCAGCGCCGTGCCGCAGGCCAAACCGGGCATGCCCGGCGCCGGCTACGTTCGCACGGCTGACATCCCATGGCCGGCCAACCTGCAATGACCGATCTGGCGCTGCACGCCACCGGCATCCAGCACCGCTACGGCAAGCAACAGGCGCTGGTCGATATCGCCTTCAGCCTGCCCACCGGCACGCGCTGCGGGCTGATCGGCCCGGATGGCGCCGGCAAGTCGAGCCTGCTGGGTTTGATCGCCGGGGTTAAAAAACTCCAGGACGGCCAACTGGAGGTGCTCGGCGGCTCCATCGCCAACCGCCGCCACCGCAACAGCCTGTACCCGCGCATCGCCTTCATGCCTCAAGGCCTGGGCGGCAACCTGTACCCCGAACTGTCCATCCGCGAAAACATCCGCTTCTTTGCGACGCTGTTCGGCCTGTCCAAAGCCGATTGCAACCAGCGCATGCACAACCTGCTGCTGGCCACCGACCTCGAGCGCTTCGCCGAACGGCCGGCCGGCAAACTCTCCGGCGGGATGAAGCAGAAACTCGGCCTGTGCTGCGCGCTGATCCACGACCCGGACCTGTTGATCCTCGACGAACCCACCACCGGGGTCGACCCGCTGTCCCGTCGGCGCTTCTGGGAGCTGGTCGAAACCGTGCGCAGCGAGCGCCCGCAACTGACACTGCTGGTGGCCACGGCCTACATGGAAGAGGCCGAGCAGTTTGAACATTGCCTGATGCTCGACCGCGGCAAACTGATCGCCGACGGTTTGAGCAGTGAGCTGGCGGCAGTGACCCCCAGCGGCAAACTGGACGAAGCCTTCACCCACTTCCAGGGCGACAACGCCCATGACAACCAGCCGCTGGTCATCCCGCCGCGCACAGGCAACAACGCTGATATCGCCATCGAAGCCCACGACCTGACCCTGCGCTTTGGCGACTTCACCGCCGTCGATAAAGTCAGCTTCGCCATCGGCCGGGGCGAGATCTTCGGTTTTCTCGGCTCCAACGGCTGCGGCAAGACCACCACCATGAAAGTCCTCACCGGCCTGATGCCGGCCACCGAGGGCAGTGCCACGTTGCTGGGCAACCCGGTGAACGCCAAGGACCTGGCCACCCGCAAGCGTGTGGGTTTCATGTCGCAGAGCTTTTCGCTGTATGGCGAACTCAGCGTGCTTCAGAACCTGGTGCTGCACGCGCAGTTGTTCGATTTGCCCAACGTCGACAGCGGCAAGCGGATCGACGAGCTGATCCAGCGTTTCGACCTCAGCGAGGTGGCCGAGCAGCCGTCGGGCGAACTGCCCCTCGGCTTGCGTCAGCGCTTGTCGTTGGCCGTAGCGGTGCTGCATCGTCCTGAAGTGCTGATCCTCGATGAACCGACCTCGGGCGTCGACCCGGCGGCGCGGGATGATTTCTGGCGGCTGCTGATCGAACTGTCGCGCGAACAAGGGGTGACGATCTTTCTGTCCACCCACTTCATGAACGAAGCCCAGCGTTGCGACCGCATCTCCCTGATGCACGCCGGCAAGGTGCTCGCCTGCGACACGCCCGACGCGCTGCAGCAGCAATTCCACGGCGACACCCTCGAAGCCGCGTTCGTCACGTGCCTGGAGCAAGCCCAGGGCGAGGCCGAACCTACCGCGCCCACCGCCACCGTCAGCGAAACCAGCACGCCGCCGGTGAGCAAGCGCGGCTTCAGCCTGTCGCGCCTGCTGGCCGTGGCCAGCCGTGAAGGCAAGGAACTGCTGCGCGACAAGGTGCGTATGGCCTTCGCCCTGCTCGGGGCGATGTTCATGATGGTGATCTTCGGCTACGGCATTTCCCTGGACGTGGAAAACCTCGCCTTCGCCGTCTACGACCAGGACCAGACCCCGCAAAGCCGCGCCTACCTGGAGGCGTTTCGCGGCTCACGCTATTTCGCCGAACAAACGCCGATCCAGGATGCCAACGAACTGCACCGGCGCCTGCAACGTTCGGAAATCAAACTGGCCCTGGAAATCCCGCCCGGTTTTGGTCGTGACCTCTACGCCGGCCGCCAACCCAGCGTGGCGGCCTGGCTCGACGGCGGCATGCCGTTTCGCGCGGAAACCAGCCGGAACTATGTAGAAGCGGTCCACCAGGCCAACCTGCAGCAACTGGCCGAGCTGAGCAGCCAGCCGCAGAACAGCCAAGGCGCGGCCAAGCTCGAAACCCGCTTTCGCTACAACCAGGATGTGGTCAGTGTGAACGCCATCGGCCCAGGCGTGATGGCACTGATCCTCGCCTTCATCCCAGCGATGCTCACCGCCCTGGGCATCGTGCGCGAAAAGGAGCTGGGTTCGATCACCAACTTCTACGCCACGCCCCTGACCCGCCTGGAATTCCTGCTGGGCAAACAGACCCCGTACCTGGCCGTGAGCCTGATCAACCTGGCGGTGCTGGTCGCGATGAACCGCTGGCTGTTCGGCGTACCGTTCAAGGGCAGCGGCCTGACCCTGGCGTTCGGCGGCCTGCTGTACGTGCTCGCCACCACCAGCATGGGCCTGCTGATTTCCGCGTTCACTCGCACCCAGATCGCCGCGATCCTCGGCACCATGATCATCACCAGCCTGCCGACCATCCAGTTCTCCGGGCTGATCGTGCCGCGCTCGTCCCTGGAAGGCGCGGCGGCGGTGATGGGCACGCTGTTTCCGGCGGGGCACTTTCTCGATATTGCGGTGGGCACGTTCACCAAGGCCCTCGACCTGCGGCAACTGTGGCCGCAGTGCCTGGCGCTGTTCGGGTTTTTCCTCGGGTTTACCGGGCTTAGCCTGATCATGCTGAAGAAGCAGGAGGCTTGATGCATAAGTTCGCGCACATCCTGCGCCTGGGGATCAAGGAACTGACCAGCCTGCGCCACGACAGCGTGCTGCTGCTGTTTCTGTTCTACGCCTTCACGGTCGCGATCTACATGCCCGCGGCCGGCTCGGTGATTGGCGTACACAACGCCAGCGTGGCGTTTGTCGACGAGGACCACAGCGCGATCTCGCGGCAGATGGCCGAGGCGTTGCAGCCGCCCGAGTTCCAGTCACCCGTGCCGCTGGCGTATGACCAGTTGGATAAGGTCATGGACAGCGGCCAGTACACGTTCGTGATCAACGTACCGGCGAATTTCCAGGCCGACCTGTTGGCCGGTCGCGAGCCCGATGTGCAGGTGAACGTCGATGCCACGGCGATGAGCCAGGCGTTCATGGGCGCCGGCTACATCGGGCGGATTTTCCAACGCGAGCTGCTGACCTACAGCGGCCAGGCCGACTCCGCCAGCAAAGCGCCGGCGCTGCTGACAACGCGGGCGCTGTTCAATACCAACCTGGAGGGCGGCTGGTTCCTCGCGGTCATCCAGATCGTCAACAACATCACCATCCTCGCCATCGTGCTCACCGGCACCGCGCTGCTGCGCGAGCGCGAACATGGCACCCTCGACCATTTGCTGGTGCTGCCGCTGACGGCACTGGAAATCATGCTGGCGAAAATCTGGAGCAACCTGCTGGTGGTGGTGCTGTGTACCTGGGTGTCACTGGAAGTGGTGGTCAAGGGCATGCTCGGCGTGCCGCTGGCCGGGTCGCTGAGCCTGTTTCTGTTCGTGACCGCGCTGTACCTGTTTGCCAGCACCGCCCTGGGGATCTTCCTCGCCACCCTCGCCCGCTCGACGCCGCAGTTCGGCTTGCTGGCAATCCCAGTGATCATCCCGATGCTGTTGCTCTCCGGCGGCAGCACGCCGCTGGACAGCATGCCCGAATGGTTGCAGTGGGTGATGCAGGCCTCGCCGTCGACGCACTTTGTGAGCCTGAGCGCGGCGATCCTGTTCCGCGATGCGGGCATGAGCGTGGTGTGGCCGGACATGCTGGCGCTGGCGGGAATTGGCTTGCTGTTCTTTTTGGTGGCGCTGGCGCGGTTCCGCAAGAGCCTGGCGTCTTGAGGTGCCTGCCCGGCCGCTATCGCAGGCAAGCCTGCTCTCACAGGTGGAACGCATTCCCTTGTGGGAGCGGGCTTGCTTGCGATCGTCGCGCCGTGACTATTGGATGATCAGGTTGTTGAACAACAGGTCTTCCACCACCGGCTTGCCGGTTTCGTCGTTCATCACTTGCTGGGTCTGCTTCAGGGCTTCCTGGCGCAGTTTTTCCTTGCCCTCAACCGTGCTCATGGTCTCGTTGGTTTGCTGGGTGAACAGCGCCACCAGTTGATTACGAATCAACGCATCGTTGGCTTTGATGGCGGCGGCCGCTTCGGTGCCGGTCACGCGCAGAGCGATATCGGCCTTGTACACCTTGAGCTTGGACGTACCGTCCAAGCCATAGTTGCCCACGAACGGCGGGGCCAGGCTGATATAGCTGACCTTCGGCGCCTCGCCTTCTTTCGCCTCTTGCGCCTGGGCCGCCATTGGCAAGGTCAGGGCCAGCATCAACAGAATCCACGCTTTCACAGTTCATTCCTCACATTCGGTAGCCCAGTAGCATAACGCTAGCAAGGCAGAGCACAAGCTTATGGCGACTTATCAGGCCCGGGCATGCTCGTTGACCCACGGGCATACCCTCCTACACTTATCGGCCACGACGCCAAAAGGAATAGTCCGATGAAAGCTGTGCTGTGCAAAGCCTTCGGCCCCGCCGAAACCCTGGTGCTGGAAGACATCGCCAGCCCGGCGATCAAGAAGAACGAAATCCTGTTGGACGTGCATGCCGCCGGGGTCAACTTCCCGGACACGCTGATCATCGAGGGCAAGTACCAGTTCAAGCCGCCGTTCCCGTTCTCGCCGGGTGGCGAAGCGGCGGGCGTGGTCAGTGAAGTGGGGGAAAAGGTCAGCCACCTGAAGGTAGGAGACCGCGTGATGGCGCTGACCGGCTGGGGCAGTTTTGCCGAGCAGGTCGCGGTGCCCGGCTATAACGTGCTGCCGATCCCGCCCAGCATGGGCTTCAACACCGCCGCCGCGTTCAGCATGACCTACGGCACCTCGATGCATGCACTGAAACAACGGGCCAACCTGCAACCCGGCGAAACCTTGCTGGTCCTCGGCGCCTCCGGCGGCGTGGGCCTGGCTGCCGTGGAAATCGGCAAGGCCATGGGCGCCCGGGTCATCGCCGCCGCCAGCAGCGCCGACAAACTGGCGGTGGCCAAGGCCGCCGGCGCCGATGAGCTGATCAACTACAGCGAAGCCAGCCTGAAAGATGAGGTCAAGCGCCTGACCGACGGGAACGGCGCCGACGTGATCTACGACCCGGTGGGCGGCGACTTGTTTGACCAGGCCATCCGCGCCATCGCCTGGAACGGCCGCCTGTTGGTGGTGGGTTTTGCCAGCGGGCGCATTCCGGAGCTGCCGGTGAACCTGGCGCTGCTCAAGGGCGCGGCCGTGGTCGGAGTGTTCTGGGGCGCGTTCGCCCAGCGCCAGCCGCAGGACAATGCGGCGAACTTCCAGCAGCTGTTTGGTTGGTATGCCGAGGGCAAGTTGAAACCGCTGGTGTCGCAGGTGTATCCGCTGGAACAGGCGGCCCAGGCGATCAATGACCTGGGGCAGCGCAAGGCGGTGGGTAAGGTGGTCGTGCAAACCCGCCTGCCGAGGTGAAATGCGCTTGAATGTGGGAGGGGCGGTGTCCTCGACCATCACCTGTCTATTCGCGACATGTTCGTAGAGAACATGCATTGGCTCATATTTCCTGCGTTTGGCGCGTTAATCGCCTGAGCAATCCTTGGCACAACGCTTGAGCCGCGCCTCCAGGTTTTTGTCTGGCATGGCGTGGCTGCGCAGGGCGTTGACGGTCTGCTCGACATAATCGCGCGTCGTGCCGTAACGCCCGCAAGCGCTTTGCAGCACGTAGCTGAGCACGATGTCGGGCAGATTGCCAGCGTAGCTCGGCAGGTGCCGCTCCAATACAAACCCCAATGCCTGCACCCGACTGCCATCTTCCAGACGGCAGCTGAGCCAGTGCGGCCGATAGGAGGGGTAAGGCATTTCGCGCTGCCACAAGGCGTACAGCGAGGCTTCTAACTGATCTTCCGGCAGGCGGTAGGCAAACCCGCTGCACGAGCCGCCACGATCCAGGCCGAACACCAACCCGGGCAACTCCGGCGTACCCCGATGCTCGTGGGACCACAGGTACAAACCACGGTGATAGCCATGGACCCGCGCCCGAACCCGCTCGGTCGATGAACATTCCGGCCGCCAGATCAGCGAACCGTAAGCGAATAGCCAGACCGGCCCGCCCTTATGCCGGGCCATGGTGGCCTGCATCGAGTTCATCAACTGTTCGTGCGTGAGTTGCGGTCCCAGATCGAGCCGCGGAGGGTAAGCCAATTGCAAAAGATCGGATTCGATGGCGGTCATGGCGAAAAGTGGCTCGCCTCCTATGTGTTACCAATTGTTAGCAACTCTACCGTAATAAAACGCGCTGCTGTGACCATACGGCAAAAAAGTACAATAGGCTGAACGACCACCGCATTCTCCAGAAGCAATCCCAGTATTTTCAGCTCCGGTTCAGCCCGGCAAAGCGCTTGACCGTCAAAATAGCGCAGCTGGCACGACTCAGTCGGTCACCCCTCACACCGATTACTCGAGGTCGCACCTATGAAAAAATTACGATTGCCGGGCCTGCTGCTCCTGGCCCAGGCCACCACCGCTCTCGCTGTCGAAACCCCGCCCGTCGACGATGACAAGGGCTTCTGGTATGCGCAGACCAGCGTCTACACCCGGCACTTCTCCCCCGACCCGGACCACAACAACAACCAGGATTTGCTTGGGTTGGAGCGCAATGAAGCGTCAGGTTTGGTGTATGGGGCGGCGACGTTCCGCAACTCGTTCAGCCAACGCTCGTACTACGTCTACGCGGGCAAACGCTATGACATGACCGACTATCCGGTGTATCTGAAACTGACCGGCGGGGCGATCCAGGGCTATCGCGGCAAGTACCGCGACAAAAGCCCGTTGAACCGTTTCGGCGTGGCGCCGGTGATCATACCGTCCGTGGGCACCCATTACGGGCCGGTGGCGGCGGAGTTGGTGTTGCTGGGGTTCAATGCGGCGATGATCACGACCGGCGTGCGTTTCTGACAGCGACGCCAGCTCCTCCACCAGAGCCGGCGCAGGTTTCAGGGCCGCGGGGCGTAGGCGAATACGTCGGCGCGCATCTGGTGTGCATCCATGCCCGCAGCCACCAGCGCATCCAATGTGCCGTAGATCATCGCCGGTGAACCGCTGGCGTAGACATGCACGCCTTTGAGGTCGTGGATGTCTTCGCACACTGCTTCATGCAACAGCCCACAGCGTCCTTCCCAACCGCACAGGTCACTGACCACTTTGTGCAGGAACAGGTTGGGCAGTTGCAGCCATTGATCCCAATGCTCGATCTCGTAGAAATCTTCCGGACGCCGCACGCCCCAATACAAATGCACCGGGTGTTTGAAGCCGGTGGCGCGGCAGTGCTCGATCAGGCTGTGCATCTGCGCCATGCCGGTGCCCGCGGCGATCAGCACCAACGGCCCATCGGGCAGCTCGGCCAGGTGGGTATCGCCAAACGGCAGCTCGATGCGGGCCATCCGGTTGCGCTGCAATTGCTCGATCAGATTGCGCGCGCTGTCCTCGCGGGCCAGCACGTGCAGTTCCAGTTCGCGCCCGGCGTGGGGCGCCGAAGCCAGGGAAAACGCCGACTTCTCGCCGTTATCCCGTTCAATCATCAGGTATTGCCCGGCGTGGTAACGCACGGCCTTGCCGGCCGGGGCGAGCAAGCGCACGCGCCATACATCGCCACCGACTTGCACGCATTCACTCACTTGGCACGACAACTTGCGCAACGGCAACTCTCCCGGCGCCAGCACGCCATCCCACAACACCACACAATCCTCCAGCGGCTCGGCGATGCAGGTGTAGAACTCCCCGTGGTCGCGTATTTCACCGGACTGCCGCACCCGGCCGTCCACCAACAGCGCCGCGCACACGTGGCACACACCATTGCGACAGGCTTGCGGGCATTCGTAGCCCAGGCGGCGCGCACCTTCGAGGATTCGCTCACCGGGGACCAGCTCCAATACGGCGCCGGAAGGTTGCAGGGTCACACGCATCAATCTATTCCCAACTCTTTCCAGATCGCATCGACACGCGCCGTCACGGCTTCGTCCTTGACGATCACCCTGCCCCACTCGCGGGTGGTCTCACCCGGCCATTTGTGCGTGGCATCCAGGCCCATCTTCGAGCCCAGGCCCGAGACCGGCGAGGCGAAGTCGAGGTAGTCGATCGGCGTGTTGTCGATCATCACCGTGTCGCGCTTGGGGTCCATGCGCGTGGTGATGGCCCAGATCACGTCGTTCCAGTCGCGGGCGTTGATGTCGTCGTCAGTGACAATAACGAACTTGGTGTACATGAACTGTCGCAAAAACGACCACACGCCGAGCATGACCCGCTTGGCATGGCCTGGGTACGACTTCTTCATGGTCACGATGGCCATGCGGTACGAACAGCCTTCCGGCGGCAGGTAGAAGTCGGTGATTTCCGGGAACTGCTTCTGCAGGATCGGCACGAACACTTCGTTCAGCGCCACACCGAGAATCGCCGGCTCATCCGGCGGACGGCCGGTGTAGGTGCTGTGGTAGATCGGCTTGATCCGATGAGTGATGCGCTCGACGGTGAACACCGGGAAGCTGTCGACTTCGTTGTAGTAGCCGGTGTGGTCGCCGTAGGGGCCTTCGTCGGCCATTTCGCCGGGGTGGATCACGCCTTCGAGGATGATTTCCGCGGTGGCCGGCACTTGCAGGTCGTTGCCACGGCACTTCACCAGCTCGGTGCGGTTGCCGCGCAGCAGGCCGGCGAAGGCGTATTCGGACAGGCTGTCCGGCACTGGGGTCACGGCGCCGAGGATAGTGGCCGGGTCGGCGCCCAGGGCCACGGAGACCGGGAACGGCTTGCCGGGGTGTTTTTCGCACCATTCACGGAAGTCCAGCGCGCCGCCGCGGTGGCTCAGCCAACGCATGATCACCTTGTTGCGGCCGATCACTTGCTGACGGTAGATGCCGAGGTTCTGGCGATCCTTGTTCGGGCCCTTGGTGACGGTCAGGCCCCAGGTGATCAGCGGGCCGACATCGCCGGGCCAGCAGGTCTGCACCGGCAGCATGCCCAGGTCGACGTCATCGCCTTCGATGAGCACTTCCTGGCACACCGCGTCCTTGACCACCTTGGGCGCCATGGCAATGATCTTGCGGAAGATCGGCAGCTTCGACCAGGCGTCCTTCAAGCCCTTGGGTGGCTCGGGCTCCTTGAGGAACGCCAGCAACTTGCCGATCTCGCGCAATTCGCTGACCGACTCGGCGCCCATGCCAAAGGCCACGCGATCGGGGGTGCCGAACAGGTTGCCGAGCACCGGGATATCAAAACCGGTCGGGTTCTCGAACAGCAGCGCCGGGCCCTTGTTGCGCAGGGTACGGTCGCAAATCTCAGTCATTTCCAGCACCGGCGAAACCGGCACGTGGATGCGTTTCAACTCTCCGCGCTGCTCAAGTTGCTGCACGAAATCCCGAAGATCCTTGAATTTCATTAACCATGCCACCCGTAAAATAGGCGTACATCCTACCTGCTCTGAGGACGGCTGGCAGCTTAATTGGCCGTCAGCCCCCGTGATTGCAGCGAACGGAACAGCGGTTCCAGGAACGCCTGGACATGTCGCGCGCCGACGTCGGAGAGGTGGTTATCGTCGGTGTACAGCGCGCGGCCGTCGAGCTCGACCCGGCACAGGCCGTCGGCGCCACACAGCAGGGGCGCGGGGTCCAGCACGGTGACGCCACTGTCGGCGGCGGCCAGTTCGTCAAACAGCCGAGTGATAAAGGCCTGGCGCTTCTCGTGCTCCGCCACGGGGAGCCCTTCGCCGTCCACCGGCCGGTGCATCATGGCCAGGCGACTGAGGCGGTACGGCACGATGATTTCCTGCAGCGGTGCCTCCTTGATCAGCCACACATGGTGCCCGGCGGCGCGCAGCCCCTGGATGCGTTCACGCAGGCCCTGTTCGAAACGCTGCTCGGCCACGGCACGCACGTACTTGCCGGTGCCCAGGTCTTTTAGCGCATGTTCCTTGTCACCCGACATCTGCCCATAGAGGTACAGGCTCCAGCGCGCCGCCAGCACGACATCGCTGAACGACTGCTCGGCCAGGGCCTGCTCGACGCGCTGGTTGAAATGCGCGCACTGGGTGATGTTCTCCAGACCGTCCAACGGTACACAACCGGCGAAACTGGCCTGGACCAGACTGATATCGTGCCGTTTGGCCGCATCCTTCAGCGCCGGAATCAATGCGGTGGCGTGGCTGTCGCCCCAGACCAGCGCGGACACCGAGTGGCTTTGTGGGCCGAAATGGCAGAACAGCCGCTCATCCGGGGTGTTCTTGTCCGCCAGGCAGGCCGTCAGCTCCGGGCTCCACTTCTTCGCCTGGGCATAACGCAATGCCTGTTCGGACAGGCGCCACGGCACGCCATCGGCTTCCCGCAATGCCAGGCCAGTAAGGCCGAGACACAAAATGCCGGCCGCGGCGCCAGCCAGGATCGCCTTGCGTCCGGCCAGCAGACGTTTTTCCCGGAATGGCGCCTCCACGAAGCGCCAGGACAAATAACCCAGCACCAGGCTCAGCAGCATCAACCCGCCCAATTCCGCCGCGCTCAAGCCATCAACCGCTGCGTAGTTGGCGTACACGAACACCGGCCAATGCCACAGATACCAGGAATAGGAGATAAGCCCCAGCCCCACCATCAGCCGCGAACTCAGCAGCTGCCCGACCCAGGTGGCTTGCTGCCCATTGGCCCAAATCAACCCGACCACGCCCAGCACCGGCAGCAAAGCGGCCGCGCCAGGGAACGGTGTATGCCGGTCGAAACCGAATATGGCGGTCAGGATCAATGCCAGGGAAGCCAGGCTGACCGCTTGCGCCAGGGGCGGCGAGGCGCGCCACTCAACCTTCGGCATGACCGCCAGCATGGCGCCGGCCAGCAATTCCCAGGCACGCAGATGCAGCAGGTAGAACGCTTTCTGCGGCTGATGGGAAACCGCCCAGACACTCATGCCAAACGACACCAGCAGCACCGCGAACAACGCCAGGCGCCAGTGTTTCAAGCGGCTTGAAAGCAGGGCCAGCAACAGCGGGAAGAAGATGTAGAACTGCTCCTCCACCGCCAGCGACCAGGTGTGCAACAAGGGTTTTATGTCGGAGGCTGCATCGAAATAACCGTGCTGGCGTGCAAACAGCAGGTTGGAGGTAAAGGTCACCTGGTAGTGCGCCGACCGCCCCAGCTCTTCATAGTCCTTGGGCGCCAGCAAAAACCAGCCCACGGCCAGTGTCGCGGCCATCATCACGAACAACGCCGGCAAGATACGCCGGGCACGGCGCGCCCAGAAGCCCACGAAACTGAAACGCCCAGCCTGGCGTTCGCGCCAGATGATCGAGGTAATCAGGAAGCCGGAAATCACGAAGAACACATCGACACCGACAAAGCCGCCAGTGATCCCAGGAACGCCAAAGTGGAACAGCACGACAGCAAGGACAGCAATGGCACGCAGGCCGTCGATATCTCTTCGGTAAGCAAGAATGGTCATAAGAATTGTGGTCAATATGTTACGAATGGAGGCGAGAATAGGCGCATGTTTACTTTTTGTTACTTAACGGACACTTATGACATAAAATCCATTCAATTTCGACGCAAAAAAAATGGCGCCCCGAAGGACGCCATTTTTTTTGGACCTGAAACGTCGTATTACTTACGCTTCATCGACAGGAAGAACTCGTCGTTGGTCTTGGTGGTTTTCAGCTTGTCGATCAGGAACTCGATGGCCGCGACTTCATCCATCGGGTGCAGCAGCTTGCGCAGAATCCACATGCGCTGCAGTTCGTCGTCGGCTGTCAGCAGCTCTTCACGGCGGGTGCCGGAGCGGTTGATGTTGATCGCCGGGAACACACGCTTTTCAGCGATACGACGGTCCAGGGGCAGTTCCATGTTGCCGGTACCCTTGAACTCTTCGTAGATCACTTCATCCATCTTCGAGCCGGTTTCAACCAGCGCGGTGGCGATGATGGTCAGCGAGCCGCCTTCTTCGATATTCCGCGCGGCGCCGAAGAAACGTTTCGGTTTCTCCAGGGCGTGGGCATCGACACCACCGGTCAATACCTTGCCGGAGCTCGGGATCACGGTGTTGTAGGCACGGGCCAGACGGGTGATGGAGTCGAGCAGGATCACCACGTCTTTCTTGTGTTCGACCAGGCGCTTGGCCTTCTCGATCACCATTTCGGCAACCTGCACATGGCGGGTTGGCGGCTCATCGAACGTCGAGGCAACCACTTCGCCGCGCACGGTACGCTGCATTTCGGTCACTTCTTCCGGACGTTCATCGATCAGCAGCACGATCAGGTGAACTTCAGGGTTGTTACGCGCGATGTTCGCTGCAATGTTCTGCAGCATGATGGTCTTACCGGCTTTCGGCGGTGCGACGATCAGGCCGCGCTGGCCCTTGCCGATCGGGGCGCACAGGTCGATTACACGACCGGTCAAGTCTTCGGTAGAACCGTTGCCGGCTTCCATCTTCATTCGCACGGTCGGGAACAGCGGGGTCAGGTTCTCGAAGAGAATCTTGTTTTTCGCGTTCTCTGGACGATCGAAGTTGATCGTGTCGACCTTGAGCAGGGCGAAATAACGCTCGCCTTCCTTCGGCGGACGGATCTTGCCAACGATGGTGTCACCGGTGCGCAAGTTGAAGCGGCGGATCTGGCTCGGCGAGACGTAGATATCGTCTGGACCGGCGAGATAGGAAGCGTCTGCAGAGCGGAGGAAGCCGAAGCCGTCCTGGAGAATCTCCAGCACGCCATCACCGGAGATTTCCTCGCCGCTTTTCGCGTGCTTTTTGAGCAAGGAGAAAATCACGTCCTGCTTGCGCGAACGGGCCATATTTTCTATGCCCATCTGTTCGGCCAATTCGAGCAGTTCGGTAATCGGCTTTTGCTTGAGTTCAGTCAGATTCATATAGGAATGACGTAATCATTTATGGAGGGGGGAAATTAAGCTTTTGGCTTAATGAGGCCGCGCCGCAGAGAAGGCGACAGGATCGCGTACTAATCGAAAAGGAATGCGTCGGCGACGGCTTGCAGGGGGCAGTGGAGAAACCAGTGCGGGGCCGAATGTACCACCTGAGTTTCGGAGCGTCTAGCCCTGTTTCACGAAAAAGCCCCGCAATTTCAGGCTGTGTGAAAACGCACCCTGCACCGGCTAAAAACAAATGCCCCGACTTGTCGGGGCATTTGTTTTTGCGGACTTGAAGAAAAAAAGGGCCTTTCAGCCCATCAACTCCATCAATTTAGGCACTCCCAACACATTGATGGTCCTTTTCAGGTTGTAGGCCTGTATCGCAAGTGCCATTTCTGTCCGTGTACCTTTTAGCTGGCGCAGCAAAAACCTAGCGTTGCCGAAGGCCCATTGCTTCAAGTTGCCAAATGGGTGTTCGACGATCGATCGTCGATTGATCATCATGTCGGGATTCGCCTTCATGCGCTGTTCCATTCGTTCAAACGCTGATTCATGGGCATGGCGCGTGACGTAACGGCGTTCAGCCTTGGTACACCGGCTTTTCAGTGCGCAAGTGCCGCAATCACTGATTGATGCGTGATAAACCCGGTCTCCCTTGTTAAGTGCTTTAAGCGTGAGCGTCTTGCCATTAGGGCATTCATAGCTGTCACTCTCTTCACTGTAATTGAAGAGCGTGCGGTCAAAAAATTGCTCTTCGCCACCTTTGGTGTTGATCGCCCGGTTGGGCGGGACAAAGGGTGTGATACCAGCGTCTTCACACGCCTGAAATTGCGCGCCGTTGGAGTAGCCTGCATCAGCGGTGACGTTGAGCTTGGCTTGTTCCAGCACCGCTTGAGTCGCCTGGGCCATCGGTTCAAGCAGGCGATTGTCGGCACCTTCCTGAGTCACTTCGTGGTGAACAATCAGACAGTGTTTCGCATCCACCGCGCTCTGAACGTTGTAGGCAATACGCGAGCCTGAAGGTGTCCGCATTTTTTGCGCATCGGCCTCACCCACCACGTGCTGAACCAGACCTTGAGCTTGCATCAGCGCCTGGCAGGTCTGGTTATTAGCCTTTTTTACGCGCAACGTCTCAAGCGCAGTCTGTACTGCTGAGCGATCAATCGCTTG
>NZ_JBWKXO010000049.1:0-38466 GCF_059423025.1 Pseudomonas sp. GW704-F2 | reverse complement strand
CAGATAGACCCTGATCTGCTTTTGCTCTTGCTTGGCCTTATAGCCGACCTGATCTTGGAAGCTGAATCCGGTCAAAAATGTGGGAGGGGGCTTGCCCCCGATAGCGCTGCTTCAGTCATGCATGTTTTGGCTGACACACTGCTATCGGGGGCAAGCCCCCTCCCACATTTTTGATCCAGGTTCTTCAGGTGGACCCGCCGAGCAACAGTGCCTGCTCCCGCGCGCACAACTCCACCACGTAATCCCACAACACCCGCAGCCGCACCGACTTGTGCAGTTCTCGGCGCGAGCTGATCCAATAGCTGCGCTGAATCCCCTCCCCCGGCAACAACGCCACCAGGTCCGGATCACCGGCCGCCATGAAGCACGGCAACACCGCAATCCCCAGCCCGGAACGCGCCGCCTGGTGCTGGGCGATCACGCTGGTGCTGTGGAACACCACTTTGGGGTTGCGGCAGAAGCTGCTGAGCAGTTTCAGTTCCTGGCTGAACAGCAGATCGTCGACGTAATCGATCCAGGCATGGGCGGCGAGGTCTTCGCGTTTTTCAATCGGCGGGGTGCGCGCCAGATACGCGCGGCTGGCATAGAGCGCCAGGCGGTAGTCGGTGAGTTTGCGCGTGACCAGTTGATCGACGCTGGGACGTTCGAGGTGGATGCTGATTTCGGCTTCGCGGTTGAGGATGCTGACGAAACGCGGCACGGCCACCAGCTCCACTTCCAACCCCGGATAGCGCTCGAACAGCCCGCCCATGCGGCTGGCGAGGAACATCACCCCCAGCCCTTCGGCCACGCCCAGGCGGATCTTGCCCAGAGGCGCGGCGGTGTGGGTCAATTCGTCTTCGGCCAGCAGCGCGACGTTTTCCATGGCTTCGGCGTGTTTGAGCAGGGCCTCGCCGGACGGCGTCAACTCATAGCCGTGGGCGTGCTGCACGAACAACGCGGTGCCGAGGCTTTTCTCGATCGCCTCGATATGCCGCGCCACGGTGGCGTGGGTGGTTTTCAGGCGTTGCGCGGCGGTGAGCAGGCGGCCGCTGCGCTGCAACTCAAGAAAAAACCGCAGGTCATTCCAGTCGAACATAGCGCCTCCAATCCGTGAGTCTGGGCCGTGCTGTTTAAAAACGCACAGCCACTGGGTAAAAACTAACATTTTTAAGACGAAAACTAACAACTAGGATGGAGCCAATAAGAAAAACAAGCGAGACCTCAGATGCCCACTGCAACTGCTGAATACGATTACATCGTCGTAGGCGCCGGCCCCGCAGGCTGCCTGCTGGCCAATCGACTGTCCGCCAACCCCGCCCACCGTGTGCTGTTGCTTGAAGCCGGTGGTCGCGACAATTACCCCTGGATTCACATCCCCGTCGGCTACCTGTTCTGCATCGGCAACCCACGCACCGACTGGTGCTTCAAGACCGAAGCCCAGGCCGGCCTGCAAGGCCGCGCCCTGAGTTACCCGCGGGGCAAGGTGCTCGGCGGTTGTTCGTCGATCAACGGCATGATCTACATGCGCGGCCAGGCTCAGGACTACGACGGCTGGGCGGCGGCAGGCAACCCGGGCTGGGCGTGGGAAGACGTGCTGCCGCTGTTCAAGCACAGCGAGAACCATTTTGCTGGCGGTTCGGCATTTCACGGCGACGGCGGCGAGTGGCGCGTCGAGCAACAACGGCTGTCGTGGCCGATTCTGGATGCCTTCCGTGAAGCCGCAGCGCAAAGCGGCATCGCCAACGTCAGCGACTTCAACCAGGGCGATAACGAAGGCTGCGGTTACTTCCAGGTCAACCAGAAGGCCGGCGTCCGCTGGAATGCGGCCAAGGCGTTCCTCAAACCGATCCGCCAACGGCCGAACCTGACGGTATTGACCGAAGTCGAAGTCGACCGCGTGTTGCTGGAAAACGGCCGCGCATCGGCAGTGGTCGGGCGTCAGCACGGCCAGTCGCTCCGTTGGAAGGCCCGTAAGGAAATCGTGTTGTGTGCTGGCGCCGTGGGTTCGCCCGGCATTTTGCAGCGTTCGGGGATTGGCCCCGCCAACGTGCTCAAGCCGCTCGGCATCAATGTGTTGCATGAACTGCCGGGGGTTGGCGGCAACCTGCAGGACCACCTGCAACTGCGGCTGATCTACAAGCTGGAAAACGCGCGCACCCTGAACCAGATCGCGGGCAGCGTGTGGGGCAAAATGGGCATGGGCCTGCGTTACCTGTATGACCGCAGCGGCCCGCTGTCGATGGCGCCCAGCCAGCTCGGTGCGTTTGCCCGCTCGGGCCCGGAACAAACCTCGGCCAACCTTGAATACCATGTGCAGCCGCTGTCCCTGGAGCGCTTCGGCGAGCCGTTGCACGCGTTCCCGGCGTTTACCGCGTCGGTCTGTGACCTGCGCCCGCAAAGCCGCGGGCGTATCGATATTCGCTCGGTCAACCCGGCGGATGCGCCGTTGATCCAGCCCAATTACCTCAGCCATCCGCAAGACCTGCGGGTGGCCGCCGACGCGATTCGCCTGACTCGACGGATCGTCGCCGCGCCGGCCCTGAGCCCGTTCAAACCGGTGGAATACTTGCCCGGCGATGCGCTGCAAACCGAAGAGCAACTGCACGAAGCCGCGGCGCGCATCGGCACGACGATCTTCCATCCGGTGGGCACCTGCCGCATGGGCAGTGACCAGGACGCGGTGGTCGACGCGCAGTTGCGGGTGCATGGCGTGCCGGGGCTGCGCATCGCCGATGCCTCGATCATGCCCCGCATCACATCCGGCAATACCTGCTCACCGACGCTGATGATCGCGGAGAAAGCCGCGCAACTGATCCTTTCACCGAACACTGTAGGAGCGAGCTTGCCCGCGAAAAACGCAAAGGCGCCGCGTTCATCCAGATTTCCCGCGTAATCGTTGGCGATTTTCGCGAGCAAGCGCGCGCCTACAGAGGAACGGAAAACAGACCGGCGCTGAGGTTGGCGCCGACAGTGGAACAACAATAAATAATCACTGTGAGGGATACCCGATGTCAGAACATGCTCAAACCCTGGGCTCGGCGGTCAGCACGAGCACCGTCAGCGAATCGAGAAAAGTCATCTTCGCCTCGTCCCTGGGGACGGTATTCGAGTGGTATGACTTCTTCCTCTATGGCGCCCTCGCGGCGGTGATCAGCAAACAGTTCTTTGCCGGGGTCAACGACACCACGGCGTTTATCTTTGCCTTGATGGCCTTCGCGGCCGGCTTTGTGGTGCGCCCGTTCGGCGCGCTGGTGTTTGGCCGCCTGGGCGACATGATCGGGCGCAAGTACACCTTCCTCGTGACCATTATCCTGATGGGTGTGGCGACGTTCTGCGTCGGCCTGCTGCCCACGTATGCCAGCATCGGCATTGCCGCGCCGATCATCCTGATCGCCCTGCGCATGCTGCAAGGCCTGGCGTTGGGCGGCGAGTACGGCGGCGCGGCGACCTATGTCGCCGAACATGCCCCCGCCGGCAAGCGCGGCCTGCACACCAGCTGGATTCAATCCACCGCCACCCTGGGGTTACTGTTGTCACTGCTGGTGGTGCTGGCCTGCCGCTACTTCACTGGCGATCAGTTCGAAGTGTGGGGCTGGCGCATTCCGTTCCTGTTTTCCATCGTGCTGCTGGGCATTTCCACCTGGATCCGCATGAGCCTGCATGAATCGCCGGCGTTCCTGAAAATGAAGGAGGAAGGCAAGGCCAGCAAGGCGCCGATCCGCGAGTCCTTCGGCAAGTGGGAAAACCTCAAGGTGGTGCTGATTGCGCTGTTCAGCATCAACGGCGGGCAAGCGGTGACCTTTTACGCGGCGCAGTTCTATGTGCTGTTCTTCCTCACGCAGTTCCTGAAGATGGACCCGGCCCTGGCCAATATGCTGCTGATCATCAGCGTGGTGATTGGCGCACCGTTCTTTATCTTCTTCGGCTGGCTGTCGGACAAGATCGGGCGCAAACCGGTGCTGATGCTCGGCCTGCTGCTGGCGACCGCGCTGTACTTCCCGATCTTCAAGGGCCTGGCGCACTACACCAACCCGGCGATGGACCAGGCCAGTCGCCAGGCGCCGATCACCGTGCTGGCCGACCCGGCCACCTGCACCTTCCAGTTCGACCCGGTGGGCAAGGCGCGTTTTGACAGCCCCTGCGACAAGGTCAAGACCTTCCTGGTCAAGCAAGGCCTGCCCTACAGCAGCGCCGCCGCCCCTGCGGGCAGCCCGGTGCAGGTGAGCGTGGGCGACGTGCGCATCGATGGCTTTGACGAGTCGGCCCTGCGCGCCGCCGTGACCCTCGCCGGCTACCCGACATCGGCGGATGTGGCGCAGGTCAACAAGGTGATGGTGGTGGTGCTGATCGTGGTGCTGATCCTGATCGCGGCCATGTGCTACGGCCCGCTGGCGGCGTTGATGGTGGAACTGTTCCCGACACGCATCCGCTACACCTCGATGTCCCTGCCCTATCACATCGGCAACGGCTGGTTTGGCGGCTTCCTGCCGACCGTGTCGTTTGCCCTGGTGGTGTACACCGGCGATATCTTCTATGGCTTGTGGTATCCGGTGGTCGTGACCGGGGTGAGCCTGGTTGTCGGGATGTTCTGCCTCAAGGAAACGCGGCATGTGGATATCGACAACAACTGACCCGACCACCTGAACACCGCAGGTCCCCTGTGGGAGGGAGCAAGCCCCCTCCCACATCTGCTCTGCGGCGCCACACAAATTGCTGTACATCCATACAGATAATGGTTGCTCAAATCCCTCGGACTACGCATCCTGCAAGGCATCAACCCGATCTGATGTGATGACCATGCGGCTGTTCCTCTGTGAAAAACCCTCCCAGGCCAAGGATATTGCGGCCGTGCTCGGCGCCACGCGCCGTGGCGACGGTTGCTGGCTGGGCAACGGGGTGACCGTCACCTGGTGCATCGGCCACCTGCTGGAAACCGCCCCGCCCGACGCCTACGACGCCAAGTACAAGCGCTGGGTGCTCGCCGACCTGCCGATCGTCCCGGACAAATGGAAGATGCGCGTCAAGCCCAAGACCGCCGCCCAGTTCAAGGCGGTCAAGCGCCTGCTGGGGGAAGCGTTGGAACTGGTGATCGCCACCGACGCCGACCGCGAGGGCGAAATGATCGCCCGCGAACTGGTGGAACATTGCCGCTATCGCGGGCCGATCCAACGCCTGTGGCTGTCGGCGCTGGACGACGCCTCCATCCGCAAGGCCCTGGCCGCGCTCAAACCCGGCGCCGAGACCTTCAGCCTGTACCACTCGGCCCTCGGCCGTTCCCGCGCCGACTGGCTGATCGGCATGAACATGAGCCGCCTGTTTACCTTGCTCGGCCGCCAATCCGGTTACCAAGGCGTGCTGCCGGTGGGCCGGGTGCAAACCCCGACCCTGCGCCTGGTGGTCGACCGTGACCGCAGCATCGCCGATTTCGTACCGGTGGCCTACTGGGCCATCGATGTCGACCTGCGCCACGCGCACATGACCTTCACCGCCCAATGGCGCGCCGCCGACGATGCCTGTGACGATCAAGGCCGCTGCCTCAACCCGCAACTCGCCCGGGACGCCGCCGACGCCATGACCCACGCCGCCAGTGCGCGGCTGGTGAAGTTGCGCACCGAACGCATGCGCGAGGTCGCGCCCCTGCCCTTCGACCTGGGGACGTTGCAGGAAATCTGCTCGAAGAAGCTCGGTCTCGGCGCCCAGGAAACCCTGGACATCGCCCAATCGCTGTACGAAACCCACAAGGCCATCACCTACCCGCGCAGCGATTGCGGCTACCTGCCATTGAGTCAGCATGGCGACGCGGCGAAGATCCTTGCCGCCCTGGGCCGTGCCGACGCGGCCGTCAACGAACTGATGCCGCATCTCGATCCCCAGCGCCGCTCACGGGCGTGGAACGACGCCAAGGTCAGCGCCCACCACGGCATCATTCCCACCGGCGCCGGCAAGGATGCCGGGCAGCTCACCGGCAAGCATCGGGCGGTCTACACACTGATTCGCGCGCGCTACCTGGCGCAGTTTCTGCCCAACCATGAATACGACCGCACCCAGGCGGATTTCGACTGTGCCGGCCAAGCGCTGCGCGCGGTGGGCAAAGTCGTCATCGAGCCGGGCTGGAAACGCGCGCTGCCCGAAGCCCTTGCACCCGCCAAAGGCCGTGAGGCGCCAGCACCGCAAGCCTTGCCGGCGCTGGTGCAGGGCCAGGATTACGCCGTTGCCAAGGTCAACCTCAAGGACCTGTGGACCCAGCCGCCCAAACCCTTCACCGAGGGCGACCTGATCAAGGCGATGAAAAACGTCGCCAAGCTGGTGGAAGACCCGCTGCTCAAGCAAAAGCTCAAGGACACCACCGGCATCGGCACCGAAGCCACCCGCGCCGGGATCATCCAGGGCCTGCTGGACCGAGGCTACCTGGTGAAGAACGGCAAGGCCCTCTCGGCCACCCCGGCGGCGTTCAGCCTGATCGATGCGGTGCCGCGCGCCATCGCCGACCCGGGCACCACGGCGATCTGGGAACAGGCGCTGGACATGGTGCAAAGCGGCGAAATGAGCCTGGAAGAATTCGTCGCCAAGCAAGCGGCCTGGATGAGCAAGCAAATCGCCCGCTGCAACGGTATGCGTATGACCATCACCGGCCCCGCCAGCCCGGCAGGCCGCGGCGCCACCCCGTGGAAGAAGAAACGCACGGCCGCGCCCCGCAAGACGGCGGCCAGCCCAAAACGGGCGAAAAAGCCGACAAGTACCGGGTAAACCATGAATAAATCCGGCGGATGACGTTTTTCGACAGCTTTAACGCCGCTTTGGTCCTTGCTCCGGCGCCGGCCGTCTAGGATTCTGTAGGGGATTGCTGACTTCCTAACAACAACACCGGAGTGGCCACCATGAAAACCGTCTCAGAAGTACTCAAAGCCAAAGACAAGCAAAACCAGGAAGTCCACACCATTGAATGGGACCACACCGTATTCGAAGCGTTGGTGGTGATGTCATCGAAAAATGTCGGGGCCTTGCCGGTCGTCAAGCAGGGTGAGGTGGTTGGCATCATCAGCGAGCGCGATTACGCACGGAAGCTGATACTCAAAGGCCTTTCTTCCGTCACCACCAAAGTCCACGAGGTCATGAGCTCTCCAGTCATCACGGTCGATGCCCACAAGACAGTCGAAGCCTGCATGAACATCATGACCGACAGTCACCTGCGCCACCTGCCGGTGGTCGTCGACGGAAAACTGCTGGGCCTGCTCTCCATCGGTGACCTGGTCAAGGAAGCCATTGCCGAACAAGCCAACCTGATCAAGCAACTGGAGCAATACATTCGCGGCGAATAGGAGAGCCCATGCTCGACATGCTCGAACATCAAGAAGACCACCTTGACACCCTGCACCGGGCCATGGCCGCACGGCGTTTTCTGGTGCTGACCGGGGCGGGGATCAGCACGTCATCAGGTATCCCGGATTATCGGGACAGCGAAGGCGTGCGCCGAGGCAAGGCGCCGATGATGTACCAGGAGTTCCTGGCCACCCCGCAAGCGCGGCGCCGTTATTGGGCACGGGCGATGCTGGGCTGGCCACGGGTACGGATTGCGCAGCCGAACCAGGCCCACCTGGCGCTGGCCGCCTTGCAACATCGCCAGCGTATCAGCGGGCTGATCACACAAAACGTCGACACGCTGCATGACCAGGCCGGTAGTGAGGATGTGATCGAGCTGCATGGCAGCTTGCATCGCGTGCTATGCCTGGATTGCCATCGGCCCAGCGCACGCGATGTGATCCAACGGTTGATGGAGGCCGAGAACCCGTACCTGGCGGGCGTCGACGCCGTGCAGGCACCCGACGGCGATACCCTGCTCGACGCAGCGTTTGAACAACGCTTTCGCGTGCCCCGCTGCCCCCATTGCGACGGTGAACGGCTCAAACCGGACGTCGTGTTCTTCGGCGAAAACGTTGCCCAGGCCACCGCCGCCAGGGCGATGGCGGCGGTGGAACACGCCGAGGGGCTGTTGGTGGTGGGGTCGTCGCTGATGGCCTACTCGGCGTTTCGCCTGTGCAAGGCGATGGTCGAGCAAGGCAAACCGGTGATTGCCATCAATCTGGGCAAGACCCGTGGGGATGAGTTGTTGCAGCTGAAGATCGCGGCATCCTGCGAGCGGTTGTTGCCGCTATTGGCAGAGCGCCTGGGATAGCCAGGGCACCGCCCCTCAAAGATCAGCGGGAGACCCGGGCAGGCCAATGAACTGCAGCGACCCACCGCACAAAAAATGACGCCTGAGTCACACCTCCTCGCATGCCCCCGTCCCCACGGCGATTTATGTAGTGATCAAAAATAATCACTACATAACCGTTGACGTAACCTTTTTGTCCTTGCATGATCTAGACGTCTCCCGGATCGGGAGCGTTGGTAACAAGCGTTTTGAACAAGCTCGTCTGACCGCCGAGCTGTTTCTTCCGGATGTGCACTGCCCACAAGGCAGATTGATGAAGCTGACCGACCCGAAGGGTTCGGTACAAGGAGCTCAAACGCTGCTTGTCTTCGTTATGAAACCATTGCGTAGCAGTTCATCAGCAAGACTACATGCATCAGGTTCAAGACCCTGCCCGTATTCGGCAGACCGTCACTGACGCCCGGTTTTCGGAACCGGAGACAACTAAGCAGTTTTAACGAATCAATTGATAGATCGCCAACTGGTCAAGGGGCTTACACATGAATCTGAACAACCAACCAACTATCGAAGAATTGGCTGAGATGTTCGCAGCGCAGAAAGACACACTCGACGACCATATCCTGTGGATTGGCAAATCGGGCAAAGTCCAAATTGACTGCCTGGCGCCCCACACCGAAGAAGCCGAGTTCGACAAAAACAACCGTGAACTGGCGGCGCGCCTGAAGATGTACCGCCGTGGCCAGGGTTATGTCGGCAAGAAAGCGGCGGCCGATCGCAATTTCATCGAGCAAGTGTTCGACACACTTAACCACGCGTGGGAGTCTTTCAAAGACAACTCGCAAGTTAAAGTAATCGACCGCTACTACTAAGTACTTCTCAACTAATGTGGGAACTGGCTTGCCAGTTCCCACATTTTTTATGCAACTTCAAAAGTTGGGGTAACGCCCTTTCCCCGCTTCATCGCGGAAAATATCAAACAACACCTGTGCCGCCGCCGACAGTTCATGCCCCGGTTTGGTCAACACACCAATCGGCCGCTCGATCACCGGATCGGTCAAGGTGATGCAATGGGCGCCCGCCTCCTGCATCTGCTGCGCACATAATGCCGGTACGGCGCTGACCCCCAGCCCACTGGCAACCATCTTGCCCACCGTCGCCAATTGATGACTCTCCAGCGCCACCGGCAATTTCATCTGCAAGGCACCCAGATGCTCCTCCAGCATCACCCGTACCGTCGAGGGTCGTTGCAGGGCAATGAACGGTTGCTCCAACAGGCTTTTCCAGTCGATTTCAGCGCGCAGTGCCAAGGGTGAATCCATGGGCACCACGGCAATGAAGCGGTCCAGGTATAACGGCGTAAACGCCAGCGACGACCCCTCGGACGGTTCGAACGCCACGCCCAACTCGACCTGGCGATCGCGGACCATTTCCAGCACCTGTTCGTTGATCAGGTCATGCACCGTCACGTTCACATGGGGGTAACGCGCGCGGAATATCTTCAGGATCGGCGGCAGCAGGTTACCCGCAAACGACGGCATCGCCGCCACCGTTACGCGCCCGCGCTGCAGGGTGAAGCGCTGGCGCAGTTCATCCTCGGCGTTGTCCCAATCGGCAATCAGCCGACGCGCCAGCGGCAACAAGGATTCCCCTTCAGGGGTCAGCGCGACATTCCGTGTATTGCGGCTGAACAAGCGCCCGCCCAGCCCTTCTTCCAGGCCTTTGATGGTCAGGCTCAGCGCCGACTGAGAGAGGTGCAGGCGCTCGCAGGCGGCGGCAAAACTCAGGCTCTGCGCCACAGCCAAAAAGGCACGAATCTGTTTGACGGTCATGACATTACTCCGGACGACGGTTCGACTATGCAGTTTTTTAAATCAATCAACCTTAAAAAACAACTTAACAAATCAATCCGTCGGCGCAACACTCGAGACATTGGCTGGCCCACTAACAATAAAAGAGGTGCATATGGCAGGTTTCGATAAACGCGTGGCGTCCTATGAAGAAGCCCTCGCAGGCCTGGAAGATGGCATGACCGTACTCGCTGGCGGCTTTGGCCTGTGCGGCATTCCGGAAAACCTCATCGCCGAGATCAAGCGCAAAGGCACCCGCGACCTGACCGTGGTTTCCAATAACTGCGGCGTCGACGGCTTTGGCCTGGGCGTGCTGCTGGAACAAAAGCAGATCCGCAAAGTGATCGCGTCTTATGTGGGCGAAAACGCCCTGTTCGAGAAGCAACTGCTCAGCGGCGAAATCGAAGTGGTGCTCACCCCCCAAGGCACCCTGGCGGAAAAAATGCGCGCCGGCGGTGCTGGCATTCCGGCCTTCTTCACCGCCACCGGCGTCGGCACCCCGGTGGCCGAAGGCAAGGAAACCCGTGAATTCAACGGTCGCCCGTACCTGATGGAAGAATCCATCACCGGCGACTTCGCCATCGTCAAAGGCTGGAAAGCCGACCACTTCGGCAACGTCATCTACCGCCACACCGCCCAGAACTTCAACCCGCTGGCCGCCACCGCCGGCAAGATCACCGTGGTCGAAGTCGAGGAAATCGTCGAACCGGGCGAGCTGGAACCGTCGCAGATCCACACCCCTGGCATCTACGTCGACCGGATCATCTGCGGCACCTTCGAGAAGCGCATCGAACAGCGCACCGTCCGCAAATAATCCCTCCAGCCCGAAGAGAACAAGAGGAACAGCACAATGGCTCTCACCCGCGAACAAATGGCTCAACGCGTCGCCCGCGAAATGCAGGACGGTTTCTACGTCAACCTGGGCATCGGCATTCCGACCCTGGTGGCCAACTACATCCCGGAAGGCATGGAAGTGATGTTGCAATCGGAAAACGGCCTGCTCGGCATGGGCCCGTTTCCCACCGAAGACACCATCGATGCCGACATGATCAACGCCGGCAAACAAACCGTGACCGCGCGCATCGGCGCCTCGATCTTCTCCTCCGCCGAGTCCTTCGCAATGATTCGCGGCGGCCATGTCGACCTCACCGTGCTCGGCGCGTTTGAAGTGGACGTACAGGGCAACATCGCCTCGTGGATGATCCCGGGCAAGCTGGTCAAGGGCATGGGCGGCGCCATGGACCTGGTGGCCGGCGCGGAAAACATCATCGTGATCATGACCCACGCCTCCAAGGACGGTGAGTCCAAATTGCTCAGCCAATGCACCCTGCCGCTGACCGGTGCCCACTGCATCAAGCGTGTGCTGACGGACCTTGCATACCTGGAAATCGACAACGGCGCCTTTATCCTAAAGGAGCGTGCCCCAGGGGTCAGTATTGAAGAGATTGTCAGCAAGACAGCCGGTAAACTAATCGTCCCCGACCACGTTCCAGAAATGCAATTCCAGTGAGGACACATTCCATGCAAGACGTTGTGATTGTTGCTGCCACACGTACCGCCGTAGGCAGTTTTCAAGGATCGCTCGCGAGCATCCCGGCACCGGAGTTGGGCGCTGCCGTAATCCGTCGCCTGTTGGAGCAGACCGGCCTCGACCCGGCCCAGGTGGATGAAGTGATCCTCGGCCACGTACTCACCGCAGGCTCAGGCCAGAACCCGGCGCGCCAGGCGTCGATCCTCGCCGGCTTGCCCCATGCCGTACCCGCGATGACCTTGAACAAGGTCTGCGGTTCGGGCCTCAAGGCCCTGCACCTGGGCGCCCAGGCCATCCGTTGTGGCGATGCCGACGTGATCATCGCCGGCGGCATGGAGAACATGAGCCTGGCCCCCTACGTATTACCTGGTGCGCGCACCGGTTTGCGCATGGGCCACGCCAAGATGATCGACAGCATGATCACCGACGGCCTGTGGGATGCATTCAACGACTACCACATGGGCATCACCGCCGAGAACCTGGTGGACAAGTACGGCATCAGCCGTGAAGCCCAGGACGCCTTCGCCGCCGCGTCCCAGCAAAAAGCCGCCGCCGCCATCGAAGCCGGCCGCTTTGCCGATGAGATCACGCCGATTCTGATCCCGCAGCGCAAGGGCGACCCGGTGGCCTTCGCCGTGGATGAACAACCGCGCGCCGGCACCACCGCCGAGTCGTTGGCCAAACTCAAACCCGCGTTCAAGAAAGACGGCAGCGTCACCGCGGGCAACGCGTCCAGCCTCAACGACGGCGCCGCCGCCGTGCTGCTGATGAGCGCCGACAAGGCCAAGGCCCTTGGCCTGCCCGTTCTGGCGCGTATCGCCAGCTACGCCAATGCCGGCGTCGACCCGGCCATCATGGGTATCGGCCCGGTCGCGGCCACCCGCCGCTGCCTGGACAAAGCCGGCTGGAGCGTCGGCGACCTGGACCTGGTCGAAGCCAACGAAGCCTTTGCCGCGCAATCCCTGGCGGTGGCCAAAGAGCTGGAATGGGACGCCGACAAAGTCAACGTCAACGGCGGCGCGATTGCCATTGGCCACCCGATCGGCGCATCAGGCTGCCGCATACTGGTGACCCTGCTGCACGAAATGATCAAGCGCGACGCCAAAAAAGGCCTGGCGACACTGTGCATCGGTGGCGGCCAAGGCGTAGCCCTGGCCCTCGAGCGCAGCTGATTCAAGAGCAACACACGAAAAGGCCCGGTTCCACGAAAAACCGGGCTTTTTTTCGCCTGTCAGTCCGCACGCGGCACCGCAAACACCGCGTTCGCCCGCGCCACGACTTTCTCCCCCACCTGCAGACTCACCGTGGCAAACGCCATTTGCCGGCCACGCTTGTGATGCTCCAGTCGTACCACGATCCACTCCCCCACTTGCACCGCGCCCAGGTAATCGACAGTCATGCTCGCGGTAATCAACGGCAATGGCGGCTCACTGGAAAACGCCATCGCGTAGCCCATGCCGATATCCGCCAGGGTCGCCAACACCCCGCCATGCACCGTGCCGCGGCCATTGGCATGGCGGTTGTCGGCGCGCAGGCCGATTTCCAGTTGCAGACCTTCACCCCGGCAATACGCCGGGCCCAACAAGTCGAGCAGCGGGCTGCTGCGCGGCAGTGAGACAAAACCTTCGGGCACGGCGTGAGCGATCATCGCGGAGTCTTCCTTGGAGTCAGGCATGAGGTGTACCCCAGGCCTCACACGGCGACCATTACCATCAGCCGCACATATCCTCTGCAATGCCTGGGGCTGATTCGCCAACCCCGCTCAGGACCGGCCTCAGCGCTTCATACAGCGCTGATAACGCTCATCCACCCGCTGGGCGAACCAGGCAGTGGTCAGGTTGCGAGTGATCTTCGGGCTCTTGAGCACGATGCCCGGCAGGATCGCCCGCGGCAGCGGTTTGCCGGCCGCCGTGTCGGCCAGGGCAAACACGCGTGTGTAGAGCGTGGTCTGCTCAAAATCCAATTGCTCGCCCTGCTCCAGCTGACTGCGGATGCTGGGGTTGCGCATGTCCAGCCGGGCGCCAAGGGAACGCACCGCCAATTCGGTGCTGCCGGGCAGCAGCGAGCCGTAGCGGATCAAATCCCCGTCCAGCGCCAACTCGGTGCCTGAGACGCGGCTGACGGCGGCCTGGAACGCAGCGTTGCGGCTGGCGTACCAACCGGCGTTGAAGTCGGCAAACCGGTACAGCGGCCGGTCATAACTCACCGGATAACCAAGCAAATGGGCGATGCCGAAGTACATGCCGCCACGTCGCGTGAACACTTCCCGACGGATCGTGCCGTCTACCGTGTAGGGATAACCCCGCGCCTGTTTCTGCGCAAAGTCGATGCTGACTTGCATCGGGCCGGCGGTGTGTACTGGGTTGAAACCGCCGAACAGCGTGTTGCCCAAGGGCACCATGCTGATGAAGTCATCGAAGATCCCGCTCAGGTCTTTCTCCGTGCGTGCGGCGTTCAAGCGATCGGCGTAAGACTTACCAGTGGGCGAACGCAGTTGCAGTGCCGTGCGGACCAACACCGCCGGCACATGCACCTTGCCGGCACGGCGCAGGATTTCATCCTGGGCGATCTTGCCCATGTTCGGCACAGGTGGGTCGACCTGGAAAGTGGACTCTTGCTCGGTCACCGCCAGCACGGCGCAGATGTTTTCGGTACTCGGGTAGATGTGCTGGGTGTCGAAAGCGGTGTAGATATCCTGGGCCCAACCGTTGCGATCGGCGACCTTGGCGGGCAGCAAACGCACGATCTGCGCCTTGACCTCGGCTTCACTGCGCTCCGGCTGTTGCGGGCCGCGTGCGGTCGAGCAACCGGCCAGCACCAGCAAGGGCGTGAGACACAGGATCAGGCGGCGTAGGTGCATGGGGCTTCCTTGAGGGGCGATGGGCCGGGCGATGCAGATATCGACCGATAAGTCTAACGCGGGTTCGCCCTGTGCCCCCTCGCCTACGCGATGCGAATATGACAGGATCTTTCATCGACCATTCGTACAAGGCGTTTGAATGCCATGCTCAGCATGAACTTTTTCATCACCTGCCTGATCGTTGTACTGATTCCCGGCACCGGCGTGATCTTTACCGTGTCCACGGGCCTCATGGCCGGCAAGCGCGCCAGCGTGTTCGCCGCGCTGGGCTGTACCGCCGGGATCATCCCGCACTTATTGGCATCCATACTCGGCCTTTCCGCCCTGCTGCACACCAGCGCATTGGCATTCGAAGCGCTGAAATTCGCCGGAGCCGCCTACTTGCTGTACCTGGCCTACGCCACGTGGCGCGATCGTTCGGCCTTCGCGGTGAATGACACACCAACGGCAACCACGGCCCGTGGCCTGATGCTGCGCGGTTTTTTGCTGAATATTCTCAACCCCAAGCTGACGATTTTCTTCCTGGCCTTCCTGCCTCAGTTCGTCACACCGGCCAGCACGGCGCCGGCCTTGCAAATGCTGGTGCTGAGCGGCGTGTTCATGGCCATGACGTTTGCGGTGTTTGTGGTGTATGGCCTGCTGGCCAATGTGTTTCGCCGCGCAGTGATCGAGTCACCACGGGTACAGAACTGGCTGCGGCGCAGTTTTGCGGCGGCCTTTGCGGGGTTGGGCTTGAACCTGGCGCTCGCACAGCGCTGAAAAACGCTGCAACCCACTGTGGGGAGGGCTTACCCGCCCCACAGGGTTGGGCGCTTTAGATCCCTGCCAGCGCCAGGTCCATGGCGAAGTAAGTGAAGATCAGGTCCGCGCCGGCGCGCTTGATCGAACCCAGGGTTTCCCGCACCACGCGGTCCTCATCAATCGCGCCTGCCTGGGCACCGAATTTGATCATCGCGTACTCGCCGCTGACCTGATACGCCGCCACCGGCAGGCGCGAGGCTTCGCGGATGTCGCGGATGATGTCGAGGTAGGCACCGGCCGGTTTGACCATCAGCGCATCCGCGCCTTCCTGCTCGTCCAGCAGCGATTCACGCACGGCTTCGCGGCGGTTCATCGGGTTCATCTGGTAGCTTTTGCGGTCGCCCTTGAGCGCGCTGCCACCCGCTTCACGGAACGGGCCGTAGAGGGCCGAAGCGAATTTGGTGGAGTAGGCCATGATCGGAATATGGGTAAAACCGGCGTCATCCAACGCCCGGCGAATCGCCTGAACCTGGCCGTCCATCGCCGCCGACGGCGCGATCACATCGGCACCGGCACGAGCCGCCGCCACGGCTTGCTTGCCGAGGTTGACCAAGGTCGCGTCGTTGTCGACATGGGCGCCATGCATCACACCGCAATGGCCATGATCGGTGTATTCGCAGAAACAGGTGTCGGACATCACGATCATTTCCGGCACGGCGTCCTTGATGATCGAGGACATGCGCGAGACCAGGCCGCGCTCCTTCCAGGTGTCGCTGCCACTGGCGTCCAGGTGGTGGGACACGCCAAAGGTCATCACCGATTTGATCCCGGCGCGGGCATAGCGCTCGATTTCCCCGGCCAGCTTTTTCTCAGGGATGCGCAACACACCCGGCATGCTGGTGATCGGTACGAAGTCGTCGATTTCTTCTTCGACGAAAATCGGCAGCACCAGATCGTTGAGGGTGAACTCGGTTTCCTGGAACAAGCTACGCAACTCCGGGGAGCGGCGCAGACGGCGTGGGCGGGCTTGAGGGAACTGGCTGGTCATGGCTGTCCTGAATAAGGCTAAAAACGTTGGGGCGAAAGCGTATGCCCCCCGACCCCGGCAGCGCAAATGCCAGGCAGGCAATAGTTTATGGCAAGGCCCACAACAATTGCATTGATCTAGAGCTGTAGACGCCCTTCGATGCACACCGCCACGGCACCGCCGACCCAGATCTCATCGCCCTGGCGCTCGATGCGGATACGCCCCGCGCGCCCCATGGCCGTGCCCTGGCTGACCAGGTAACAGTTCGGTGCCAGGCCTTCGTCCAACAGCCATTGGGCCACCCCGGCATTCAAGCTGCCGGTGGCCGGGTCTTCCGGGGACCCGTCGCCGGCGATGAACGCGCGCACTTCAAAGTGCGTATCTACAGCGTCGCGTTCGGGATCGCAGGGGGCAATCACGCCCACCGCCAGACCGAGCAACTGCGAGTAATCGGGCTGCAGATCGAGCACCGCCTGGCGGTCGGCCAGCATCACCGCCAGCCAACCTGCGCCGTTGTCCACCCACTGACTGCGCACAATAGCCTCCGGCGCCAGGCCCAACCCCAGCCGCACGCGCTCCAGCAACGCCGCCTCCAGCGGGCCCGAGCGCAACAACGGCGGCGCGATGAACGCCAGCTCATCGCCTTGGCGACGGATACGCACCAGGCCGATTTCGCACTCCTGGATAATTTCCTCCCCTCGCGCAATGCCCCCCGCCTGCAACCATGCATGGCAACTGCCCAGCGTCGGGTGCCCGGCGAACGGCAGTTCCTGCAAGGTGGTGAAGATTCTTACCCGGTAGTCAGCCCGTGGATCGCGGGGCGTGAGTAAAAACGTGGTTTCGCTGAGGTTGGTCCACTTGGCGAAGTCGGCCATCTGTTGCTCGTTGAGGCTGTCGGCCCCCAGCACTACCGCCAGCGGGTTGCCTTTGAGCGACACATTGCTGAAGACATCCAGTTGTTTGAAATCGAAAGTCGGCATGGGCTCAGCTCGGAATGTTCAGGCCACGGATCACTGCCGGACGTGCGACAAAGCCGTCCAGCGCGCGCAGCACATTGGGGAAATCGGCGATGCCGACCAGGTCACCGGATTCGTAGAAACCGATCAGGTTACGGATCCACGGAAACGTCGCGATGTCCGCGATGCTGTAGTCGTCGCCCATGATCCAGGTGCGGCCCAGCAGGCGTTTTTCCAAGACTTCCAGCAAGCGCCGCGACTCGGCGACGTAGCGGTCACGCGGGCGCTTGTCTTCGTAGGCCTTGCCGGCGAACTTGTTGAAGAACCCCACCTGGCCAAACATCGGGCCGATGCCGGACATCTGGAACATCAGCCACTGAATGGTTTCATAACGTGTCGCCGGGTCTTCGGAAAGCAACTGGCTGGTTTTTTCCGCCAGGTACAGCAGGATCGCACCGGACTCGAACAGCGCCAACGGCTGACCGCCGGGGCCGTTGGGGTCGATGATCGCGGGAATCTTGTTGTTGGGGTTCAGCGACAGGAACTCGGGCGACAGCTGGTCCTGGGTCTCGAAGCTGACTTTGTGCGCCTCGTAGGGCAGGCCCAGCTCTTCGAGCATGATCGAGACTTTTACCCCGTTGGGCGTGGGCAGCGAATACAGTTGCAGACGCTCCGGATGCTGGGCGGGCCATTTACGGTTGATCGGGAAAGCGGCGAGTGAATTCATCGGGATATCCCTCGGCGAAAACCCCCATGATAATCATCTGCCCGGCATCCTGCATGGGTCATCATTGCGCAACATGCCCTCGCTACTCTCCCCCACGAGCGAACCAAAGTGGCCGAGTGGACTCTTAAGTGCGCTGAACGGTGAATGGAGGCACCCTGCTAATAAGACACGGAACCCGCAGGACGCCGCGTGTGTCACTGGGGCCGGGCTTGTCCGCCTTAATCCGATGCACTGAAGACTCGAACCCAATGACAATAAAGCCTCTGTGCCTTGCGCAACGCCTCAAACGATATTCATACATCATATTACCGCTGTTGCTGGTCGGCGGCGCCCTCGACCTGACCCTGCAATCGCGCATCAGCCGCGCCGAATCGGTGGACGGCGTGCAAACCCTGGTGTTCCTGCGCCACGGCGAAAAACCCGTCGGCGGCCTGGGCCAACTCAATTGCCAGGGCCTGAACCGTGCGATGAACCTGGCTACCGTACTGCCGGAAAAGTTCGGCAAGGCCAACTTCGTCTTCGCCGCCAACCCGACGCGCAATGTCGAGGAAGGCGAAAAAGATAATTCCTACAGCTACATTCGCCCACTGATGACCATCAGCCCCAGCGCGATCAAGCTCGGCTTGCCGGTGAACATCACGTTTTCGGCGAATGACACCAGCGCGCTCGCCGACGAACTGGTGGAAAACAAGTACCACAACGCCATCATCTACACCGCCTGGTCCCACGGCTATCTGCCGGAATTGATCAACAAGGTGGCCAGCGAAGCGGTGGGCGAAAAGCACACCATCACCCAAGACTGGTCCGGCAATGACTACGACACGTTGTATGTGCTGACGCTCACCTGGCATAACGGCAAGGCCTCGCTGCTGAGCCGCAACTACAAGCAGGGCCTGAACAACGGCGAACAAACCTGCCCACCGGCGACGCAGATCAGCGCAGATATCTGAAGGATGGGCGATAGCGGCGTATGATGCGCGGCTATTGACTCATCTGCGGATCAACACCATGTCCAACCTCGTCTCCACCCAGCCCAACCGGGGCTGGTCGTTCTGGTGGAAACCAGCGCTGTTCCTGCTGGTCGCCTGCATCGGCCTCTACTACGTGAAGTGGTCGCCCTACTACTTCAAGGCATTTGTCGCCGCCGACAACCACAGCATCGGCGCGTCGATTCTCAATGACCAGCAAACCTCGCCACTGGCCGCGGCGCTGGCCTACGCCCAGGTGTATTTCCTGGCGATCTGGAAAGCCGCCGTTTTGGCGGTGATCTTGGGCTCGTTGCTGCAAGTGTTGATCCCCCGCGACTGGTTGCTGCGCCTGTTCGGGCGTGCCGGGCTGGGTTCGACCCTGCGCGGCGGGCTGTTCGCGCTGCCCGGAATGATGTGCAGTTGCTGCGCGGCACCGGTGGCGGCAGGCATGCGCCGGCAGCAAGTGTCGGTGGGCGCGGCGCTGGCGTTCTGGATCGCCAACCCGGTGCTGAACCCGGCCACCCTGGTATTCATGGGGTTTGTGCTGGGTTGGGGCTTCACGGCGTTAAGGCTGGTGGCGGGGATTGTGCTGGTGGTGGGCGTGTCCCTGGTGGCCCAGCGCATCGCGCGCCCGGAACAAGTGCCGGAAGCAGCGCTGGGCGCGGTGGCCGAGGCCAGCGTGATCGAGTCGCAACCGTTTTTCAGCCGCTGGTTGCGCACCCTGTGGCAACTGTTCTGGAGCACGATCCCGGTGTATATCCTGGCAGTGCTGGTGTTGGGCGCGGCGCGGGTCTGGCTGTTTCCTCATGTGGATGGGGCGATGGCCGACAGCCTGCTGTGGCTGGTGCCGCTGGCGATTGTCGGCACGCTGTTCGTGATTCCGACCGCCGCGGAGATTCCTATCGTACAAACCATGATGACGCTGGGCATGGGCAGCGGCCCGGCCGTGGCCCTGTTGATGACCCTGCCGAGCGTGAGCCTGCCGTCGCTGCTGATGTTGCGCAAGGATTTCGACGCGCGGGTGCTGGTCACCGTGGCCGGCTTGACCATGCTGGTAGGCGTGGTCTGCGGCTTGATTGGAGCGGCGATTCTGTAAGTGGCAGGCGGGGTTGAGGGCCTTATTGCAGGCAAGCATCAACCTCGCAACGCACCACGCTCGCGCAAATACTCCACCACCGCTGCCTGCTCCCCGACAAACTCGATGCGCGCGCCTTTGCTTTCACGCTGGAAGGCGTACATCGGGTCGTAGTACTCGCGCAGCAACCCTTCGATCCACACCCGGTGCAGGTCCACAGCGCCGCTGCGGGTCTGTTCCGCCAGGGCGTCCTGCAGAATCGCCTGCAACCGCTGGAAACGCTCGCCGCCCAGGCGCTTGTGGATATTGGCCAGGCTCTGGGTCAGGCGCTCGCCAAACAGGACGTAGCCGGTTTCGCCAAATACCGCGATGAATTCGGCGCAAAGGTCGACCACGTAATCGCGCAGGATACGTTCAACCCGGCCTTCGACAGTGTCTTCCAGCCACACCATCGCAAAGGTCTGCATGCCCTTGTGCAACGGCAACGGCAGCGCACAACTGCCGATCATGCGGCTCTCATCCTCGACCACAAACTGCTCGACGCCGCCCGCGCGTTTTTTCAGCAGGTCCACCGCCAGGCGGTTCTCGAAGTCGATGTTGGACGGTTGCACCGTGGCCCGCTTGCCGAAGCTGGAACCGCGATGGTTGGCGTGGCCCTCCAGGTCCAGGGCGTTGCGCAGTTGGCCGAGTACTTCGGTCTTGCCAGTGCCGGTCATGCCGCCCAGCAACACGAAATCACACTCGGCGACTGCCTGTTCGACGGTCTCCAGCAAAAAACCACGCATGGCTTTGTAGCCGCCGCCGACGCGGGGGTACTCGATACCGGCTTCGGTTTTCAGCCATTGCTGCACGATCTGCGAGCGCAGCCCGCCACGAAAGCAGTACAGGTAGCCGTCGGGATTGGCCTGGGCGAACCGCGCCCATTGCTCGATACGCCCGGCCTTGATCGCCCCGGACACCAGTTCGTGTCCGAGCACGATAGCCGCTTGCTGGCCCTGCTGTTTGTAGCAAGTGCCAACCCGCTGACGCTCGTCATCGGTCATCAGTGGCAGGTTGACCACGCCCGGGAACGCGCCCTTGACGAACTCGACCGGCGCGCGGGTATCCATCATCGGCCGGTCGTTGAGGAAGATGTCGCGGTAGTCGGTGATGTCAGTCGCCATCAAAACACCTCTACCGCGTGGGTCTGTCGCTCAACCAATTCACCGATGGGCTCAAGGGTCAGGCCCAGTTCGCCGGCGACCGAATGAAACTCGGCGTCGCCCGCGGGCGTAACGGCGATCAGCAGGCCGCCGCTGGTCTGCGGGTCACACAGCACGCGCTTGTGCAGCTCCTGCAGGCGCCCGAGCTTGCTCGCGTAGCTGTCGAAGTTGCGCAAGGTGCCGCCCGGCATGCAGCCCTGGTCCAGGTAGTCCTCGATCCCGGGCAGGCGTGGGACTTTGTCGTATTCGATGCGTGCCGTCACGCCGCTGCCGTCAGCCATTTCCACCAAGTGGCCCAAAAGCCCGAAGCCGGTGACGTCGGTCATTGCCGTGACGCCGGCCAGTTTGCCGAAGCGGCTGCCAGGCTTGTTGAGGGTACACATCCAGTCACGAGCCAGGCCGATATCCGCCTCGCGCAATTTGCCTTTCTTTTCGGCAGTGGTCAGGATGCCGATGCCCAGGGGCTTGGTCAGGTACAAACGGCAGCCGACGGTGGCGGTGTCGTTGCGCTTCATATGGCGCTTTTGCACGATGCCGGTCACGGCCAGGCCGAAGATGGGCTCCGGCGCATCGATGGAGTGGCCACCGGCCAGGGGAATGCCGGCCTCGTCGCACACGGAGCGGCCGCCACGGATCACTTCGCGGGCAACCTCAGGCGCCAGGACATTCACCGGCCAGCCCAGAATGGCGATGGCCATCAACGGGTCGCCGCCCATGGCGTAGATATCGCTGATCGCGTTGGTGGCGGCGATCCGGCCGAAGTCGAACGGGTCATCGACAATCGGCATGAAAAAATCAGTGGTGGAGACCACGCCGCGCTCGTCGTCGATGGCGTACACCGCCGCATCGTCCCGCGAGGCGTTGCCCACCCACAGGTTGGGGTCAAGGTTCTGTGCGCCGCTGCCGGCGAGGATCACTTCCAATACCTGGGGCGAAATCTTGCAGCCACACCCCGCGCCATGGCTGTACTGGGTAAGGCGAATCGGCTCGTTCATGGTGGACCTCAAGCTATCAAGTGCGCGGATTCTAACAGACGGCAAAAAGCCGGCGGGGCTCTTACGAGCACAGCCGGCCTTTTTGGGGTGCTGCGATTACTGGCGGGCGGCCAGCAACCGCTTGTGGCGGTTGCGCCGGGCGATGTTCAAGCACTCGATTGCCGCCGAGAACGCCATGGCCGCATACACGTAGCCTTTTGGCACATGGGCGCCGAAGCCTTCGGCGATCAGGGTCATGCCGATCATGATCAGGAAGCCCAGGGCCAGCATCACCACGGTCGGGTTGTCGTGGATGAACTTGGCCAGCGGTTCAGCCGCCACCAGCATCACGATGACCGAGGTCACCACGGCAACGATCATGATCGGCAAATGCTCGGTCATGCCCACGGCGGTGATGATGCTGTCGATGGAGAACACCAGGTCGAGCATCAGGATCTGGCCGATGGCCGCAGCAAAGCCTATGGACACGGCATTGCCGCTGCTGGCCTTCTCTTCAGGCTCCGGGTCCATGCTTTGATGGATCTCGGTGGTTGCCTTCCAGACCAGGAACAGGCCGCCGGCGATGAGGATCATGTCCTTCCACGAAAACGCCTGGCCGAGGATCTCAAACACCGGCGTGGTCAACTGCACGATGAACGCAATGGTGCTCAACAGGCCCAGGCGCAACACCAACGCCATGCTGATGCCGATGCGCCGCGCCTTGGCCCGGTGCTGCTCGGGCAATTTGTTGGTGAGGATCGAGATAAAGATCAGGTTATCGATGCCCAACACGATTTCCATTACGATCAAGGTCGCCAGTGCGACCCAGGCGGTGGGGCTGGCGGCCAGTTGTACAAGGTAGTCCATAGATCAATCCTGACGTTGTGCTGGGAAATTAGGCTTCTTTACGCGTCGATTCAGACTCGTTTTGCGGCTGATCGTCTTTTTTCTGCGGACTGATCAGGCCTTGGGTCGCTTCACTCAATGCCTGCTCGGCGGCCTTGTGAGTGTCATCGATCACTTGCTTGGCCGATTCGCTGGCCTTGCCCATCACCTGCTGTGCGCTTTTTTCGACCTGATCACAACCGCTGACCACTACTAATGAAAGCGCAAGCAACGATGCCGCGCCCAGAGAATTGAGTTTCATGATGTTTTCCTCATTAGAACCATTGGGTCCAAACAGCGACCCCTCGATAGCGATGCATTCTATGCAGGGGAACACTTCAGGAAAATTCGTATTTTTCTCGCGTATACTTCGGTTTTAACGAAGTGTAGGCCGGCATGCTCAATTACCGACAATTGCATTACTTCTGGGTGGTGGCCAAGACCGGCAGCATCGTGCGCGCCTGTGAGCAACTGAACCTCACACCCCAGACCATCAGCGGGCAGATCAGTCTGCTCGAGCAAACCTTCGGTATCGCCCTGTTTCAGCGGGTCGGCCGTCAGTTGGAGCTGACCGAAGCCGGGCGCCAGGCGTTGCCCTATGCCGAGCAGATGTTCCAGACCGGCAACGAGTTGGAGGCGATGTTGCGCGCCCAGCCGAACGAGCAGCAGATTCTGTTTCGCGTCGGGGTGGCGGATGTGGTGCCCAAATCCATCGTCTACCGGCTGATCGCGCCGACCATGGAGCTCAGCGAGCCGATCCGCATCACCTGCCGCGAAGACAAACTCGAACGCCTGCTCGCCGACCTGGCGATCCAGCGCCTCGACCTGGTGATTTCCGACAGCCCCATGCCCACGCATCTGGACATCAAAGGCTACAGCCAGAAGTTGGGCGAATGCGGCATCAGTTTTTTCGCTACCCAAGCATTGGCTGACCGACACTGCGGCGTTTTCCCACAGTGTTTACAGGGCGCGCCGCTATTGATTCCGGGGGCAGAGACCGTGGTGCGCAGCCGCTTGCTGCGCTGGTTTGCCGAGCAACAGATCCAACCGAAGATCATCGGCGAGTTCGACGACAGTGCCTTGATGCAGGCATTCGGCCAATCCGGCAGCGGGATCTTTATCGCCCCCAGCGTGATCGCCGATGAGGTGGTGCGCCAGTACGGCGTCGCGCTGATTGGCCAGACCGAGGCGGTGACCGAATCGTTCTATGCGATTTCGGTGGAACGCAAGGTCAAGCACCCCGGCATCGTGGCGATTACCGAAGGCGCCAGGCGAGAACTGTTCACCGCCCTGCCCTGAGGGTTCAAGCGCCAGTCGGCAGCGGTTTGGCGCTCATCAGCCACAGCGCCAGCAGCATCGACACCAGGATGAACCCGGACGCAGCCAGGCCCAGGCTGGCCAGGCCGAGGGTGTCGATCACATGCCCACCGACCAAGGCGCCGAGACCGATACCGAGGTTTCCACCGGCAATATTCAGCGACGCGGCAAACGCCGGCGCATGCGGCGCGGCCTTCATCAGCCGCACATGGCTGACCAGGAACATCGCCGCCTGGGTCACGCCCCACACGGCCATCGCCGCCGCCAGGCCGATGGTGGAGTGAATCGCCGGCACCAACGCGACCATGCCGCCGATCATGAACCCGCAGAACACCATCGACGCAATCAAGGGGTGGCGATCCACCGCACGGCCGCCCAGGGAGTTGCCGATCAACCCGACCGCGCCAAAGCCCATCAGGCACCAGCCGACCAGCGTGCCGTCGAAGCCGGCCAGGCGCTCAAGGATGTCGGCCAGGTAGGTGTAGGCGGTGAACATGCCGCTGAAGACCAGGATCGACAGCAGGATATGCCCCTGCATCAACGGACTGCGCAACAGCTTGAATTGCGAGCGCAACGTCACCTGCGCGTTCTTCGCCTGTGTCACCGGCAGGTAGACAAACAGCAGCAGCGCCTTGGCCAAGGCAATCACCGCGAGGACCGCAAACGCGCTGCGCCAGCCGAACATGTCGGAAATCAACGTGCCCACCGGAATGCCGAAGACGGTGGCACAGACGATCCCGAAGCCGATCTTCTCGATGGCGCGACCGGCGTATGCCGGGCCGACGATGTCCACCGCCGTTTCACTGGCCAGCGCCCAGAACACCGGCAAGCCCAACGCCGGAATCAAGCGCGCCAGGGACATCACCCAGATATTCGGCGCCAGCGCCGCCACGCCATTGGCCACGGCGAACATGATCAAAATCGTGATGAACAGGCGCTTGCGCTGGAACCGCGCGCAGTAGGCCGTGAGAAACGGGCCGAACGCCGCCACGGTGAACGCAAACAGCGTCACCAGCAGGCCGGCCTGGGACACGCTGACATTCAGGTCCCGGGCAATCGACGGCAACAGGCCGACGATAATGAATTCTGTGGTCAGCACGGTAAAACCGGCGGCCGACAGCAGCAGGATGGGAAACAGCATGAAAACTCCAGAAACGACGACATCAACGAAAGCCCGGAGGCCCGCTGACGAAGAAGAAAGATGAGAGACGGCGATATTAACAGGATCTGTGCGAATTGGCCGCAAATGGGTGACGGAATGCCGCATCAACAGGGACATTTCCTACAGCATGATAGACTCCGCGCCCGCTTCCTACAGCGCGCTCCACCTGCAATGCTGCGTCCTACTAAAAAAACCAGAGACAACCGTTTATGACTGCTGCCCCTTCCCTTTTCCAACGACTCACGCGCGTCAGCCTGGTCACGCAAATCGTCATCGGCCTGATCGCCGGCATTCTGCTCGCCTTCGTGTCGCCCGACGCCGCCAGGGCCACCGGTTTCATTGGCAAAGTGTTTGTCACCGCGCTGAAGGCCGTGGCGCCGATCCTGGTGTTCGTGCTGGTGATGGCGTCGATCGCCAACCACAAACACGGCCAGGAAACCCACATCAAGCCGATCCTGTTCCTCTACCTGCTGGGCACCTTCGCGGCCGCCGTGGTTGCAGTGATCGCCAGCACGCTGTTTCCCTCGCCGCTGGTGCTCGCCACCCACGACGCCACCGTGAGCGCCCCCGGCGGCATCGGCGAGGTATTGCAGAGCCTGTTGCTGAGCGTGGTGGACAACCCGGTGAGCGCGCTGATGAACGCCAACTTTATCGGCATTCTGGCCTGGGCCATCGGCATGGGCATCGCGATTCGCCATGCCGGCGAAACCACTCGCACGGTGCTCGATGACCTGTCCAACGGCGTGACCTTGATCGTGCGCGTGGTGATCCGCTTCGCGCCCCTGGGGATTTTCGGCCTGGTGGCCTCGACCCTGGCCACCTCCGGCTTCGGCGCCCTGCTCGGTTACGCCCACCTGTTGGTGGTGCTGATCGGCTGCATGCTGTTCGTGGCGCTGGTGGTCAACCCGGCCATCGTATTCTGGAAACTGCGCCGCAACCCCTACCCGCTGGTATTGCTGTGCCTGCGCGAAAGCGGCATCACGGCATTCTTCACCCGCAGTTCGGCAGCGAACATTCCGGTGAACCTGGCGTTGAGCAAACGCCTGGGCCTGCATGAAGACACCTACTCGGTGTCGATCCCGCTGGGCGCCACCATCAACATGGCGGGAGCGGCGATCACCATCACCGTGTTGACTCTGGCCGCCGTACACACCCTGGGCATCGTCGTAGACCTGCCCACCGCCGTGCTGCTCAGCGTGGTCGCCGCCATTTGCGCGTGCGGTGCGTCGGGCGTGGCCGGCGGTTCGCTGCTGCTGATCCCGCTGGCGTGCAGCCTGTTCGGCATCTCCAGCGATATCGCCATGCAGGTGGTGGCCGTAGGTTTCATCATCGGTGTGTTGCAGGACTCGGCGGAAACCGCGCTCAACTCGTCCACCGATGTGCTGTTTACTGCGGCGGCGTGCCTGGGCAAGGAAGAGCAGCCGGTTTAAACAGCGCTCGCAAAAAAGCCCGGGGCCGTTCACAGCGGAACGACCCCGGGCTTTTTTATTTTATGCGCTCAGTACACGGTTATTCAGAAAGCGCCCATGTAATCACGCTTGCCCACTTCCACACCGTTGTGACGCAACAGCGCGTAGGCGGTGGTGACGTGGAAGAAGAACTGCGGCAGGCCGTAAGTCAGCAGGTAGGACTGGCCGCTGAAGCGCTTCTCTTTCGGCGTGCCTGGGCGAGTGATGATCTCGATGCCTTCTTTGCCGTCAATTTGCTCGGGCTTGATGCTGTCCATAAACGCCAAGACCTTGGCGATCAGCGCTTGCAGGTCGGCGAAGGTCACTTCGTTGTCTTCATATTTCGGCACTTCGATCTCGGCCAGGCGCGCGGAAACGCCCTTGGCGAAGTCGACGGCGATCTGCACCTGGCGCACCAGTTGGAACATGTCCGGGAACAGGCGCGCTTGCAGCAAGGCGTTGGGTTCGATGTTCTTCGCGGTGGCGTGGGCTTCGGCTTTGTCCAGCACACCGCTCAGGGCGGTGAGCATTTGCTTGAAGACTGGGACGGAAGCGGCGTACAGGGAAATAGTCATGACAGTCTCATCGGTAAGGGCTGGGTTGGAACCAGCAGCGATTATAGCCATGCCGGCCGCTTGTCTTTTATTTTTTCAGGATTAGGCTAGTGCGTTCACTGCATAGGGAAAGCGCGATGACCGCTGAGCACGATACCGACACCCCTGAGCCGCGCCTGAACAGCACGGAAATCCGCATCCTGGGCTGCCTGATCGAAAAACAGGCGACCAACCCGGAAACCTACCCCCTGACCCTCAACGCGCTGGTGCTGGCGTGCAACCAGAAGACCAGCCGCGAGCCGGTGATGAACCTCAGTCAAGGCCAGGTCGGCCAAAGCCTGCGCGTGCTGGAAGGCCAGGGTTTCACCCGCCTGGTCATGGGCAGCCGCGCCGACCGCTGGGAACACCGGGTCGACAAGGCGCTGGAATTGGTGCCGGCCCAGGTGATCCTGACCGGGCTGCTGTTTCTGCGTGGGCCGCAGACGGTCAACGAACTGCTGACCCGCAGCGGGCGCATGCATGACTTCGAAGACGCCGACCAGGTCGTACACCAGTTGGAACGCCTGATTGCGCGGGGACTGGCCGTGCTGGTGCCGCGCCAGGCGGGGCAACGCGAGGATCGCTATACCCACGCGCTGGGCGACCCGGCGGATATCGAGGCGATTATCGCGGCGCGCGGCAACCCGGTGGAACGCGGGGCCGGCGGGGTCTCAGTCGAGCGCATCGAAGAGCTGGAAGCGCGGATTGCCGCGCTCGAAGAACGGCTGGCACAGCTGGAACAGGCCTGACACGCTCACCCCCCTTTAGGAGCCGGCTTGCCTGCTCCTACAGGTGATTGGCCGCGCTGTTCAGCCTCGCGCAAACGCGACGGCGTTTTCGAACTGCTCCTGGGTCGGCCGCACCCCGGTGTACAACACAAACTGCTCCAGCGCCTGGATCGCGATCACTTCCAGCCCGGTGATCACGCGCTTGCCTTGGGCACGTGCGCGCACGATCAACGGTGTTTCCGCCGGGATCGCCACCACATCGAACACAGTCTGCGCCTGGTCCACCGCGTCAGCCTCGAAAGCCAACTGATCGGCCTCGGCCCCGCCGGTCATGCCGATCGGCGTGACGTTGATCAACATCTGCGGGCGCAGATCGCCCAATTGCGCCTGCCATTGATAACCCAGGCTCTGCGCCAGCGCCCTGCCCGCCGCTTCGTTACGCGCCACGATCACGCCATTGGCATACCCGCCGTCGCGCAGGGCACTGGCCACGGCTTTGGCCATGCCGCCGCTGCCGCGCAGGGCAAAGGTCGAATCTGTCGGCACTGCATGCTTTTTCAACAGTTGCGCGATGGCGATGTAGTCGGTGTTGTAGGCCTTGAGATGGCCGGCCGTGTTGACGATGGTGTTCAGGGACGCGATGGCTTTGACCGAACTGTCCAGTTCGTCCACCAGGGCAATACTGGCCTCCTTGAACGGCATCGACACCCCGCAACCGCGAATCCCCAACGCCCGGATACCGCCGATCGCGCCGGCTAAATCCTGGCTGCTGAAGGCTTTATAGTAGAAATTCAGACCCAGTTGTTCATACAAATGGTTATGAAATCGCAGGCCGAAATTCCCGGGACGCGCCGACAGTGACATGCACAGTTGGGTATCCTTGTTGGGGTGCATCTGCATGGGTAACTCCTTGAAGTAAGCAAATCGGTACAGACCTTACACAACCTTTACCAATCGGCCGTGCTGTTTTTCAGAAATACGTTGTCTTAAAAGTATCCCGCGACATTACTTGAGCCAATTGATTGCAGGCCACAAGCGCAGGGGCTAACCGAGGAATGACCATGATTCGTAAAATCCCCAAGATCGCCTTGCTTATCGGTGCACTCGCTATGGCAGGCCAAGCCTCCGCCCACGGTGGCGGATGGGGTGGTCCGGCCGTCTTGGGTGCGTTAGTCGGCGCCGCCGTCGTAGGCTCCGTGGTTGCCAGCCAACCCCGTGAAGTCTATGTGCAGCAGCCGGTGTATGTGCAACCGCAACCGGTTTACGCCGCACCGCCGCCTGTGTACTACGCACCGCCGCCGCCGGTGTATGTGCAACAACAGGTCTATTACCGCCCGGCGCCGGTGTATTACGGCCCACCGCGTGGCTATTACGGCCACCCCCACGGCTATTATGGCCGCGGTTGGTAAGCTTGAACCGATCTGCCTGAACCGGCCTCGCCCACCCGCGGGGCCTTTTTTTGCATGGCGTTTTATTGCACATCGTGCGGATTGATCGTACCAAGGTCGTTATAAGGACAATGGCCGAGTCGTAATCCCACATCATCGAAGCCGAAAGTCTACTTGCCCGACCGGGTCTCGCGCTGTCATGTTTGTGTCACGACTCACTTTCACTATCCCACCTCTGAACCCGATAACAACAAGGACGGCTGACCATGCCCACGCAAAACCCACACCACGTAGCCGGACTCTGTACGTCCAGCAAGGTCTACAGCGCACTGACCGAACTCAAGCACCTGGAAGGCCACCGCAGCGCAAAATTCCTCGCGCTGCTGACCGAAAGCCTGGTGCGCAAAGGCCTGCTCAATGAGCAAGAAGTGGTACACATGCTCGATCAAGTGGTGGAGTGACGCCTGGCGTTGATGTCGACTATCAAGCCGGGTGATTTTTCCTCGACGCTGGCACCCCGTAAGGTGACCCTCATAGCGATTGGAGGTCCATATGCCCACTATTCAGATCATGTCCGTCATCGGCAGCGCCGTTCCTGCCCCCCTGCGCAAGCTGGGTGTACTCGCCTGCTGGTACCTGATGCACGATGGCGAACCCGTCAGCGGCCCGCTCACCTCGTTATCGGCTGCCGAGCAACAAGCGGCAACCTTCAGGCTGCGCGCCTGAGGCCTAGGGCAACGGCAACTTGAGCCGCGGCTTGCTTTCGACAAACAACGCCCAACTGGACATGAACAACGCCGCCACCAGCGGCCCGATCACAAAGCCGTTGAGGCCGAACACCGACAAGCCGCCCAGGGTCGAGATCAGAATCAGGTAGTCCGGCATCTTGGTGTCCTTGCCCACCAGAATCGGGCGCAGCACGTTATCCACCAGGCCGATGACGAACACACCGAACAGGCTCAGCACCACGCCTTGCCAGATCGCCCCGCTCAACAGGAAGTACGCCGCCACCGGCCCCCACACGATCCCCGCGCCCACCGCCGGCAGCAGCGACAAAAACGCCATCAGCACCGCCCAGAGCAACGCGCTGGGAATGTCCAGAAACCAGAAGATCAAACCGCCCAACGCGCCTTGGGTCACGGCAACCAACACGTTGCCCTTGACCGTGGCGCGCACCACGCGGTTGAACTTGAGCTGCAGGCGGCGCTTTTGCGGCTCGGCCAGCGGCACCGCCGTGCGGACTTTTCGCACCAGTTCCGGGCCGTCACGCAGCAGGAAAAACAGCAAATACAGCATGATGAAAAAACTCACCAGGAAATCGAACGTGCCCTGGCCAAAGCTGAACGCCTGACTGGCGAAGAACTGGCTGCCCTGCATCGCACTCTTGACGATTTTCTCGCGCAGGCTTTCCAGGTTGCCCATGCCGAAGCGATCCAGAAGGTGCTGAAAATAAGGTGGCAGGAAGTTCTTGAACTGTTCGATATACCCGGCCACGTCCAGCTTGCCGCTTTCGACATTTTTATACAGCGTGGCCCCCTCCTGCACCAGCAAGGCGCTGGTGATGATCACCGGCAGAATCGCAATCACCAGGCACACCGTCAGGGTGGCCAGGGAGGTCAGGTTGCGGTTCCAGCCTGATTTCACCTGCAGGCGCCGCTGCATCGGGGCAAAGATGATGCCCAGGATGACCGCCCAGAACACCGCGCCGTAAAACGGCAGCAATATCCAGATAAAGGCAACGGTCACCAGGGCCAGCAGTAACAGCAGAGTCTTGAATTGCAGGTTGGTTTGATTCATGTCCGATCCAGGTCAAAAAGCCGGGCGCGCGCTTGCGTCCATGTGCTTAGTCCGTCGCAAATCCCGGGAGTGCCTTTTTTGTTGCAGCAAGCGTAGACCTGGATCAATAAATCCCTATACGCGTTCGGCTACGCTCGCGGCCTTTTGGGCCCCACTCCCCATGTCTCTCGTCCTTGCACCCGAACTGCTCGCCCCCGCCGGCACCCTGAAAAACATGCGCTACGCCTTCGCCTACGGCGCCGATGCGGTATACGCCGGCCAGCCGCGCTACAGCCTGCGCGTGCGCAACAACGAATTCGACCACGCCAACCTGGCCCTGGGCATCGAGGAAGCCCATGCACTGGGCAAGCGTTTCTACGTGGTGGTCAACATCGCGCCGCACAACGCCAAGCTGAAGACCTTCCTCAAGGACCTGGCCCCGGTGATCGCCATGGGCCCGGATGCGTTGATCATGTCCGACCCCGGGCTGATCATGCTGGTGCGTCGCCACTTCCCGATGATGCCCATCCACTTGTCGGTGCAGGCCAATACCGTGAACTGGGCCAGTGTGGAATTCTGGCAACAGCAGGGCATCTGCCGGGTGATCCTGTCGCGGGAATTGTCCTTGGAAGAGATCGGCGAAATCCGCGAGCAAGTGCCGGCCATGGAGCTGGAAGTGTTTGTCCATGGCGCGTTGTGCATGGCCTATTCCGGGCGCTGCCTGCTCTCCGGCTATATGAACAAGCGCGACGCCAACCAAGGCACCTGCACCAACGCCTGCCGCTGGAAATACCAGGCCACGCCAGCGGTGGAAAACGTCACCGGCGATATCGTCCAGGAATATCAACCGGAACCCACACTGGGCATTGGCGCGCCGACCGATCAGGTGTTCCTGTTGCAGGAGGCCAACCGCCCGGATGAACAGATGCCCGCCTTCGAAGACGAGCACGGCACCTACATCATGAACGCCAAGGACCTGCGCGCGGTGCAGCATGTGGAGCGTCTGACCCACATGGGCGTGCATTCGTTGAAGATCGAAGGCCGCACCAAGTCCCACTTCTACTGCGCGCGCACCACCCAGGTGTATCGCCAGGCCATCGATGACGCCGTGGCCGGTCGCGAATTTGACCGCAACCTGATGACCAACCTGGAGTCACTGGCCCAACGCGGCTACACCGAAGGTTTCCTGCGTCGCCATGTACACGACGAGTACCAGAACTACCAGAACGGCAGTTCGGTGTCGGAACGTCAGCAGTTCGTCGGCGAATTGACCGGCGAGCGCCGGGGCGAGCTGGCGGAGGTCAAGGTGAAGAACCGCTTTGCGGTGGGCAATCACCTGGAACTGATGACCCCCGCCGGCAACTTTCACTTCGACCTGGCCACCCTGCACAACGCCAAGGGCGAAGCCATCGAGGTGGCGCCGGGGGATGGGCACACGGTGTATGTGCCCTTGCCGGCGCAGATGGATCTGCGTTTCGGCCTGTTGATGCGCGACGTCGAGTAACCCCGCTCAGATCCTGAACTGGGCCACCAGTTGGCCCAAGCGCTGGCCGAGGTCGGCCAGGCTGCGCGACGTCTGGGCGCCCAATTGGGTTTCATCGGCCACGCTGTCCACCGCCACGGCAATCTGATGCACGCTGCGGTTGATCTCTTCGGCGACCGCGGTCTGTTCTTCGGCGGCGCTGGCAATTTGCGCGTTCATCGAGTTGATGGTGCCGATCAACTGCGCCATGGTGTCCAGCGACGCCCCGGCTTCGTTGGCTTGGGCCGAGGTGCCGTCCCCGGCATCGCTGGAGCGGCGCATGGCCTCCACGGCGGCGACGGTGCCTTTTTGCAGGCGGTCGATCATGCCCTGGATTTCCTGGGTGCTGGTCTGGGTACGACTGGCCAGGGCACGCACTTCGTCGGCGACCACGGCAAAGCCGCGACCGGCCTCCCCCGCCCGCGCCGCTTCGATCGCGGCGTTAAGGGCCAACAGGTTGGTCTGCTCGGCAATCGAGCGGATCACGCCGAGCACGCTGACAATCGACGACACGTCCTGCTGCAAGCTGTCGAGGGACACGCCGCTGCTGCGGATATCGTTCACCAGCGCATGGATCTGCGCGATGCTGCCGTCCACCACGCGCTTGGCGGCCTGGCCCTCGGCGTCGGTCTGTTGCGCAGCCACGGAAGCGCCTTGGGCACTGCGCGCAACCTCCTGGGCGGCGGAAGACATCTGATTGATCGCGGTGGCCACCTGGTCGGTCTCGTGACGCTGACGCTCCATGGCCTGCTCCGAACGCTGCGCCTGGTCGGACACCTGGCCCACCAGCCCGGTGAGTTGCGCGGTCATTTCGGTGATCTGGCGCACCAAACCGTGGATCTTTTCGACAAACCGGTTGAAGGCCCCGGCCAGATCGCCCAGCTCATCCTGGCTGGTGATAGCCAGGCGCCGCGTCAGGTCGCCCTCACCGGCAGCGATATCGTCGAGGTTGGCTTTCATAAGGTGCAGCGGACGCAGGATGGTATTGGCCAGGACCATGCCCGCCGCCGCAATCACCAGCAGCACCAGCACGGCCACACCGAAGATACTCAGCAATACGCCCTCCATGCGTTTCTTGACCTTGGCCTCGACCACCGCCACCTGGGCATCGATGCCATCCAGGTTGACCGAGGTGCCGATGACCATGTCCCACTTGGGCAAGTACTCGGTGTAGCCGAGCTTGGGCACCAGTTCGGTCTGGCCGGGCTGGGTCGAGCTGTATTGCAGGTAGTGGGTGCCGTCCTTGCCGACCTTGACCAGGTCGCGGTTGACGTAGACGCCATTCGGGTCGCGGTTGTCCTTGAAGCTCTTGCCCACGCCGTCCGGGCTGTTGCCCTTGAACAGGCGGATGGTTTCGGAGTCGTAGCCGAAGAAGTAGCCATCCTTGCCGTAGCTGGTATTGGACAGCAGCTTGACCACCTCGGCACGCGCCGCCGTATCGCCCGGGGCGGCGGCGTCGTAGAGCGGCTTGATAGTGGTCATGGCCACTTCCACATAACTCTGCAGAGTGGCCTTGGCGGCGTCGAGCAAGTGCTGGCGGGTCTCATCCACCTCGTTGCGCGCTTGCCCCTTGAGGATCCACACCGTGGTCAGGCTGATCACCAACGCAAACAACAGCACCGGCACGATGGCCAGGCACAGGACTTTGACCTTCAGGCTCAGACGCATGGCTTTTCTCTCTTATTAGTGGCGGCTTGAGAGGTTAACGGCCAGTTGCGCGGATTCTGTAGGACGACCTCGTCAGAGCGTCATCGCCGCCACCCAGCCAAACACCAGCAGCGGGATGTTGTAATGCAGGAATGTCGGCACCACGGTGTCCCAGATGTGGTGGTGCTGGCCGTCGATATTCAGGCCGGACGTCGGGCCCAGGGTCGAATCCGACGCCGGCGAACCGGCATCGCCCAAGGCGCCGGCCGTGCCGACGATGCACACAATGGCCAGCGGGCTGAAGCCCAGTTGCACACACAGCGGCACGAAAATCGCGGCCAGGATCGGCACCGTGGAAAACGACGAACCGATGCCCATGGTCACCAGCAGCCCCACCAGCAACATCAGCAACGCCCCGATCCCACGGCTATGGCCGATGAGCGCCGCCGACGTTTCCACCAGCGAGCGCACGTCTCCGGTGGCCTTGAGCACTTCGGCGAAGCCTGAAGCGGCGATCATGATGAAGCCGATCATCGCCATCATCTTCATGCCTTCGGTGAACAGGTCGTCGGTCTCGCGCCAGCGCACAATGCCCGATACCGAGAAAATCAGGAACCCGGCCAGGGCGCCGATGATCATCGAGTCCAACCACAACTGAATGATGAACGCCGAGGCGATCGCCAGGCCAGCCACCAGCAGGGTCAGCGGGTTGTATTGCACCGCGACCTGTTCGATCCGCTCGATTTTCTCCAGGTCGTACACGCGCTTTTTACGGTAGCTGACAAACACCGCCACCAGCAGGCCGACCACCATGCCCAGCGCCGGCAGGCCCATGGCGTGGGTCACGTTGACCTGGCTGATGTCCACGCCGCTCTTGGCCACGTTGGCCAGCAGGATCTGGTTGAGAAAGATGTTGCCGAAGCCCACCGGCAGGAACATGTAGGGCGTGATCAAACCGAAGGTCATCACGCAGGCGATCAGGCGACGGTCCAGTTGCAGTTTGGTCAGCACATACAGCAACGGCGGCACCAGCAGCGGGATAAACGCGATATGAATCGGCAGGATGTTTTGCGAGGCAATCGCCACCACCCACAGCAGGCCGATCAGTAGCCATTTGACATGGCTGCCGCCGCTGGCTTCCTGGCGATCGACCAGCAGCAGCGCCTTGTCCGCCAGGGCATGGGCCAGGCCGGACTTGGCAATCGCCACCGCGAAAGCGCCGAGCAATGCGTAGGACAAAGCCACTGTCGCGCCACCACCCAGCCCACCGTTGAAGGCCTGGAGCGTGGCGTCGATGCCCAGGCCACCGGTCAGCCCGCCCACCAGGGCGCCGACGATGATGGCGATGACCACATGCACGCGGGACAGGCTGAGCACCAGCATGGTGCCGACCGCGGCGATGACTGCGTTAATCATGGTTACCTCGAGCAAAAAACAAAATACAGGCATGCCCGCACCCGCGCGGCCATGGAGGATGACTGCCGGTGAGCAGGCTGGAAGGAGGTCTTATTAGAGGGCGCGCACTTTGCAGCAGGCGCGGTCGCATGTCAAAAAACGGCGTCGCCTGCAAATTTAAATTGAACGTTTGAATAAAGAAAAAAACACAGCCGCCGATATAAAGGCTCTCTATGTTTTCAGGTAAAGGATGCTCCGCGATGTCCCTCAGACAGCTGTCCATTCAATGGAAAATCACCCTGCTCGCCGGCCTCTGCCTGCTGGGGATCGTGACCCTGCTGGTGGGTCTGTCGCTGTATCGCATGGAACAGAGTTCGCAGCAGGTCAAAGCCTCCAGCATGCACATGCTCGACGAAGCGGCCCGGGCGCGTATCGAAGCCCAGGGCGAAGCGCAGGCGCTGGGCATCCGCCAGCAGTTCATGGATGCCTATCAATACGGTCACGGGTTTTCCCGCCAGGTGCTGTTCCTGCGCGAACAGGCGGAAAAGCGCTTCCTTGACGCCTTCGACACCCGTGAAGACTTGACCCGCCAGGTCAAGGCCGCCTTGCAGGCCAACCCCGACCTGCTCGGCTTGTCCCTGGTGTTCGAAGCCAATGCCCTGGACGGCAAGGATGAGCTGTTCGTCAACCAGCCAGAGCTGGGCAGCAACGACAAAGGCCGATTCGCCCTCTATTGGTCACAGCCGACGCCCGGCAAACTCACCGCCATGTCGCTGCCCGAAAGCGACATGTCCGACACCAGCATCGGCCCGAGCGGGGAAAAGGCCAATGCCTGGTTCACCTGCCCGCGCACCACCCTCAAACCGTGTGTGATCGAACCGTACTTCTATGTCATCGACGGCCAAAACGTACTGATGACCAGCCTCGTGTTCCCGCTGATAGTGAATGGCAAAGTCATCGCCTCGCTGTCGGTGGACATCAACCTCAACAGCCTGCAGGCGGTGAGCCAGCAGGCGAGCCACACGCTGTATGACGGCCAGACCCAGGTCAGCATTCTCAGCGCCACCGGCTTGCTGGCCGGCTACAGCCCGGATGCGAGCAAGCTCAGCCAGCGCCTGGACCAGGTCGACACCGCCAGCGGCGCGCAATTGCTCAGCGCCCTGGCCGGCAGTACGCGGATCAGCAGCCTGCGTGCCGACCGTCGACTCAAGGTCCTGGCACCGTTCACGCCGATCCCCGGCGGCAAGCCGTGGGGCGTGTTGCTGGATGTGCCGGAAAAAATCCTGGTGGGCCCGGCCGAAGCGCTCAAGGCGCAACTGGACGCCGACAACGCCCGTGGCACCCTGCTCGAGTTGAGCCTGGGCCTGCTCGCCGCCGTGATCGGCCTGGGGCTGGTGTGGCTGATGGCGCGCAGCGTGACCCGGCCGATCCTGAGCGTGGCGCACATGCTCGAAGACATCGCCAGCGGCGAAGGCGACCTGACCCGTCGCCTGGACTACGCCAAACAGGACGAGCTGGGGCAACTGGCCGGCTGGTTCAACCGCTTCCTCGACAAACTGCAGCCGATCATCGCCGAGGTCAAACGCTCGGTGCAGGACGCCCGCGGCACCGCCGACCAATCCGCCGCGATCGCCAGCGAAACCAGCGCCGGCATGGAGCAGCAATACCGCCAGGTCGACCAGGTGGCCACCGCCTCCCATGAAATGAGCGCCACCGCCCAGGACGTCGCCCGCAGTGCGGCCCAGGCCGCCCAAGCCGCACGCGATGCCGACCAGGCCACCCGTGACGGCCTGCAGGTGATCGACCGCACCACCACCAACATCGGCCATCTGGCGGCGGACATGAGCACCGCCATGGCCCAGGTTGAAGGCCTGGCGACCAACAGTGCGCAGATCGGCTCGGTGCTCGAAGTGATTCGCGGCATCGCCGAGCAGACCAACCTGCTGGCCCTCAACGCCGCCATCGAAGCGGCCCGGGCCGGTGAGGCCGGCCGTGGGTTTGCCGTGGTCGCCGACGAAGTGCGCAACCTGGCGCGTCGTACCCAGGAGTCGGTGGAAGAAACCCGCCTGGTGATCGAGCAACTGCAAAGCGGCACCACCGATGTGGTCGGCGCCATGGGCAACAGCTATCGCCAGGCCCAGAGCAGCGTCGAACAAGTCGGCGAGGCGGTCACCGCCCTGCGCCAGATCGGCGCCGCAGTCACAGTGATCAGCGACATGAACCTACAGATCGCCAGTGCCGCCGAAGAGCAAAGCGCGGTGGCCGAAGAGATCAACAGCAACGTGGCGACAATCCGCGATGTCACCGAGTCGCTGTCAGAACAGGCCAACGAATCGGCACGGGTCAGCCAGGCGTTGAACCACCTGGCCAATCAGCAACAGGGGTTGATGGATCATTTCCAGGTGTGAGTAACCGACACCAACGCTGAAGAAAATCCAATGTGGGAGGGGGCTTGCCCCCGATTGCAGTGGGTCAGTCAAAGGCTACATCGACTGATTCACCGCTATCGGGGGCAAGCCCATGAAATGAGCGCCACCGCCCAGGACGTCGCCCGCAGTGCGGC
>NZ_JBWKXO010000048.1:0-39877 GCF_059423025.1 Pseudomonas sp. GW704-F2 | reverse complement strand
CAACAGATACACCGCTATCGGGAGCAAGCTCCCTCCCACATTTTACTTTGTGTTTGTTTAGTTAAATCAGTGTTTTATGTTTGTTTTTTGATGTTTTTGATTAGGGGCGGTACAGGTGTACATGCCCGGCCCGATACAGCGACGACGCGCTGAAACTGTCACTGGCCAGCACCCGACCCACCACAATCAGCGCCGTGCGCCTGAAGCCTTTGGCCGCGACTTTGTCGGCAATGTCCGCCAAGGTGCCGACAGCCCAATCCTGATCCGGCCAGGTCGCGCGGTGTACCACGGCAATCGGGCAATCCGCGCCATAGTGCGGCAGCAGTTCGGCGACGATCTTCTCCAGGTGATTGACCCCCAGATGAATCGCCATGGTCGTGCCGTGACGGGCCAGGCTGTCGAAGTCTTCACCGGCGGGCATGCGGGTTTTATCGGCGTAGCGGGTGAGAATCACGCTCTGGGCGATGTCCGGCAGGGTCAGTTCAGTCTCCAGCAGCGCCGCGCAGGCGGCCACGGCGGTGACGCCGGGAATGATCTGGAACGCAATGCCCAGCTCGCGCAACAGGCGGATCTGTTCGCCAATTGCGCCGTACAGGCTTGGATCGCCGGAGTGGACCCGCGCCACATCCTGGCCCTTGGCATCGGCGGCCTTGATCAGCTCGATGATCTGTTCCAGGTGCAGTTCGGCGCTGTTGACCACCTGTTCGGCCTGATGCCCCTCCAGTACCGCCGCCGGCACCAGCGACCCTGCATAGATGATCACCGGGCAACTGCGGATCAGCCGCTGGCCTTTGACGGTGATCAATTCCGGGTCGCCGGGGCCGGCGCCGATGAAGTAGACGGTCATGGAGAAATCCTGTGAAAAAACGCGCGAGCATGAGGAACGCTCATGATCGGAAGCGGCGATTATCGCGGTTTCAGTCGACGCAGGCCAATGCCAAGGTGGCCCGGGCGGATTTTTTGCGCGGGACCAACAGGCGCGCAGGGGCGCCGCCGAGTTGTTCGGCCAGGGCCAGGGCGGCGCTTTCGGCGATGCCGTAACAACCGGTATGGGCAAAGGCGACGGCAGACCTGTGGCTCAGGCGGTCGTCATACATCGCCAGGTGCGCCGCGCTGAAGCAGTGCAGCGGCAGGTTCAGCCATTGGGCCAGGGCCAGCAAGCCCGGTTCATCCTGCTTGCGATCAAGGCTGGCCAGGGCGGTGATGCGATGGCGCTCGATACCGCCCTCGGCGAGGGCGGCGTCCAGCAGGTCCAGCAGGGCTTGAAACTCGCAGCCGCGCTGGCAGCCCAGGCCGACCACGAGGGTCATGCGGTGTATCGATCGTCGCGGTTGCGGCGAAACAACCAGGCGCTGATCAGCCCCAACGCCAACCAGAACGCGATGTTGGTCAGTTGCGAGGCGATCTTGAACTGTGCTTCCAGGGCCTCAGGGGCCAGCATCGAATGCACTTCAGGTTGCGGAGCGCCAATCACATGAGGCACCACGAGGATCGCCGCGCCCAGCGCCTTGAGCAGCCAGTTGCCACCGAATACCAGCAGCGCGATACCGGCCGCGGTTGAGGCCGCCGTGCCGATCCACCAGATCTGCCGTTGTGCCAGGTCGGCAGCGGCAGTGCCCGGCAATTCCGGCGGCAGGCCCAGGGTTGGCGCCAGCACGAAGGTTGCGTAACCGGCCAGGCCCCACAGCAGGCCTTGAGCCGTGCGAGTCGGTGCGCGCAGGGTGTAGAGCCCGGCGAGCATCAAGGCGAAACCGACCGCCACCACCAGATTGCCGCCAGTGGTCGACAGCACGCGCTGCCAGCCGTCTTCCGGCTCCCAGGCTTCGGCGTCATGGGCGTGTGCAGCGGTGCCGGCGGCGTGCTCGTGTACCACTTGCGTCGCGGCCGGGGCTTTTTCAAAGGTTTCCGCCTGCATGATTAGCGGGGCGACCCAGAAACTTTGCAGCAAGGTCAACAACAGGGCGGCCAGCAGCCCACTGAAACCTGCGGTTTGCGCAATACGCTTGATCATGTCGGCAGGTCTCAATGGCACGGGAACGCGGCGCTGTGGCGGGTATCGTGGGCGGCGTTGTGTACCGCTTCGATATGCGAGAACCCGGCGAAATACACCAGGCACGCGCCGAGGATCGAAGCGCCGATGGCGGCGCCCAGGCGTTGGCTCAGGGTGGCGGTGCTGCTGGTGCTAGACGAGGTGCTGCTGATGATCGACATGGCGCGTCCCTTCAGGGGTTCAGGGTGACACGAGCGCATGCAAAACCCGCGAGCCAGGCACGCAGGGTTCAAACAGCGCCCGCCCACCGCGGGTTTGTTAGATGATTTTTTTCGGGCCGGTCTCCGGGCTTGCGAGGGGGCTCTTGAACTGAGTCCTGAAAGCATCGCCTTCCCATGCACAAAGCACAGTGGCTGTGACGCTTCGCTCGCTTACCGTTGCGGGGGCAGCACCGGACTGGTCATATCGCTATGACGCACCGGTTTCCCGTTTCACCCTGTGAAGGGCACCCGAAACAAGGTGTGTAGGAAAGCATGCAGGGCGACGGTAGTCAAATTGACTGAGCCCCTGTAGCCTTGCACCCTCGAGGTTCTTCGGCCCAGGCCGAAGCTAAGAAGGGAACGCGGTTCAAGCCGCGGCTGCCCCCGCAACTGTGAAGGGTTTATCTGACTGCCACGCCACTGCCATCAAGGCGGGAAGGCGCAGCCAGCGCCGGTCGCAAGACCCGCAAGCCCCAAGCCAGGAGACCTGCCTCGCAACCGATTTTTCAATTCAACCGGGCGGGGTGATCCGGTGACGAAATCTGCTGCTGCGCGTCGCGCAGGGCCTATCGTCCCGTATGCCCGCCCCCAAGGGCATCCGATGAAAACACTGGCCAAACTCCCCGTCACCATCGTTACCGGCTTTCTCGGCTCGGGCAAAACCACCTTGCTGCGCCATATGCTCGATAACGCCCAGGGCCGTCGCATCGCGGTGATCGTCAACGAGTTCGGCGAGCTGGGCATCGACGGTGAAATCCTCAAGCAGTGCTCCATCGGTTGCACCGAGGAAGAAGCCAACGGCCGCGTGTATGAACTGGCCAACGGCTGCCTGTGCTGCACCGTACAGGAAGAGTTCTTCCCGGTGATGCGCGAACTGGTTGCCCGTCGCGGTGACCTTGACCATATCCTCATCGAAACCTCCGGCCTGGCCCTGCCAAAACCCTTGGTCCAGGCGTTCCAGTGGCCGGAAATCCGCAACGCCTGCACGGTCGATGCGGTGATCACCGTGGTCGACAGCCCCGCCGTGGCGGCCGGTACCTTCGCCGCCTTCCCGGATCAGGTCGACGCCCAGCGCAAACTCGACCCGAACCTGGACCACGAATCACCGCTGCATGAACTGTTCGCCGACCAACTGGCCAGCGCCGACCTGGTGATCCTCAACAAGTGCGACCTGATCAGCCCCGACGACCTGGCCCGCGTGCGCCTGGAAGTCGCCGAAGAGTTGCCGCCGGCGGTGAAGATCATCGAAGCCAGCAGCGGTCGGGTGCCGCTGGACGTGCTGATCGGCCTGGGCGCCGGCTCCGAAGAGCACATCGACGGCCGCCACAGCCATCACGATCATCATCACGAAGGTGAAGACGATCATGATCACGATGCGTTCGACTCCATTTCCATCGACTTGCCCCAGTCCGACGAAGCCCTGCTGCTCGACGCCCTGATCCAATTGGTGGTGCAGCACGGCATCCTGCGCGTCAAAGGCTTCGCGGCGATCCCGAACAAGCCGATGCGCCTGCTGATCCAGGGCGTGGGCACGCGCTTCGACAAACACTTCGACCGCGCCTGGAGCGCCGACGAAGCGCGCATCACGCGCCTGGTGCTGATCGGCCAGGACCTCGACGCGGCGGGCCTCGAAGCGCAATTGCGCGCCGCCCTCAGCGTTTAACCCATGCACCTGCTCAGGACCCAGCCCGGCGGTTTCGTCGCGGACGACAACATTGCCGACCTTGGGCAAACCCCCGCCGAGCTGGTGATCCTGTGCAGCGGCGACTCCAGCCTGGCGCTGCTGGCCGAAGCGGCCCAGCAGTTGCCCGAGGATTACCCGAGCCTGCGCCTGGTCAACCCGATGCAGGTGCAGAACCATGCATCGGTGGACCTGTACGTCGATGAAGTGCTGCGCCACGCCAAGGTCATCCTGATTTCCCTGCACGGCGGCATCGGCTATTGGCGTTACGGCGTCGAGCGCCTGGTGGCGTTGGCCGAGCGCGGGGTCACGCTGATCCTGGTGCCGGGGGATGACCGCCCCGACCCGGAACTCAGCGGCCTCAGCACCGTGGATGCCGCAGCGCGTGACCGCCTGTGGCAGTTCCTGCGCCAGGGCGGCCTGGGTAATGCGCTGGATTTTTATCGCTGCCTGGCCAGCGCCTACCTGGGCCGCGACTATGCCTGGGCCGAGCCGCAAACCCTGGCGCGCAGCGCGATTTATCACCCGCGTAAAGCCAATGCGTGCCTCAACGACTGGCAGTTGGATTGGAATCCTGAGTGCCCGGTGGCGGCGGTGCTGTTCTACCGCTCCCATCTGCAAGCGGCCAATACCGGTTTTATCGATGTGTTCTGCCAGCGTCTGCAGGCGGCGGGCCTGAATCCGTTGCCGATGGCAGTGGCCAGTCTGAAGGAGCCCGGCTGCCTGACGGTGGTCGAGGACTGGCTGGATGAGGTCGGGGCGGCGGTGATTCTCAACACCACCGGCTTTGCCCAGTCCAGCCCCGAAGCACCGCATTTGCGCCCGTTTCGCCGCAATATCCCGGTGATCCAGGCAATTTGCGCCCAGGACAACCAACCCGCCTGGCAGGCCAGCGAACAAGGCCTCGGCCCGCGCGACCTGGCGATGCACATCGCTTTGCCGGAACTGGACGGGCGCATCATCAGCCGACCGATCAGCTTCAAGGACCTGGCCTGGCGCAGTGAGCGTAGCCAGTCGGACGTGGTGTGCTACCGCGCAGCGCCGGAGCGCATGGACTTTGTCGCTGAACTGGCGCGCCGTTGGGTCGAACTGGCGCGGGTGCCGAATGCCGACAAGCGCATCGCCCTGATCCTGGCCAACTACCCGACGCGCGACGGCCGCATCGGCAACGGCGTCGGCCTGGACACGCCGGCGGCGGCGCTGAATATCCTGCGGGCCTTGCAGGCCGAGGGTTATCCGCTGCCCGAAATCCTGCCGGAAAGCGGCACCGCGCTGATCCACGAACTGCTCGGTGGCGTCACCAACGACCTGGACAACCTCGACCTGCGCCCGTGCCACCAAAGCCTGGGCCTGGACGACTACGAGGCGATGTTCAAGCGCCTGCCCGAAGCCAACCGCCAGGCGGTGCTGGAACGCTGGGGCGCGCCGCACAACGACCCGATGTGCCGCGACGGCCGCCTGATGATCGCCGGCCTGCGCCTGGGCTTGACGTTTATCGGCATCCAGCCGGCCCGCGGTTATCAGTTGGACGCCAGCGCGGTGTACCACGACCCGGACCTGGTGCCGCCTCACGCTTACCTGGCGTTCTATTTCTGGTTGCGCCACACCTACGGCGCTCACGGCGTGATCCACGTCGGCAAGCACGGCAACCTGGAATGGCTGCCGGGCAAGGGCGTAGGGCTGTCGGAAAATTGCTGGCCCGACGCGCTGCTCGGGCCGCTGCCGAATATCTACCCGTTTATCGTCAACGACCCGGGCGAGGGCGCCCAGGCCAAGCGGCGCACCCAGGCGGTGATCATCGATCACTTGATGCCGCCGCTGACCCGTGCCGAAACCTACGGGCCGCTGCGCGACCTGGAGCTGTTGGCGGACGAATACTACGAAGCGCAATTGCTCGACCCGCGCCGCGCCCGCGAGCTGCAAAAGGACATCCTCAAGCTGGTGCGCGAAACCCGTATCGACCAGGAGCTTGAGCTGGACAGCGAGGCCGACGCGGCGATCTGGCTGCCGCGCCTGGATACCTACCTGTGTGACCTGAAGGAATCGCAGATCCGCGACGGCTTGCATATCTTCGGCGAGTCGCCCCAGGGCCGCTTGCGTATCGACACCTTGCTCGCGTTGCTGCGTATCCCGCGTGGCGACGGCCGAGGCGCGCAATCGAGCCTGTTACGGGTATTGGCCAAGGCCTTCGAGCTGGGTTTCGACCCGCTGGACTGCGCCCTCGCCGAACCCTGGACCGGACGCTGCCCGGAGGTGTTGCAAACCATCGATCCACAGCGGTGGCGCACCGCCGGTGATACCCGCGAGCGCCTGGAGCTGTACGCTGCACGGTTGATCGAACAGGCGCTGGCGGGGCCGCTGGAACAGCTGGAAGAGCCCGGTTGGGAGGACGTCAAATCCGTCATCGAAAGCCTGCGCAGTGTCGTGGCGCCACGCCTGGATGGGTGCGGCCCGGCGGAAATGCGCGGCCTGCTCGATGCCCTGGGCGGCCGCTTCGTGCCGGCGGGCCCAAGCGGCGCGCCGAGCCGGGGGCGTCTGGATGTGCTGCCCACCGGGCGCAATTTTTTCAGCGTCGACGTGCGCAACCTGCCAACCACCACTGCCTGGCGCATCGGTTTCCAGTCGGCCAACCTGATTCTCGAGCGGCACCTGCAAGACCACGGCGACCACCTGCGCCAGCTCGGCCTGTCGGTGTGGGGCACCGCGACCATGCGTACCGGCGGCGACGATATCGCCCAGGCCATGGCCCTGATGGGGGTACGCCCGGTGTGGGTCACGGGCAGCCAGCGGGTGGACGACTTCGAAATCCTGCCGATCAGCCTGCTGGACCGCCCGCGTGTCGACGTGACTTTGCGCGTGTCGGGGTTCTTCCGGGATGCCTTCGCCAACCTGATCCGCCTGTTCGATGCGGCGGTACAAGCGGTGGCGGCGCTGGACGAGCCTGACGATATGAACCCGCTGGCCGCCAAGGTCCGTTGCGAGCGCCAGGCGTTGCTTGAGTCCGGCCTGGACGAGGCCGCGGCGGCGAAACAGGCGGGCTGGCGTATTTTCGGGGCCAAGCCCGGTGCCTATGGCGCTGGCGTGCAGGGCGCGATCGACGGTCGCTTGTGGCAAAGCCGCGAGGACTTGGCCGAGGTCTACCTGAATTGGGGTGGCTACGCCTATGGTGGCGCCGACGAGGGCACCGCCGCCCGCGGGCAATTCGCCCAACGCCTGAGCCAGGTGCAGGCGGTGCTGCAAAACCAGGACAATCGCGAGCACGACCTGCTCGATTCCAACGATTACTACCAATTCCAGGGCGGCATGCTCGCCGCCGTGGAAACCCTGAGCGGCGACAAGGCTGCCAGCTACCATGGCGACCACAGCCAGCCGGACGTGCCGAAGATCCGCACCTTGAAGGAAGAGCTGAACCGGGTGATCCGTGCCCGCGCCGCCAACCCCAAGTGGATCGAAGGCGTGAAGCGTCATGGCTATAAAGGTGCGTTCGAGATGGCGGCAACCGTGGACAATCTGTTCGCCTTCGACGCCACCACCGCGCTGATCGACGATCACCAATACGCCTTGCTCGCCGACGCCTACCTACTCGACCCCGACACCCGCGCCTTTGTGCTACAGCACAACCCTGATGCCCTGCGGGACATGACCGAGCGCCTGCTCGAAGCCCAGCAGCGTGGCATGTGGCAAGCGCCGGGGGCGTATCGCGAGGCGTTGGAAAACCTGTTGCTGGATATAGAAGAAGACAGCTGATGACTGATATTCCCCATTTCCCGCTGTCGGCCGTGGTCGGTGCCGATGACCTGAAACTCGCGCTGTGCCTGACCGCCATCGACCCGAAGATCGGCGGCGTGCTGATCGAAGGCCCGCGCGGCATGGCCAAGTCCACCCTGGCACGTGGCTTGGCGGACCTGTTGGCCAGCGGTCAATTCGTCACCTTGCCGTTGGGCGCCACCGAAGAGCGCCTGGTCGGCACCCTGGACCTGGATGCGGCATTGGGCGAAGGCCGCGCGCAGTTCTCACCCGGCGTGCTGGCCAAGGCGGATGGTGGGGTGTTGTATGTCGACGAGGTCAACTTACTGTCCGATCATTTGGTGGACCTGTTGCTGGACGTGGCCGCCAGCGGCACCAACCTGATCGAGCGCGACGGCATCTCCCACCGGCATGCGGCGCGCTTTGTGCTGATCGGCACGATGAACCCGGAGGAGGGTGAGTTGCGTCCGCAGTTGCTCGACCGCTTCGGCTTCAATGTGGCCTTGAGCGGGCAAACCGTGCCGGCCGAGCGTGGGCAGATCATCCGCCGGCGCCTCGACTTCGACAGCGACCCCGTGGCCTTCTGCGCGCTGTGGGCCGAACCGCAGGCCGCCCTGCGCGAGCGTTGCACCCGGGCGCGGGCCTGTCTCGAGGCCATTGCATTGGATGACGAGGCGCTGGCACAGATCACCCAACGCTGCTTTGCCGCGGGCGTGGATGGTTTGCGCGCCGACCTTGTCTGGTTGCGTGGCGCAAGAGCGCATGCAGCCTGGCGCGGCGCGACCGCCATCGCCGAGGAAGATATCGAAGCCGTGGCCGAGTTTGCCTTGCGCCATCGTCGCCAGGCGCAGTCCCCGCCGCCCAGCCCGCCCAACCATGAGGGCCAGGCGCCTCAAGCGTCCGACACTTCACCCGGCCAAGGCCAGTGGGGCGATATGCCCGCACCGGCCTTGCCCACGGGCGCTCGCCGAGACGTGCCCGCCTGGCCAAAAAAGCCTTAGGCATCTGCCCCCGACCTGACGCGGGGGCGGATGCCCGGCCCAAGGCGGGGCGACTGGATAAAGGCAGGCACGGCAAGTCGCGCGACGCGCAGCAGGGCTCTATCAATTGGCCGGGCACCTTGCTCGGCGGGCGGCCGCAGTCTCGTGAGGACCTGCGTTTCCACCTGCGCAGCCGCTCGGCCCAGGAGTTATGGTTGGTGATTGTCGACGCGTCGGCGTCGACGCGGCGGCATCGTGCATTGACCGATGCCAAAGGGTTATTGGCGCAACTGTTGGATGACGCCTACCGCCAGCGGGCGCGCATGGCATTGCTGACGGCGAGCGGGCAGTCGCCGAAGTGGCAGGTGCAGGGCCTGAAAGCCGCGAAAAGCCTGGCTGGCTGGCTGGATCAGCTCGGCGCGGGTGGCGGTACGCCACTGTTGGCCGCGCTGGGCGAGGCGACGCAATGGCTGGCGGCACGCAGAACGCGCTACCCCGCCGAACAGCAGCGGTTGCTGGTGGTGACCGACGGGCGACTCAAGGAGATTGCCGCGTTGCCATCGCTGGAGTGCCCGGGGTTATTGGTCGATATCGAGCGCGGGCCGATTCGGTTGGGGAGGGCGCGAGAACTGGCTCAGCGCCTGTGCTTGGATTATCGACATATCGATAGTTTTTAGGCTCTAAAACCAGATCGGGAAGTGTCGCTCTTGTAAAGTCGAATCTTCCGACATTAATCACCGATAACAAATCTTTACTCTCTGGGCTTTCGCGTCCAGGAGTAAAGGGAATGACTTCCAGCGTACTGCCGAGGGTTCTTTTCGACCACAGCCGGCACACCCTGAGTGTGCGCAACATCGAAGCCCGTCTCGACGTGTTGGCCTTTGAAGGCCACGAACACCTGAGCCAGCCCTTCACCTATCGCGTGGAGTTCACCAGCACCGAACGTGACCTCGCCGCCGAAACCCTGCTTGGCCAGGACGCCCGTTTCAGCCTGCACGCCGCCCTGCAAAAACCACCGGCCTCAGGCTTCATCGCGCCCGCAATCAAACCGCTGCGCAGCCTGCACGGCGTGGTCACCGGCTTCAAGCGCCAGTGCGGCTCGAACGACCAGGCCCGTTATGAAATCACTCTGCAGCCGCGCCTGGCCCTGCTCGGCCAAGGCAGACAATTTCGCATCTACCAGCATCAATCCGTGCCGCAGATCGTCGAAAGCATCCTGCGCAGCCGCCACGATTTTGAAGGCCAGGACTTTCTGTTCAGCCTGAAACGCGACTACCCCAGGCGCGAGCAGGTCATGCAATACGGCGAAAGCGACCTGGCCTTCATCGACCGCCTGCTCGCCGACGTCGGCATCTGGTACCGCTTCACCAGCGACGAACGCCTGGGTATCGATGTGGTCGAGTTCTGCGACGATCAGCGCCTCTACCAGTTCGACATCGCGCTGCCGTATCGCCCGCAATCCGGGTTGGGCAGCAGCGGGCAGGACGCGGTGTGGCACCTGCAATCGAACCACCGGGTGGTCGAACAACAGGTGCATATCCGCACCTACCACCCCCGCGACGCCGGCGCCCACCTGAGCGGCGAGATCGACCAGAGCCGCGGCGCCAGCGGCACCTACGGCGAGGCCTACCACTACGCCGAGCCCTACACGACCCTCGGCGACCGACTGGATCAGGACGAAGACCTGCTCAGTGAAAGCGGCTACTTCTACGCACGCCTGCGCCACGAGCATTACCTCAACGCCCAGACCCAACTCAGCGGCATCACCAGCAGCGCCACGTTAGCGCCGGGGCAGGTGCTGCACATCACCGGCGGCGCGCCCGAAGCCTTCACACCGGGCGCGGTGATCACCGGCCTGACCACCACCGCCGCTCGCGACAGCAGCTTGGTCGCCACCTTCCAGGCCATACCCTATTCAGACACCGTGTGCTTTCGCCCCGCACTGCAGCCCAAACCCCAAATCGCCGGCACCGTCCCGGCCCGCGTCACCAGCCCACAGGCCAACGACCCCTACGGCCACATCGACCTCGAAGGGCGCTACAAGGTCAACTTCCTGTTCGACCGCGACACCTGGAAACCCGGCGAAGAAAGCCTATGGCTACGCCTGGCCCGACCCTACGCCGGAGATACCCACGGCCTGCACCTGCCGTTGATCGCAGGGACCGAAGTGGCGATTGCGTTCGAGCAGGGCGACCCGGACCGGCCCTACATCGCGCACGCGTTGCACGATAGCCAGCATGTCGATCATGTGACCTTGCGTAACTACAAACGCAACGTGCTGCGTACCCCGGCGAACAACAAGCTGCGGATGGATGACACGCGGGGGCGGGAGCACGTCAAGCTGAGTACTGAGCACAGTGGTAAGAGCCAGCTGAATCTTGGGCATTTGGTGGATGGTCAGCGACAACCACGTGGTCAGGGAGCCGAATTGCGTACCGATGGCCATGCCGCCATCCGTGCGGGCAGCGGCATCTTCATCAGTGCTGACGCGCAGCCCAAAGCTCAGGGTCAGATGCTTGAAATGAGCGCCGCGCTGGGCCGGTTACAGCAGGCGGGCGAACAGTTGGACGGGTTGTCGGTAGACGCCCAGGCAGCCCATGCAGACCCGGCCGATGTACAGGCGCAGTTGAAGTTGCTCAAGCAAGACCTGGAACAACTCAAGTCGTCCGTGCTGGTGCTCAGCGCGCCCGATGGCGTGGCCGTGACCAGCGGCCAGCATCTGCAATTGGCGGCGCAAAAAAATCTGATGATCAACTCCGGGGCTGAGACGGATATCAGCGTGGTCAAGCGGCTGTTCATCGGTGTGGGGCAAGGGATGAGTCTGTTTGTGCGCAAGCTGGGGATCAAGCTGATCGCTAATCAGGGGGCGGTGAGTATCCAGGCGCAGAACGACAAGCTCGAGTTGATCGCGCGTCATGGGTTGGACATCACCAGTACCGAGGACGAGATCCATATCACGGCGAAAAAGAAAATCATCTTGAATGCCGGTGGCAGCTACATCGCCATTGATCAAAGTCGCATCGAGTCCGGGACTCAGGGGGACTACTTCATAAAGTCGGCGTACTTCGACCTTCAGGGGCCAGCCCGACAAACCCTGGATATGCCACAGCCTCCTCAATTGACTGAGCACAAATCCAAGGCCCAGGGGCCTACGGATTTCTCTGGCTGATCCCTTTGCTACCAGGAGTGAATCACACCATGGCCAACTTGTTTTCTCGAGTATTTGATCTCTTCAGCCCCATCCGGGAAGAGCCGATTTATGTGGCAGACCCTCCGCTTTGGCCAACACGGCAGACATCACCTTCGCCGTCTCAACCGCTTGCGCAAACCAGTAACGACACACCGGTTCCAGTGAGAAACTGGAGCCATCCCTTCAAGTACAAGACCAGCCCGTTGCTGCAATTAACCCAAATGGCCAAGGCGGTAGCCGGTTACTACCCGTTGGGACGCAATGGTCTTTGGCACGGCGGGGTGCATTTCGACAGCGGCACAGCCGGCACTCTGGATCAATCCAGCGTGCATTGCCTGGCCGACGGCGAGGTGGTGGCGTATCGCATCGACGAGCACTCGCCGACCACCGCGTACTTCGTCAATGAACTGAGCGTAAAAAAGCCCTTTTCACGCAACTTTGTGCTGGTACGTCATCGCCTCGAAGCTCCAAAGATTGAGGGGAGCCCAGACGCACCGCCGAGCCTGATTTTTTATAGCCTGTACATGCACTTGCAGGATTGGGCGGTTTACCAGAACGACCCTGGCATTGCGCGTCCCGCGTTTTGGCCCGAAGGGCAGACTCGCAGAGTCAAGGCAACGGTGCGGGACTTAATCCCAGGCCATCCTGAGCAGCAGGGTTTGAAGGTTTACAACCAGGCGCAGCGGAGTAAAGCGCTTGCTCTGTTGTTACCGGGGGCGGAGGTGACCGTAAGCGGTGACGGTGAATTCCGAAAGCTGGAAAACACCAATGGACCTGACGTACTGAAAAGCGCCGATGGCCCACTGCTCGGTTACCTTTCGATTGACTATCTGCTCCCCATCGCCGGCGATGAGTACCGCGTCAAAGCAAATCCGTCACTTCGTGTCCGCGCCGAAGCGAACACCAGCAGCGCCATCCTTATGGAACTGCCCCATGACACGGAAGTAGCCGTCAGCGGTGAAGGCACGTTCCGTAAGTTGGAGCGTGTAAATCAGTACGTTCACTTCAATTCCCTGGACGGTGTTCGCGAACCGATAGCCGAGCGCATCGAGGTTCTCGATCAACCGATAGCGATCAAGGCTGGCGACTTGATCGGTCACATTGGCGAGTATCAAGACGGCGGGGCTGAGCACCCGGAAAAGAAATTGCATCTGGAAGTGTTCAGTGCCGATCACATGGAACCGTTCATCGAAGCAAGTCGTGCCTGGGCACAACGACTACCTGAGGCAAGCAAGTCCTGGCTGAAACTCTCCAAGGGCACTGCCGTAGTGGCGCATCAGGAGCGTTTCAGCGTCACACAACCACCCACGCTCAGTGCAGCCAGCACGCCCAGTGATGCTGATCTACTGGTGCCTAAAAGTCAGCTCGATGGCCTACAGACCGATAAAAAAATCATGATCGCCGCAACGGCAGATCGAAAGGCCTGCAACTGGTACCGCCTCGATGGACTGCTGCACGACGTGGACGGCGTGTTACTCGATGGCTGGGTGCGCGAAGAAGTGGGCGTTACTCCGTGGGTCAGTCCATGGTCGTGGGACGGCTACGACATCGTCTTCAACTACGACTCCCCTCGGCAAACCCTGGCTTCTTTTTTCCGCGCGGCCAACCGTTTTAATGAAGAGCAACTCGAACGCCACGGCCCCTGGGCCGACATGTCGGATAAAGGGCCGATGAAGAAGCGCCTGTACGACATCATTGATCGTGACCGTGATGGAAAAATGACGGCTGAAGAGTTGCAGGCAGCGATTGGCCTACCGGCGCACGCGCAATCGCTGTCGCAACTGATCATTTTCTACGAAAGCGAATGGCGCCACGAACCCCATAAGTGGGACGCGCTGGACGCAGTACTGGGCCATAGCGGCTCCACCCCTCTGCTGAACTGGTTGGCGGAGAAAGAGCGGATCAAGCAGATAAGTTGGTGGAATGAGGTGGCGCCGGGAGTGGGATTGCCGGTGCATGGGCGGGTTTATCACTTGCATCCCGTGGGGTTGGTAGGACAATTTCTGACGAGAGATGAGTGCGCTTGTGGTTGTTGTTTAGATATTAAATTTTCGAGATATAGATGGGTTAGGAAGAGGAGAGGGTACCCTGACATGACATATTATGGCCCTGTATATCATGGGACTAAGAAGTTAAACAGGTTTTCAGGTTGGGACGATCTGATCAGTAAGGGAAAAGCAACAAGTGATGAAAAGGCTATTGTGATTGCCATGTCTTCGAATGAAGGGGCCATGGACGCAGTTCAAGCCTGGGACTGGCAAACATTTAGTGCCGGAGCCATGCAGAAAACTGTAACTCCTGAAGGTTATGGTGAATTACCCAAGCAGATCAATGAGTTTAAATTGGAAAACCGAGTTTTATTTAGCGAAATTTTTGCTAAGTGCGGTTGGTCCATCAGGCAAGAGTCCAATGGAGCAAGAATATATTACTCGTCAGGAGAGACGGAGAATGAAGAGATAACCGGGAGTGCGCTGTATGAATTCATAAAAAAAGGATTTGGTCAAACTGATTCTGGATTTCCCAAAAAGTCAGAAGCTCTGGCTTCGATTGCGAGTGCAATGCTTCATGAAGAGTTTCAGAAAAAACAGGTGGTTGATTTTATTGCCCGTATGAGAGTGGCTCTCTCGAAGTCACCTCTCGGTTACGCTAATCCTGCAAGTGACTTCTTCCAGTCGAGGCTCGGACGTGCTCTGGTTCTTGATCACGATGTGAATGCGCCCGCTAATGTGTCACGTAGCCTCAAGAGCGCAATTGACGTATTGCGCAGTCGCCACCCTGGATTGAGTTTAGATCCATACCAGTGGGGAGATAGTCGCCTGCAGTACGAGGAAGAATTGATAATGATTTATGGGCCAGCTCGCAATATGAACTCTCCGAGTGAACGCTACAGTCACCTTCGTGGGTTATTATAAGGGACGTTATAGTGAGACATATAATTTTGTTATTTTTTGCTGTACTAACCTCTACTGGATTGATGGCGACCACTATCCAAGGGGAATCAGGTTTGCTCCTCTATTCGGACGGGGTTGATGGCGACTATAAATCGCTGGTCTACAAAACAAACACTGGAAGGGTTCTGCGAATATTTGATGAGGGGTTAAGTTATAACTATAATAGCAAGTATGATGCTGGTAATCTTTCTCCTGATAAAGCCTACTCGGTGGTACATTTTTCTGAAGTGGGGGAGGAGTACGAGGGGCGCTCTAATACCATATATCTTTGTGCGTTTGTAAGAATGTCTGATGGTTGCGTTGTGAATGTATCAACTGGAGAGCAGTGTGGAGGGGGGTGGGGGACGTCTAGTCTGTGGCGTAGTTCACTGAGTATTAACGGATACGATTTGACTAAAGATTCACCAACCGTCGACAAAGTCTACAAGGACTACGCGTCCGGACGAAAGGATTTAATTCAAGTTTCCTCTCCAAGGGTTCTCGCGTATTTTTTAGAGGGAACGACATTTGATAATATTCTAGCTTGCGACCCTCCTCGCGAGAAAAATAAAAAAATATATAGTGACATGTTGACGCTGCTGGAACGTGACGGCGATGCGAGCAATTCTTTAAAGCTGAGAGCGATTATGGGTGCAACTGGAATGCTGCCTACAGGTGAAACAGTACAGGCGGCTCAACCGGCAATAAAGGTTGAGAGTCGCCGACCTCTTGCACTGTCTGTATTTGATCATGGAACAAAATATGGCCTGTTGGTACCAGGAGATTTTTTACGTGAGATTGAGGCGGTATACGATGACGTGCATATTGAGGATATTACCGGTGACGGGGTCGGAGAGGTGGTTTTTCATTTGGCGGGAGATGGTGTGAATTTTTGCTCGAGAGTACTGCGTTACGAAAGTAGTGATCACTCCTTAAAGGAGTTGGTTTTTAATCAGGGAGGTCTTTGTGATTTTAAGCTTAGAGGTGGCTATATTATCAGCTCTTATAAGGATGGGGGTACTTGGGTTGAAGATATTTACATTGCTGAAGGTGGGCAAGTAAATATAAAGATGTCGGATCGCTGTGTCGGGTGTGGTGAGGTAAGTCGGGTAGTTTACCCTTTTGCTGGTTCGCCTATAAGGTCGTTAGTGTCCGATGACATGAATTTCGAAAAGCGTACAGAATTAGTCTCTACCGTGGAATCTATCCAGGCTAGGATTTTTTCTTCCCCTGCAGCGACTAAGTCCACGCAAAAATATTTAATACGAGGAGATAGAATTACCTTTTTGGGGTTTTATAGCAATGACGGTGAAGATTGGGTTGAGTTCAGGTTTTCCGGGGGCGTTACTACAGAAGGGTGGTTGAGGTGCAGTGATCTAGTTAGTTGTGATAAGTTTTAGTGTATCGACATTGCTGATTTTTAGTGCTGGCGTCCCAAGGCAAATTTTTGAGGGTCGTGAGTTGGTAATGCGTTTGAGTGAGCGTGCGTCCGATTTTTATGATGTGGGCGCGATTGAATTCGTGCCAGTGGATGGCGAGCGTGGGCAATTATTGTTGGCAGGCACCGCTCTTAATATCTCGAGCTGCCCGGATTGTTGGTAATGAAAGCACTTTCGTCATGTTAGGAAGTGATTGTGAAGTAGATGTTGCTGGTTGCGACTCTTACGATGACTTGTCTGTTTTCGTAATTATTAGTGTGAGCTAGCGAAGTATTATGAATGAATAGGTTTTTTTGAAACTAAGCATCGATGACAGTTCTTGTATTTTAAGTGCGCTTAGCAAATATGACCCTTTCGCAGGGCAAGTAATTGAATCGTTTCGTGAGTGGAGATAGAACATGAAAAGTATCATTCGCATAGGCGACAAAACAACCGGCGGTGGCAGTGTTCAATCAGGTTCCACTGTCATGTTCTTCAGAGGCATTGGCGCGGCTCGCCAGGGTGATCCAGTGGACTGCCCGATCCCCAGCCATGGCCGAACAGAGATTGCCGAGGGGCACCCAACGTTTCATGACTACGGCATTCCGGTCGCGTTTCATGGGCATCGTTGCGCGTGTGGTTGCACCTTGATTTCGTCTCTGCCTCAAGCAAGTGCGAGCTAGTCATGCCGGTTAGATTGGATCAAGTCCCAGCACCGTCGCCACGACCTGCGCGGCCGAGGGTTTGGCGTTGGTTAGGTGTACTGCCACTGCTGCTTTTAGTGCTGGGTGTATGCGGGGCGTTTTTGCTCGGTACTCAATCGTTACGCGAAACTCCCCCGGGTTTCTGGGGGCTAGCCTTGGGGACTCCGTTCTTGGGCTGGTGCCTGCTTAGCTTCGGGCGTGTTTTGTTGTATTTCGGTCAACAACAGGTGGCTGACGGCTGGGATAAAGCACGTGAAGAGGATTTGGTTCACAAAATCCGACGAGGTCGGCGCGTCCAACAGGTGTTGGGTGTCAGCCTGCACACGGCGCTACGCGAACCGGAAACTTCCTCAGCAACACAACTGACTGCGTTGCTGAGCGGAGCCGAAGTGCTTGAGGCTCAACCGTGCAGGCCGGACCAAGCTGTTTCGCGTCACAGTCGTCTTACTAGCGCTGCACATGAAAACCCTGAGCAAGTGTTGGGACGAGCATTTGGGCAGCTACTTGCCGATCTGCTGCCAGTCCTAAGGCGGGCGTCCGCTGATACACAACTGGCAGTGCTTCTGGAGGTCGATAGCGCTTTGCCGAAAAGCGTGTGGCAGGACCTATGGCGACAAGCGTGGAGCGAATCCGGCATCCGTCAGCCCACTGTCCCTGTCGAAGGCAGTGGGCTGGCCGTACTGGACCAATGGCTCGATCAGCGAATTGGCGACAAGGCGTCTTTGTTGGTGGTGGCTTTGCAGTTTGCACCGCAGCAGGCAGAAGGAACGGCTGAAGCGGCGGTCGGGCTGCTTTTTGGCAACCGCCTGACGCAAACCGTCTTGCCCCCAATCGCCTACCTGCATCGTCCGGAGCAGGAGCGCGAGCCGAACACCGACGCGTTGCTTTACGCCGCGCGTCAGGCATTGGAATGGGCGCCTCTCGATGCGCAATCGATCCAGCAAGCCTGGCGAGTCGGAGTTGATGTGCAGAGGAATGAGGCGCTGAGCAACGTCTTGGCGGCCGTGCCGCTCCCTGCGAAGAACAATCAAGGGTTTTACAACCTGGATACCTCGCTGGGGAACCCGGGCAAAGCGTCACCGTGGCTGGCGATTGCCGCCGCAACGCAGACCATTCAAGGCGGCGCCGGGCCGCAATTCATTTTCAGCGGGAGCAACTGCGTTGATGCAGGGCTCTGGAGCACGGTCTTGACGCCTGTGCCATCACTTTCGAAATAGGAACTTCGAATGCAGACTCGACGTGTTGTGTGGCTGGGAGTTTTGGTCGTCGTACTGCTGTTGATTGGTACGGTGCAGGGTGTATTGGTCTGGCAGTATCCCGAGCTGGTTGGGCTTCGCTCTGGTGGTTATCGCAAAATCGCAGGACTGTGGGTGATAGCCGTTACGACCTTGGTCCTGGTGATGTGCGTTGTGGGCTACCATTTTTTGGGGCACCAGTTGGGGCATTCGGCTTACCGGCAAGTGCAGGCGGATGATGTGCCCCGGCCTATGCAGGCTGACCACTCCAAGTCCCTTGATGCAGACGTCGCGCAACGCGTTAGCTCGATTAGAAAGCTACTGCGTGCTCGTTACGGCCTTTTCTGGCGCCACAAAACCCGCCTGCTGCTCATCATCGGCGAACCCACCGAAATCGAAGCCATCGCCCCCACCCTGGCCGCTCACCAATGGCTCGAAGGCCAAGGCACCGTCCTGCTGTGGGGCGGCAGTGCGCAGGCCGCGCTGGATCAATCATTCCCTGAGCGCTGGAGCGGCCTCAGCCGCTGGCGTGCGCTGGACGGAGTCGTCTGGGCGCTGAACGAAACCCAGGCCGCCGACGATGTCGCGATGGGCAAAGGTGTACGCCAGGTGCAGCGCCTTGCCCGTGACTTGCGCTGGCAGTTGCCGTTATCTCTCTGGCAGGTCTGCGGCAGTGCGTGGGCGCAGGACACACGCAAAGCGCAGCCGGTGGGCTGTCAGTTGCCCGAGCGCTTTTCGGCGGCGGTATTGGACGCCGCGCTGAATCGTTTGCTGGAGCCTTTGCGTCGCGCGGGTTTGGCGCAGATGAACGCGGTGATGAAGGATGATTTTCTGCTGCGTCTGTCGCGGGATTTAAAGGCCGAGGGCATTGATCGTTGGCGTCACACCTTGGCGCATCTGGCCGGCGAATTTGCCCGTGGCGTGCCGTTGCGGGGGGTGTGGTTCAGCCTGCCGGTACAGCGCTCGCCGCATGATCAACAACAGGCGTGGTCGGTGGCCCCGGTGTGGCACGGTGTACTCGGCGATAACGCCCGTGGCCGCCGGCTGGGTTGGAGCGTGCCGCGAGTTGGCTACGCGCTGGTGCTGGGTTTGGCGACGTTATGGGGAGCAGGACTGCTGCTGTCATTCATCAGCAACCGCACGCAGATCGCTCAGGTACATAGCTCGTTGTCGACCTTGCAACGTGCATCACAAGGCGACGAACAGCTCCAGGCCCTTCATGAACTGGTCCGCGAATTGGCGCGCCTGGATGATCGCGTTCAAGGCGGCGCTCCGTGGTATCAGCGCTTCGGCCTGAATCAAAACCCAGTGTTGCTTGAAACCGTGTGGCCGCGCTACGTCGAAGCCAATAACCGCCTGATCCGCGACCCGGCCGTCGCCGCTTTACGCCAGCAGCTCACGGCCCTGGTCAAGCTGGCCCCGGACAATCCCGAGCGCGCCGAACGCGCCCGTGCTGCCTACGACCAGCTCAAGGCCTACCTGATGATGGCGCGTCCGGCAAAAGCCGACGCCAGTCTGCTGGTGAAAACCCTCGGCGAAGTCGAGCCTTCCCGCGCGGGCCTCTGGCAAGCCCTGGGCCCCACTCTGTGGCAGTTCTACGCCGAACACCTGGCGGAAAACCCGGCTTGGCGCATCGACACCGACGCACGGCTGGTCGCGCAAGTCCGGCAGGTCCTGCTCGGCCAACTGGGCCAACGCAATGCCGAAGCCAATCTGTACCAACAACTGCTCGATGACTCCGCCCATCACTACCCGGCCCTGGGCCTGCCGCAACTGGTCGGCGACACCGACGCCCAGGCCCTGTTCACCACCGAGGCCAGCGTGCCCGGCGTGTTCACCCGCCAGGCCTGGGAAGGCTCGGTGCGCCAAGCCATCGATGCGATCGCCGAGGCGCGCCGCGAGGAAATCGATTGGGTGCTCAGCGACCAACCCGCCGATGTCGACACCCGCCTGAGCCCTGACCAACTGCGCGCCCGCCTCACCGAACGCTACTTCCAGGACTACGCCAGCGCCTGGCAGGATCTGCTCAACAGCCTGCGCTGGCAGCAGGCCGCGAGTCTCGATGAGTCAATCGACCAATTGACGCTGATGAGCGACGTGCGCCAATCGCCCTTGATCGCGCTGCTGAACAGCGTGGCCTACCAGGCGCAGGCGGGCAGCCGACCCCAGGCCCTGGCCGACTCGCTGGTGCAGTCCGCGCAAAAGCTGATCGGGCCGGACAAGGCTCCAGCGATCGAACCGTTGGCCCAGGCCGCCACGGGGCCGCTGGCGGCGACCTTCGGCCCGTTATTGGCGCTGCTGGACAAGTCCAACACGGACGGCCTCAGTCTCCCGGCCTTCCTCACCCGCGTGACACGGGTGCGTTTGAAACTGCAGCAGATCAGCACCGCGCCCGACCCGCTGGAAATGACCCAGGCCCTGGCACAAAGCGTGTTTCAAGGCCGTAGCATCGACCTCACCGACACCCAATCCTATGGCGCCCTGCTGGCCGCCAGCCTGGGCGCGGAGTGGGGCGGGGCGGCGCAGACGCTGTTCGTGCAGCCGCTGGAACAGGCCTGGCAACGCGTGTTGCAACCCTCCGCCGCCGGTCTCAATAGCCAGTGGCAGCGCTCGATCGTCAGCCATTGGAACGCCGCCTTCGCCAGCCGTTACCCGTTTGCCGCCACCACCAGCGACGCGTCGTTGCCGATGTTGGGGCAGATGATCCGCGCGGACTCCGGGCGCATCGCACAGTTTTTACAGCAGCAATTGAGCGGCGTGCTGCGCAAGGAAGGTAGCCGTTGGGTAGCCGATCCGCGCCACAGCCAGGGCCTGCGTTTCAACCCGCAGTTTCTGAGCGCGATCAATCAAATGAGCGAACTGGCCGATGTGCTCTACACCGACGGCGGCGTGGGGCTGAGCTTTGAACTGCAAGGCAAACCCGTGCGCGACGTGGTGCAAACCACCTTCATCCTCAACGGCGACCGGCACCAGTACTTCAACCAGAAAGAAAACTGGCAGCGTTTCAACTGGCCGGGGCGCAGCGACTATCCCGGCGTGAGCCTCAGCTGGACCAGCGTGCATGCCGGCGAGCGGCTGTTTGGCGACTACCCCGGCACCTGGGGCCTGATCCGCCTGCTGGAAAACGCCCAGGTCACGCCACTGGACGACGGCAACAGCCGCTACCGCCTGGCCCTCAAGGCGCCCGACGGCCTGAGCCTGACATGGCACCTGCGCACCGAACTGGATGCGGGGCCGCTGGCGTTGCTCAAGCTGCGTGACTTCAGGTTGCCGCAACAGATATTTCTCAATGAGGGCGCCGCAGAAGAACCCTATGCGCAGAACGGGAGTTTCGAACTCCGGTGAATCACTGTTCCATCGGCGCGCTGACCTAACCAAGGGACACCCTTAACAGGTATTGGATACAAAGGATGTGTAATGCAAAAAATTAAAACTTATCTTCGGGACCATGGCCACGCTCCATTCAAATTCGGCGAGGGGCGTATCAGCGGTTATATCTGCGCTGCACTCGGGCTGTTGAGTCTGCTGGCCGTGTTGTGTTTCTTGCTTCCCGAGTGGCTGACCACGACCGAACTGCGCAAGGTTTACAACGAACAATTGGCGCGTAGCCTGCTACTGCTCGGATTGGTGCTCCTCATCTCCGCGGCGGTCTTTATTCCGCTGGAAAAGCTGTATGCCAAGAATGCGGTGCCGTGGTTATGGCGCTTCCATGCAGTACACCATTCGAGTACGGCGATGGATTGGCTGGCCGGCTCGCGTGTCCACTTTGTCGAAGTGCTATTGACGCGCACCGCCGTACTGATGCCGCTGATGTTGCTGGGCTTTTCTGCGCAGGCATTGAATGCCTATGTGGTGCTGGTCGGCGTCCAGGCGGTGCTGGCTCATGCCAATGTGTGCATCAAAGGTGGTTGGCTGGAATACGTATTGGTACTTCCACGCTACCACCATTGGCACCATGCCCGTCATCCAGACTACCGCTACAAAAACCATGCGATTCACCTACCGCTGATCGATAGGGTGTTTGGAACATTCAAATTGCCCGCAAAGGACTGGCCAACGCGCTACGGAGTGTTTGGCGAACCGTTGCCGGACGGCATTCTGCGTCAGCATCTATATCCATTCCAGAAGCGTGTGCAGACGCGCGGCAAGCATGAGGGTGTAACACAGCCCGCTGGCGTGAGTGAGGGGGCCGAATGAGCCTGCGCGCCTTGATCGCCCGCTGCCTTGGGGAGCGTGACGCACTGTCTGTCGCACACGAACACGCCGCCCACTGGCAACCCTGGCTACACCCCATCAGCACCGAATTCCCTGTCGGCGACGACCCCGGCTACGACGATGACTTCCAACGCATGCGCGAAGAAGTCAACAAACTGTCGGGTGCCGATGCCGAGCAGGTTGCCCAACTGGCGCAGAAGCTGCTGACCCAGCGCTGCAAGGACCTGCGCGTCGCCACCTACTACCTGTGGGCGCGCTTGCACAAGGACGGCGAACTCGGCTTGGCGGATGGCTTGAGCCTGTTGGCCGCGCTGGTGGAGCGCTTTGCCGACGCGGTGCTGCCCAGCCGTCCGAACAGCCGCAAGATGGCCCTGGAATGGTTGGCCAGTGGCAAGGTGTTGGACACGCTGTCGCTGTACCCGGAAGTGGTCAAGGCCGAAGCCGAGCGCACCGCCGCCGCGCTCGCCTGGCTGGAGCGCGGCTTGAGTGGGTGGGCGCCGGAGCAGCGTCCGGATCTGCAGCCGCTGTACGCGGCATTGTCGGCGCGACTGGCGCAGTCCGGCGGGATGGACGCATTGGTCCCGCAACACACCGCCAGCCTTGAGTCGACTGTGCATGCCAACGCGTCGCCGCCGACGATGATCAAATCCGGACGGGACCTGTTGGACAACGGCCGGGCCCTGGCGAGCTACCTGCGTGAGCAACCCTTGGGCTGGCTGGCCGCTCACCGACTGATGAAGAGCTTGCGCTGGGACACCGTGCATCAGACGCCGCCTCAGGAGGCCAACGGCAACACGCGCCTGGCGCCGCCGCGTGCAGACTATCGGGCACAGCTCAAGCGTTTGTACCTGCAACAGAACTGGGCGGAGTTGATCGAACAGGTCGAGCGGATGTATGCCGAAGGCGTGAACCATTTCTGGCTCGACCTGCAATGGTACCTGTATCAGGCCTTGAGCAAACAACCCGCACCGCAGGACCGCTGGGCCGCTATCACCAAACGTGACCTGGGCATGTTCCTCGAGCGCCTGCCGGGTCTGGAGGTGCTGTGCTGGAGTGACGGCACCCCGTTCGCCGACGAAACCACCCGCGAGTGGATTGCCCAGCACGTCAGCGGCAACCAACCCCAGCAATGGCTGCCCGTGCCCTCGGCGGTCGTGGCCAGCAGTGATGCGGACATCTTGTCCCTGGAAGGTGAGGCCGTGGCCCAGGCCGACAGCGACGGCGTGGATCACGCGCTGGCGTGGCTGGCTGCGCGGCCCGGTATCGACAGCGGGCGCCAGCGCTGGCTGCTGCGCCTGCTGATGGCGCGGGTGGCCGAACAGCATGGCAAGAGCGACCTGGCCATTCACCTGCTGGGGGAATTGGACACCACCGCGCAACGCCAGGCCCTGACCGACTGGGAGCCGGCGCTGCATTTCGAGGTCAAGGCGCGCCTGCTCAAGCTGCTGCGCGTGAAAGCCCAACGCAACGACGCCGACAAACCCAGCCTGGCGCGGCGCATGGAAACCCTGCTGGCGGCGCTGGTCGCCATCGACCCGGTACGCGCCGCCGTGCTGTGCGGCTAACCCTTATCTATCAGGAGTCGTTCTGTGAACATGGACAATCTCACACTGCGCTATTTCGATGCCGAAATGCGCTACCTGCGCGAGGCCGGCAAGGAATTCGCGGAGGCCTTCCCGGATCGGGCGGCACAGCTCAACCTGGACAAACCGGGGGCGCAAGACCCCTATGTGGAGCGCCTGTTCGAGGGCTTCGCGTTCCTGATGGGCCGCCTGCGGGAAAAACTCGACGATGACCTGCCGGAATTGACCGAAGGCCTGGTCAGCCTGCTCTGGCCACACTACCTGCGCACCATCCCGTCGCTGTCGATCGTCGAACTGGTGCCGGAACTGGCGCAGATGAAGCACAGCGAGTTGATCGCGCAGGGCTTTGAAGTGCTGTCGCAACCCATCGGGCCCCAAAGTACCCGTTGCCGCTACACCACCACCCAGGACCTGGCCCTGCGCCCGCTGGCCCTGGCCTCGGTCGGGCGCGGCTTCGCCCCGGATGGTCGCTCCGTGTTGCGCCTGCGTTTTGCCTGCGGCGCGTTGACCGACTGGAGCCAGATCGACCTGAGTCGCGTGCCGCTGTACCTGAATGCCGAAGCCCCTTTGGCCAGTGCTTTACATCAGGCGCTGACCTTGAATGTGCAAGCGATGTTCGTGCATTGGCCCGGCCAGACCGAACGCCAGCCGGTGGCCGGGCATTTTGCACCCAAGGGGTTTGCCGATGAAGACCGGCTGTGGCCCAAGGGCGACAGTGCGTTCAGCGGTTATCAGTTATTGCTGGAGTATTTCAGTTTCCGCGAAAAATTCATGTTCGTGACCCTGTGTGGCCTGGAGCACCTGCAGATTGCTCCCGACGCCGCCTGGTTCGAGCTTGAAGTGGTGTTGCGCGAACCCTGGCCGGCCGATTTCGACCTGAGCCGCGAGCATATCCGCCTGCATGCGGTGCCGGTGATCAACCTGTTCGCGCTGGAGGCCGACCCGCTGACCCTGGCACCGTTGCAAAGCGACTACCTGCTGCGCCCCATGCGTTTGCAGGACGGCCATACCGAGATCTATTCGGTGGACCGCGTGACCGCCTCGCGAAACGCCGAGCGCCAGGACTATGTGCCGTTCAGCAGCTTTCGCCACAAAGGCGGCATGCTGCGCGACGAGGCTCCCGAACGCTACTTCCATACGCGCCTCAAGCGCGCCGCCAATGGCTTGCATGACACCTGGCTGATCCTCGGCGGCGAGGGCTTCGACAGCGACCGCCTGCGCACGCGTGAAAGCCTGTCGTTGCGACTGACCGGCACCCACGGCCAATTGCCGCGCAAGGCGCTGCAAAGCACCGTGCTCGACACGCTGGTGCAAAGCCCCCAGGCCGGTTTGCGGGTGCGCAACCTGTGTGCGCCGAGCTTGCCGTGCTACCCGCCGAACCGCGACCGCTTTCACTGGCGGGTGCTGAGCCACCTGGGCTCGAACTTCCTGCCGATGCTCGACAACGCCGAGGTGTTGCGCGGCACATTGGCCTTGTACGACTGGACGGGCAGCGAACTCAACCGTCGTCGTCTGGCGGCGATCGTCGAGGTCCGTCATCACTTGGTCCAACGTTTCGAGAAAGGCTTTTTGCTACGCGGCGTGGATATCGAGATCACCCTCGATGCCAACGGCTTTTCAGGGGAGGGCGACATCAGCCTGTTCGGCGAGATGCTCAATCGCTTCTTCGCCTTGTATGCCGACATTCATGTGTACACCCAGCTCACGCTGATCCTGCAACCTACTGGAAAGTGCCTGCGATGGAACGAGAATCACAGTCAGCGTATTCCCGGCTGAAAGCCAGCGGTTTGCTGGATGCCTTACAGGGCCAGGTGGCCGAGGCCAATCTGCAGCGTTTTTGCCAGTTGCTGGAACAGGCCTTGCCCGACCATCCGCCGCTGGGCAGCACCGCGCACCCGGCGGATGACGCCGTGCGCTTTCGGCCCGATCCGGGCATGGGCTTTCCGGCCGGCGAGTTGAAGTCGATTGAAATCGATGAAGCGCACCCGGAGCGAGCGGCGACGGTACGCACCCGCTTGCTTGGGTTGTACGGGGTCGATTCGCCGATGCCGACCGTGTACCTGGATGACATCGCGCAGCGTCGGGAGGGGCATGAAGCGCTGGAAGCCTTCCTGGATATGTTCAATCACCGGATCTTCACCCAGTTCTACCGGATCTGGCGCAAGTACTCCTACCCGGCGACGTTCGAAGCGGGCGGCACCGATGCCACCTCGCAATGCCTGCTGGGCCTGATCGGCCTGGGCATTCCCGGCACCGCGCAACAGGTCGCCACGCCGGTCTCGCGTTTTCTGGCCTTGCTCAGCGTGATGCGCCTGCCCACGCGGAATGCACAAGGCATCGTCGCACTGGTCAAATTGCTCGCCCCCGACACCCAGGTGCAGGTGACTCCGCATTGGCCGCAGAACATTACGTTGGCGGCGCCGGCCAGCCTCTCCCGGCAACGTCCGGTGAGCCTGGCCCAGGGCACGCCGCTGGGGCGTATCGGCCGCGACGCCAACAGCCAGTTCGCTCTGACGCTCTATACCGAGCACGCGCAGGAAGCCCGTGGCTGGCTCCCCGACGGCCAGCTACACCGCGACCTGCGGGTGCTGTTGCGCGTTTACCTGGGGTGGCGTTGCACGGCGAAACTGCGCTTGTCGCTGCCGTTGCACAGCCTGCCTGCGCCGGTGTTGGGGCTGGCCACCCTCCGGCTCGGCATGACCGGTGTGCTGGGCTTGGGAGGCAGCGCCTGGCGCACGACGGAACACGAGACCCTCACGATCAACCTGGGGCGCTACCAAGGCCTTTCGATTAACCCGCGCAACAGGGAGACACAGCATGTCGCGTACCGTTTTTAATCTTGTGCTGCTGGCGGCTTTCACGCTACCGCTCGGCGGTTGTGGGTTGGCCCAGACCGTGGCGGATGGCACGGCATCCACCGCCAAGGCGATCTTCTACAAGCAGGTCAACACCCTGCATCTGGATTTCAGCGCGCGCACGGCGCTGAACACCGATGCCACGGACATGCGTGCGTTGTCGGTGCCGACCCTGGTGCGGGTTTACCAATTGCGCGACAGCAAGGCGGTGGAGCTGGGGACCTACGAAGGCCTGCTGGGCGATGACGAGCGCTTGCTCGCGCGTGCGTTACTGGACAAACACTCGGTGGTGGTAAAGCCCGAAGAAGGCGCTCAGCTGAACGCGCCGATGGACAAGGACGCGCAGTTTGTCACGTTGGTGGCGTTGTTTCGCGACCCCGATACCCGGCAGAACAGCTGGCGCCTGACATTGACGCGTGACGACCTCGACCCGGATCGCGCACGGGTGATCGAACTGGGCGATAACCGCTTGATCCTGCGCCCATTGACGAAGGATTGAGCCATGACCGAGTACACCCCTTCGCTCTACGAACGCCTGTTGCAGAATTTCGCCGGTGAACTGGACCTGCAGCGGGTCTGCGAGGCGGACCAGCACACCCTCTCGGTGCTGGACAACCTGCAGCGCATCCTCAACAGCCGAGCGGGCGCGCTCAGCCATCTGCCGGATTACGGGCTGCCGGACATGGGCCTGATCCTGCAAGGGTTGCCCGCCACGGCCCAAGGCCTGATCGGCGTCATGACCGACACGTTGCTCAAGTACGAGCCACGTCTGGCGGCGATCACCATCGAGCTGCTGCCCCAGGTGCTGCCGGGGCATCTGGAGTACGCCCTGGACATGCAATTGAAGGATGGGCAGCACGTGACCTTCGGCACCCGCCTGACCCCCGAAGGCCGGGTGCTGGTGCGTCACTTGAAGCGACAGCATTACCTGTCGAAGCCTTGAACCGATAACGCAAGGGAAACCCGATGACGGCGTTGTTTGAGATGCGTATTCAAGTCGGCGGTGATCCGCGCGGCTTCAGTGAGTTCATCGCTTTGCGCGAGGAATTGGCCAAGCTCAGCCATCCCGCCTGCCCGGATGTGGACTGGGCCAAGGTCGAGCAAGGCTGCCTTGCGCTGTTCCAGCAAAACGGCGCGGAGTTGCACAGCGCGTGCTTTTACACCTTGGCTCGCGGCCAGCGTCATGGGGTCGAGGGCATCACCCAAGGTGTGGCGTTGATCGAGGCGCTGGGCGGCGAGTGGGTGCGCCTGTGGCCGCCGATGGCGTCGGCGCGCGTGGACTTGCTGGGATGGTTGTTCGAGCAACTGCAACTGGTGCTGCGCAGCCGGGCGATGACCGCCCACGGCGTGCCCGCGCTGGTTCAATTGGACCTTGAGTTGGCCCGTTTGCAGGTGCGTTTGCGGGCTCATCTAGACCACCCTCTACAACCGCTGCACGCCCTGCGCTATCAGGTCGGCGGCTTGATCCAGCGCCTGGAGCAAAGCCCCGCGCCGGACGGCACGATGCTCGCGCCGCTCAGGTTGCCGGCGCCGGCGCTGGTGAGCCCCGTGGTGATCCTGCCGCCACCCGCAGTGGTGGTGCGCCGGCCACGCATCGCGCTGTCGGGGCTGGTCGGGGCGCTGATCGTTGCCTTGCTCGCAGGGATCGGTTGGCGCATGTGGTTGGCCGGTCCTGGCACTGAACCCCTTATGCCCGACTCCGTTCGACTGGACAGCCTGTCGCTGTTCGATGCCGGCAGCGCCACGCTCAAGCCAGGCTCGGCCAAGGTGCTGATCAATGCCCTGGTCGACGTCAAAGCCCAACCCGGCTGGCTGATCGTGGTCGCCGGGCATACGGACGCGACCGGTTCCGTCGAACAGAACCTGGCGCTGTCCCATGCCCGCGCCTCTGCCGTGCGCGACTGGATGCAGCGCATGGGCGACATCGCCGACAGTTGCTTTGCCGTCCAGGGCTTCGCGGCCAGTCAGCCGATTGCCAGCAATGAAACCGACGTCGGGCGCGCCGCGAACCGTCGCGTGGATATTCACCTGGTGCCGCAGACAGGGGCCTGCGGCGAGGCCACGGTGGCCGTGGACTGAGCGCTATTTCATCGCATGCTCGACCACCTGTGTCGCACGCGGCGCAGCCCGCAGACACTTGGTCAAAGCCTGCTGCACATCCGCCAGCAGGTCGGCGATGTCCTCCAGCCCGACCGACAGACGCACCAACCCCTCGCTGATCCCGTGGGCTGCCCGCTCCTCTGGGGTGTAGGTGGAGTGGGTCATGCTCGCCGGGTGTTGGGCCAGGGACTCGGCATCGCCCAGGCTGACCGCGCGGCTGAACAGCTTGAGTGCGTTCATGAAGCGCCGGCCGGTCGCGATCCCGCCTTTGAGCTCGAAGGCAATCATCCCGCCGGGCATCCGCATCTGCCGCGCCGCCAGTTCGTACTGGGGAAATGAGCGCAACCCCGGGTACGTCACGCGCTCGACGGCGGGGTGGGCCTGCAAGGCTTCGGCCACTGCCTGGGCGTTGCTGCAATGGCGGTCCATGCGCAGGGCCAGGGTCTTGAGGCCGCGCATCAGCAGCGATGCATCCTGCGGGGACATGACCGCACCGGTCAGGTCTTTGAGCCCTTGCAGACGAATGCGCTGCGCCAGTGCGTGGTTGCTCACCGCAATGCCGGCGGTGATGTCGCCATGCCCGCTGAGGTACTTGGTGGCCGAATGCACGACCACATCGGCGCCCAACTCCAGGGGCCGTTGCAGGTACGGCGTGCAGTAAGTGTTATCGACCACCACGATGACGTTGGGCTGCTGGTGCGCCAGCGTGGCGACGGCGGCAATATCGACCAGTTGCAGGTTGGGGTTGGCTGGGGTTTCGCAGTAGATCATGCGCGTGGCCGGGGACAGCGCGGCGTGCAGTGCATCCAGGTCGGTGAGGTCGACATGGCGCACCTTGATGCCGAACTCCGCGATGCCATGGTGCAGCAGGGCGAAAGTGCAGCCGTAGAGCGTCTGGCTGACGATCACCTCATCGCCGGGGCGCAGCAGGGTCCAGAAGGTGGCGGCAATCGCGCCCATACCGGAACTGAAGGCGACGGCGGCCTCACCGTTTTCCAGGGTCGCCATGCGCGCTTCCAGCAGGGCTAGGGTCGGGTTGGAAATGCGCGTGTAGAAGTGCCCGCTTTCTTCACCGGCAAAACACGCGGCGCCGTATTCGGCGGTGGGGAAGGCGAACGTGGCGCTGAGATAGATCGGCGGTACGAGGGCGCCGTGGTGGTCCTTGGGGTCGTAACCGTGGTGGATGGCACGGGTGGAAAAGCCGAATGCATTGTGTTTATTGTTCATGTCGGACACTCCTTATTTCCTACAATGCTATGCTCATAACCACAGCTGAACTTTGCAATATTTGCTGACAAATCCCGCGCAATGGGATGAAACCTTCCTAAAAATAATGATTAGAGGCACGTTATGCCCCTCAGTCTGGATCGCACCGACAAGGCGCTTTTAAACGCACTGCAAGGCAACGCCCGCTTGACCGTGGCCGAGCTCGCCGAGCGCGTGTCCCTGACCACCTCCCCGTGTTGGCGGCGGGTCAGGAACCTGGAAGAGAGCGGGGTGATCAGCGGTTATCAGGCGATCCTGTCGCCCAAGGCGTTGGGCTATGGGGTGACGGCGTTTGTCAGCATCATGATGGAGAGCCATACCCAGGAAATTGCGCGGGCGTTCGAGCAGCGCTTGCTCGACATTCCGGAAATCGTCGCCTGCCATAACGTCTCGGGGCGCTATGACTTCCTGCTGGAAGTGGTGGCCAAGGACCTGGAGTCGTTTGGCGAATTCGCGCGGGAGGTGTTGCAGACATTGCCGTGCGTCAAAGAGATTTACTCGAGCTTTTCCTACAAATCGGTGCGGCCTTTGCGCGTGATTCCGTTGCCGCGCTGAGGGGCTGAGCCCGTGGGCACATTGGCTACCTGATCTTTGCCGGAATTGGCTATTTCTCCTGAGTGCTGCGCTGACTAATCTGGCCACCAATTTCCAGTGTTCAGGAGCTCTACCATGCAACCCCGTACCGATTTCTACACCGCTTCCCCAGACGCCATGAAAGCCATGCTCGCCCTGGAAACCGCAGTGGGCAAACTGTCCATCGAACTGCCCCTGCTGGAACTGGTGCGCCTGCGCGTGTCGCAGATCAATGGCTGCGCCTTCTGCCTCGACATGCACACCGCCGATGCGCGCAAGGGCGGTGAGACCGAACGCCGCCTGTACACCGTGTCGGCCTGGCGCGAAACGCCGTTCTTCACCCCGCGTGAACGCGCCGCCCTGGCCTGGGCCGAAAGCCTGACCCTGGTCAGCCAGACCCGCGCCGCAGACGAAGACTACAACGCACTCGCCGCCGAGTTCAGCCCCCAGGAACAGGTCGATCTGAGCGTCGCCATCGCCACCATCAACAGCTGGAACCGTCTGGCGGTGGGCTTTCGCAAAATGCCCAAGTAAGCCTGGGGCCGTGGGCGGTCAGAAGTTGACCGAGGCACTCAGGCGCGCTGTCAGCGGCGCGCCCTGGAACAGGTAGTCATCGCCCATGTACTCGCCCGCGTCGCGCCAATAGCGTTTGTCGAACAGGTTGTCGACGCTCAGGCGAAACACCGTTTCATAGCCATCGACTTTGGTGGTGTAACGGCTGCCGACGTTGACCACCGCATAGTCCCCGACCTCGACGTTGCCGCTGCGGTTGGCGTACTTCTTGGCGCTGTATTGCACGCCGCCCAGGACCGCCAGGCCGTTGACCCACGGCAGCGCATAGTCGGCGTAGACACTGGCGCGCAGCTTGGGCACGTTGATCGTCTGGTGGCCTTCGTAGTCCGGCGTGCCGCTGCCGCTGACCCGCGCCCGAATCGCCGCGACGCTGGTGGCGATCTGCAGGCGGTCGGTGGCCCAACCATTCGCCGACAGTTCCAGCCCGGTGTTCTTCTGTTCGCCTTGTTGCACGTAGGTGAAACTCCCGGCGCCATCCGGCTTGGCGTACTGGTAGGCCTGGCGCGTCTGGAACACGGCCGCGGCGAAGCTGATGCGGCGCCAGTCGTATTTCACGCCGGCTTCGATTTGTCGCGACACGGTCGGGGCCAGGGTCTCGTCCGCGTTGTTCGCGAACCACGGCGCCGTGCCACCCAGGGACAGGCCCTTGCTGTAGCTGGTGTACAGCGAGATGTTTTCAATCGGCTTATAGATCAGCGAGGCCTGGGGCAGGAACACGTATTGCTGAGTGTGGCGCGCCTGGTTGCCATTGCTGTCAAAGGCTTGTTCATCAAGGCGCACTTCGCGACCGCCGAGGAGGGTTTGCCACTGCTCGTTGAAGCGGATGCGGTCGGTGACGAACACGCCGTACTGGCGGCTGTCGAGGGTGCGATGGCTGTCGTTCAGCGGTACGTTGGTCGGCGCAAACGTCGGCGCGTCCTGATTGATATTGCCGCTGCCGATGTACTCGTTGACCGCCTTGCGCTTGTCGATCACCCGGCGAAACGCGCTGGTGCCGAAGGTCAATTCATGGCCCAGGCCGGCGGTGTCGAACAGCCCGGTCATGGCCGCCTGCACTTCATCGTCGCGGCGGGTGTCGTCGGGGCTGCGGTAGTCGTAGATGTCGTAGTTGCCGTCTGAGCCGAAGTAGTTTCCGACCCCGTTCGTGTCGCCGCCCCAGGCGAACGAACTGTAGTCATCGATCACCACCTTGCTGCGCGCCGCGCTGACACTGCCTTTCCACTGGTCGCTGAAGCGGTATTCGAACTTGCCGTTGAGGTTCAGCGAATCGATACCGACCTGCTTGGAACCGCTTTGATGGCCCAGCAGCTGTTTCGGCGATGCATCGTGGGGCACTTCACTGCCGCCCAGCAGTTGGTAGCCCGGCACCGAGCGCTGTTGTTTGTTCTGGTATTCGGCATCCAGTTGCAGCACCGCGTCGGGGCTGATGTTCCAGTCGAACGCCAGGGACAGGAAGTCGCGCTGGCCGTTGGCGTGTTCCACGTAGGAATTGAGGTCTTCATGGGCCACGTTGGCGCGCAGGCCAAACTGCCGCTCGCTGCCGAACCAGCCGCCGACGTCGGTGGCGATATAGCCGCTGCCACGGTCGTCGCTGGACACCGTCACCGAACGCACGTCTTGCGGGCGCTTGGTCACGTAGTTGATCACGCCGCTGGGCTCGGAGATCCCGCTTTGCAGGCCGGCCAGGCCCTTGAGTACTTCCACCTGCTGTTTGTTTTCCAGGGCGACGTTCTGCTCGCCGGTGATGGTGCGGCCGTTGATCTTGTAGCTGCTCGCCGCGTTCAGCGAGAAGCCGCGCACCACGAAGTTTTCGTAGTAGCCGATCGGTGCGTAGCTGTCGCCCACCGAGGCGTCGTTGCGCAGCACTTCGCTGAGCAGGCGGGCTTGCTGGTCCTTGATCAGGGCGGCGTTGATCACGCTGATCGAGGCGGGAGTGTCCAGCAGCGGCGCTTCATTGAAACCGCCGACCGAGGCGGTTTCACTGCGATAACCGGACTCATCCTGGCCCTGGACCTGTACCGCCGGCAGTTCAATTTCCGCAGCCAGGCTGCTGCCGATGCCACCGCTGAGCAGCAGGCCGAGGGCGAAACGTGACGTGACGACGGGGCGAAAACGCAGAACCATGGGGCAAGGCCTTAAAGCGCAGGACGGGGGGCGCATAAGCTAGGCATAAGTGCGTGCATTTACAAGGATTCGCGCATTGAGACATCCGGTCTCAGCGCGCACGCCGATTCATGTGCGCCTCGACAGCCCTGGCGTGCATCTGCGATAGACGAGGCTTCTCTCATCGTTGCAGGAGGTCGTCATGAGTACCGCTGGAAACCTCATCGCTGGAAAAGTTGCGCTGGTGACTGGCGCCGGGCAGGGCATCGGCCGCGCCATCGCCCTGCGCCTGGCACGGGACGGTGCCGATATCGCGCTGGTGGACATCAATGGCGCCAAGCTCGAAGCCGTGGCCGCTGAAATCGTCGCGACAGGGCGCAAGGCCTCGGTGTTCGTCGCCGACGTGTCCAAGCGCGAACAGGTGGTGGCCGCCGTCGAACACGCATACCAGACCCTCGGGGGTTTCGACATCATCGTCAACAACGCCGGGGTGGCGCAGATCGATTCACTGCTGGACGTCAGCCCCGAGCAGGTCGAGCGCACCCTGGGCATCAATGTGCAGGGTGTGTTGTGGGGCATCCAGGCCGCCGGCAAGAAGTTCAAGGCGCTCAAGCAGAAGGGCAAGATCATCAACGCCTGCTCGATCGCCGGGCATGAAGGTTTTGCGCTGCTGGGCGTGTACTCGGCGACCAAGTTCGCCGTGCGCGCCCTGACCCAGGCGGCGGCCAAGGAACTGGCCAGCGCCGGGATTACGGTCAATGCTTATTGCCCGGGCGTGGTCGGCACCGATATGTGGGTCGAGATCGACAAGCGCATGGCCGAGATTACCGGCGCCGAAGTCGGTGCGACCTATAAGAAGTATGTGGACGGGATTGCCCTGGGCCGTGCGGAAACGCCTGAGGATGTGGCCGGGCTGGTGTCTTACCTGGCGGGGCCGGATGCGGACTACATGACCGGCCAGTCGCCGTTGATCGATGGTGGGATTGTGTACCGATAGCCCTGAAAGCACGCGGTTCAAAGGTGGGAGTGGGCTTGCCCGCGAAGGCGGCGGTTCAGTCACGGCATCGGTGGCTGATACACCGCCATCGCGGGCAAGCCCGCTCCCATATGTTTGACCGTGCTGGGTCAGATATGTTTGCCCGGCATGTCGATGCCCAGTTGGTTGACCCGGCGATACAGGGTCGCCCGCGAAATCCCCAGCGCCTGGGCCGTCGGCGACGGCTTCCAGCGATGCCGGATCAGTGCATCCAGCACCACCTGGCGTTCCGGGCTGACACGTTGTTCCACGTCGGCCTCGAGCCGCTCGCCGCGCACCTCCACGGGCAGGTCAGCCAACTGGATGGTGCCGCCGTCGCACACCGCACAGGCATACGCCAGCACATGGCGCAGTTGTCGCACATTGCCCGGCCAGGCATAGCCGAGCAGTACCTCCAGCGCGGCGGGGCCGATGCCCACGGAGATTGCGCCGCTGTGCGCCTGCTGTTCCAGCAGCCGATTGATCAAGGCCAGCTTGTCGCTGCGCTCGCGCAAGGGCGGCAGGCAGAACCGTGCGCAGCCCAGGCGAAAGTACAGGTCTTCGCGAAAGCGCCCCTCGCTGACCAGCACCGCCAGGTCGCGGTGGCTGGCGCAGATCACCTGGATATCCACCGCACGGGTTTTTGCCGCACCCAGCGGCGCCACTTCACCTTCGGCCAATACCCGCAGCAAGCGCGTCTGCAGGGCCAGCGGCATATCGCCGATTTCATCGAGGAACAGCGTGCCGCCATCGGCCTGCAACAACAGCCCGGGCATGCCCTTGTTCGACGCGCCGGTAAAGGCCCCGGCGACATAGCCGAACAGCTCGCTTTCGATGAGGTTTTCCGGGATCGCCGCGCAGTTCACCGCCACGAAGGGCCCGTCGCGACGAGCGCTGCGCTCATGCAGTTGGCGCGCGAAGACTTCCTTGCCGGCGCCGGTTTCACCCTGCACCAGCACCGGCAGGTTGCGGTCCTTGACCCGCAAGGCCAGGCGCAGGTGTTCTTCCACCCGGGGGTCGACCTGATTGTTTACGGCCTTCGCTGGACGCGCCGGCTTACGCTGCGGCGCGCTGACCCGCACATGCAATGCGCCGGGCTCGCCCAGCCAGTGCAGCTGTTGCGCCGATTGATCGGTGACCGCGCGCAACGCATCCAGATCGAAGACCTCGCCGATATGCGCCGGCACCTGGCCAAAGCGCCGACGCAGGGCCTGGCGCGCCTTGCTGTTCAACGCATGCAGGCGCCCATCCTGGTCCCAGGCCAGCAGCAGGTCGGGCTGGCTGTCGACATAGCCGGGCGTGCTGTGGGCCTGGAGCACCCAGTGCTGACGGGCGCTGTGCATGAAGAAGGCATTTTCGATGGCTTGCGCGCTCTGCGCCACCATCTGCCGTACCAGATGCTGGCTGCGCCGGTCATCCGGGGATTTGAGCGCCGAGGCGTCCATCACCCCCAGCAGGTTGCCCTGGGGGTCGAAGATCGGCGCGGCGGAGCAGGTCAGCCCGATAAACGCTGCGCGAAAGTGATCGCGCTTATGCACCGTCACGGCAGCCTTGCTGGTCAGTACCGTGGCCACCCCGCAGGTGCCTTCTTCGGCTTCCGACCAGCAGGTGCCCAGGTACAGGCCGGCCTTGCGGCAATCGGTGCGAATCGCCGTGTCCACGCGGTGGTCGATGGTTTGGCCCTGGGCGTCGGTGAGCATCACGCAGTAGTCGGCGTGGCGCACGCGGTGGTGGAGTTGGCCGACTTCTTCGCTGGCGATGTGCATGAACAGTTCGGCGCGCTCACGGCATTCCTTGAGCAGCGGTTCACTGAGAATGCGTGGCCCTTGCAGCGAGCCAGGGTCGAGGTGGTGTTGCTCCATGGAACGGCGCCATGAATCGAAAATCAGCGACGGCACCGGAGCCTGGGGCAGGCGATCGGCATTGCGGACCACGCGACTGACGCAGTCGACATGGTCTTTGGAGTTCGCGGCGAGCATAAGGCCTCCGGTTCTCGATCTTTTGTTGTTATGCCCGCCATTAAGCGCGCATGCGCGCAGGGGGACAAGGGCGGTCTGACCAACTGCCCGGTGTGAGACGCAGCGTCTCATCCGGCCGCGCACGCCACGGGTAGGTTGCAATGGCGCGTCTCATTCTGTGGTTGGCGGTCGCCACCGCACAACCGCGTGGCACTGCTCTAGATCAAGTCTATGCGAGGTTTATCGAGGCGTTGGCACAGGCTGTGCTGAAGGTCTTGCAACTGGCTGCAGCCAGCCTTTTGTGTGTCGAGACAACCTGGAGAACAACAAGATGTCCACTCACCTGTCCACTGATCAACTGCTCCATGCCTACACCGTGATGCGTACCATCCGCGATTTCGAGGAACGCCTGCACGTGGAATTCGCCACTGGCGAGATCCCTGGTTTCGTCCACCTGTATGCCGGCCAGGAAGCCAGCGCCGCCGGGGTCATGGCCCACCTCAACGATGAAGATTGCATCGCCTCCAACCACCGTGGCCACGGCCACTGCATCGCCAAGGGCGTGGACGTGTTCGGCATGATGGCCGAGATCTACGGCAAGAAAACCGGGGTGTGCGGTGGCAAGGGCGGTTCCATGCACATTGCCGACCAGGAGAAAGGCATGCTCGGCGCCAACGGCATCGTCGGTGCCGGCGCGCCCTTGGCGGCCGGAGCGGCGCTGGCGTCCAAGCTCAAGGGCAGCCAGGGCGTGGCCGTGGCGTTTTTCGGCGACGGCGGCTCCAACGAGGGTGCGGTGTTCGAGGCCATGAACCTGGCCGCAATCATGAAACTGCCGTGTCTGTTCGTGGCTGAAAACAACGGCTACGCCGAAGCCACCGGCTCGGGCTGGTCGGTAGCGTGCAAAGACATCGCCGAGCGCGCCGTGGGGTTCGGCATGCCGGGGGTGATCGTCGACGGCAATGATTTCTTCGCCGTCCACGCGGCCCTGGGGGTAGCCGTGGAACGTGCGCGCAGCGGCCAGGGGCCGACGCTGGTGGAGGTCAAGTTGAGCCGTTTCTACGGCCACTTCGAAGGCGACGCGCAAACCTATCGCGGCCCCGACGAAGTGAAGAACCTGCGCGAATCCCACGATTGCCTGGTGCTGTTTCGCCAACGCTGCAGCGCCGAAGGCTGGCTCGATGCGGCGCAGTTCGAGCGCATCGACGCGGAGGTCGCGCAACTGATCGAAGACGCCGTGCGCCTGGCCAAGTCCGATCCCAAGCCCCAGGCCGCAGACCTGCTCACTGATGTCTACGTCGCTTACCGCTAATCGCCACCCACTACAAAAATAATCCGTGGAGAATTGATCATGGCTCGCAAAATCAGTTATCAGCAGGCAATCAACGAAGCCCTGGCCCAGGAAATGCGTCGCGACCAGAGTGTGTTCATCATCGGCCAGGACGTGTCCGGCGGCACCGGCTCCCCCGGCGAGCAGGATGCCTGGGGCGGCGTGCTCGGCGTGACCAAGGGCCTGTACCCGGAGTTTCCCGACCGCGTCTTGGATGCACCGTTGTCCGAAATCGGTTACGTCGGCATGGCGGTCGGCGCGGCCACCCGCGGCATGCGCCCGGTGTGCGAGTTGATGTTCGTCGACTTTCTCGGCTGCTGCCTCGACCAGTTGCTCAACCAGGCCGCCAAGTTCCGCTACATGTTCGGCGGCAAGACCGCCACGCCGCTGGTGGTGCGCGCCATGTACGGCGCCGGCCTGCGCGCCGCCGCGCAGCATTCGCAGATGCTCACCTCGATGTGGACGCACATCCCCGGCCTCAAAGTGGTGTGCCCGGCCACGCCCTATGACGCCAAGGGCATGCTGATCCAGGCGATCCGCGACAACGACCCGGTGATCTTCCTCGAACACAAAATGCTCTACAGCCTGCAGGGTGAAGTGCCGGAAGAGCTGTACACCGTGCCTTTCGGCGAAGCCAATTACGTGCGCGAAGGCAATGACGTGACCCTGGTCACCTACGGGCGCATGGTGCATATCGCCCTGGAAGCCGCTGCCAACCTGGCGCGCCAAGGCATCGACTGCGAAGTGCTCGACCTGCGCACCACCAGCCCGCTGGACGAAGACAGCATCCTGGAAAGCGTGGAGAAGACCGGCCGCCTGGTGGTGATCGACGAGTCCAACCCGCGCTGCTCTATCGCCACCGATATCAGCGCGCTGGTCGCGCAGCGCGGGTTTTCGTTCTTGCGCGCGCCGATCGAAATGGTCACCGCGCCGCACACGCCGGTGCCGTTCTCCGATGCGCTGGAGGATCTGTACATCCCCAACGCAGCGAAGATCGAAGCCGCGGTGTTGAAGATCGCCGATAAGAGGACTGCCGCATGATCCATATCTTGACCATGCCCAAGTGGGGCTTGTCGATGACCGAAGGCCGCGTGGATGTCTGGCTCAAACAGCCGGGCGACCGGGTGGAGAAGGGCGAGGAAGTGCTCGACGTGGAGACCGATAAGATCTCCAGCAGCGTCGAGGCGCCGTTCAGTGGCGTGCTGCGCCGCGTGCTGGCGCTGAGCGACGAGACCTTGCCGGTGGGCGGGCTGCTCGGGATCGTGGTGGAGGGCGAGGCCACGGAAGCCGAGATTGATGCGGTAATCGAAGGTTTCCAGGCCAGCTTCGTGTCGAGTGCGGCCGAGGCGCAAGCGTCCGGGCCCAGCGCGCAGAAAGTCGAGGTGGGCGGGCGGCTGTTGCGTTATCTCGATCTCGGTGAGGGCGGCACGCCGTTGGTGTTGGTCCACGGGTTTGGCGGCGACTTGAACAACTGGCTGTTCAACCACCCAGGGTTGGCGGCGCAGCGCCGGGTGATCGCCTTGGACCTGCCGGGCCATGGCGAGTCGGGCAAGCAGCTGCGCAGCGGTGATGCCGACGAGTTGAGCCAGGCGCTGCTGGCGTTGCTCGATCATCTCGCGCTCGACCGCGTCCACCTGGCCGGCCACTCAATGGGTGGCCTGGTCAGCCTGACCGTGGCGCGCCAGGCCCCCGCGCGGGTCGCCTCGCTGACCCTGATCGCCAGCGCCGGGTTGGGCGAAGAGATCAACGCGGACTACTTGCACGGCTTCACCGACGCGACTAACCGCAACGCGCTCAAGCCGCACTTGATTCAACTGTTCAGCGACCCGGCGCTGGTCACGCGGCAGATGCTGGAGGACATGCTCAAGTTCAAGCGCCTCGAAGGCGTGGATCAAGCGTTGCGCCAGCTCAATGCCCAGCTGTTCGAGGGCGGGCGGCAGCGCCTGGATTTGCGCAATATTGTCGGGCAGCAGCCAAGCCTGGTGATCTGGGGCAGCGACGACGCAATCATCCCGGCCAGACATGCCGAGGGGCTCGAGGCCCAGGTGGAAATCCTGCCGGGGCAGGGGCATATGGTGCAGTTGGAGGCGGCGGAGCGGGTCAACCAGTTGATGGCAACCTTCCTCAACTCCCAGCCTTGATGCAGTCCAATGTGGGAGGGGGCTTGCCCCCTC
>NZ_JBWKXO010000047.1:0-43865 GCF_059423025.1 Pseudomonas sp. GW704-F2 | reverse complement strand
CTCCACAAGCACCCACACGAATTGCTTGATTCAGTTGTTAAAGAGCGGTTGGTTAAGATCTTTCGTCTCAACCGAGGAGCGCACTCTACAGCACACTCTTCGAAGTAGCAACCCTAAAAGTTTTTAATTTTATCAACAAAATCAATTACTTAAGCCAGACCAGCAGCGAACTGCTCGTTAGCGGGAGGCAAATAATACAGGATTAAATTACGCGGTCAACCCCCAGATCAAAATTCTTTTCCCTACTCAGGCTCAGGAGTCTGAGTAGGGCAAGTAGCTGTCCAGCCGCGCGGCCCCAAGCCTAACCTGGCTGATCGACCGCCATGCGGCCCGCGCCCGACGCTGCTGCGCCGTAGAGTTCATGCGCCTTGTACCAGAGGTCGTACAGGTCGTCTGCCATGCGCTCTGCCGCTTGCGCTCGCGTCCCCGATGCAAGCAGTGTCATCAGGTGCTCGTCGCTGGGGTGTTTCATATTGAGTTCGGTGGTGAAGCGCCAGAGCAAGCCATTGTCGCTGACACCATCGTTCTCCAACAACAGCGTCAACATTTCCAGTTGCCCGAAATCGCGAGGATGGGATTCGGCATCGCAGCAATAGCCACAATAGAAGCGATGATTGAGCTCGATGTAGACCGAGCCCGCCATAAAGCCCAGCTCGTAGTGAAGGCCGTAATAACGGTTATCCCTGGCCGCGCTGTAGTAACGGTCGATAACCGCCGCGGTGGGCGCTTCAGAGGGCTTGGGCAGCGCGGGGTATTTATCTTCGACGCACTTGGCAACGGCTTGCCAGAGTTCCAGTTGCAGGTCTTTGAGCGTCTCGGTGAAGGCTCTCTGCAGGTCCTTGACCACGAGCAGGTTGTTGTCCTGGCGTAACGTCTGCTTGAGCGCGTCCATGTAGGCGTGTCCTTGGTTCTGGAAAGTCAGTTTTGCGATGAGGTCGATGTACTGCAGCAGGCTTTCTCGCACGCCCGCTTCGCGGATCACCCAAGGTTGGCATTGCGCAAGCCAAGGCAGGATGTCGGCGGCGTAGCTGATGCGTTGGTAGTCGATGCCCAGGCAACTGCGCGTGTCGGCGTCGCGCCCGTCCAGGGTGAGGTACAACGGCGGGAACGTCTGGTAGCCCTCGCCCTGGAGCGCTTCCAGATAACGGTGCAACTGGGCGTCCTGGTCCTCGGCGTTGAGCTTGTTCTCAATGATGATCGCCTGGCGCTTGCCGTTGCGGATCAGGATGTCGACATTGCGGTACTCGACATCCACCGTGACAGCGCGACAATCGAAGCCTTCTATATTCAACGCCGCGAGCCACAGCTCCAGCAGTTTCCCGCCCGCGGCGTGGGCGCCCTTGGGGTTGAGCAAAAAAGCCAGGTAGCGAGAGTGCAGGCGGACCTCGTCCGAAGCGCTGCGCAACAGCGTGAACAGGTTGAAGGGTTCAGGGCGATGAAGCGTGGCCCTGAGTGAGGCGGCGCGAGTGATCAATAGGTGCAAGGCTCATCTCCTTGTGCTTGCGATGCCTGAGAATGAGGCATTGTGCCACTATTTTATGACACCGCACCGTCAAAATCGGGCCCATTGTTTTTAGCTGATATCATTCGAGAATTGACCAGGTGGGTGAGACCAACATGAACCGTCGTAAAAAGATCAATCAGCTATTAAAGGCCAACGCGAAAAAGGCCAGCGCCAAATTGGCGCCGAAAACCAAGGACAAGTACATCAGCAAGGCTGACCGATTGAAACTCGAGGTAAAGTCCAGTCAGGACACAAACTAGACCGGCTTACACCCGGCGGCCTATTCAACTCAGGCGGAAACGTGCGGTGTTGTCACTCAGCGCACGGCTGCCCTTGCTCAACGTATCCGCTGCCTGATTCACCGCCCGCGCGCCATCGAGCAAGCGCCCTGCCGCCTGATCCACTTGCTGGATATTGCCGCTCACCTCGTCCGCCGTCGTCGCTTGTTCTTCCACCGCCGCCGCGATGTGCGCCAGGGTGTCGGTGACGTTCTGCACGGCTCCAGCGATCTCGCCCAGCCGCGCGCCCAGCCCGGTAACGGATTCGGCATCGGTCAGCGCCTGGGCACAGGCGACGCTCATCAGTGTGACGGCCTGGCTGACCGTGGCGCGCAGGCTGTCGACGGTGCCGGCGATTTGCGCGGTGGAGGCCTGAGTGCGTTGCGACAGGCTGCGCACTTCATCGGCGACCACGGCAAACCCCCTGCCCTGTTCGCCGGCCCGCGCGGCTTCGATGGCGGCGTTGAGTGCCAACAGGTTGGTTTGCTCGGCGATGCCTCGAATGGTGTCGACCACCGACTGAATCTGCTGGCCCTGTTGGCTCACTTGCTCCAGGGCGTTGGCGGTGTCGGTCAGGCGCTGGTTGAGTTGCTGGATGCTCGCCGTGGTGCGCTGGCTGTCGCGGCTGCTGTCTTCAGCGATGCGGCGGGTGTGTTGGGCGCTGCCGGAGGCTTGCTCACAACTTTTGGCGACGCCCATGGAGGTGGCGGCCAATTGCGTCGCCGCCGCAGCGATCTGGCTGATCTGGTGTTGCTGGTCTTCGACGTCGCTGAGGGTGCTGCCCGACTGCGAATTGAGCGTAAGCACCGCCGACCCGAGTTGCTGAGTCTCGTGATTGACCCCCAGCAGGCTGGTACGCAGTTGCACCACCGCCACGTTGAGCGCCGCGCTGATCGCCGCCAGCTCATCGCGACCGTCCACAGCCACTTCCACACACAGGTTGCCGTCGCGCAACGACTCAGCCAGCGTGGTGATACCGCTGGCACTGCGGCGGATCGAGGCTTGCAAGCACATGAACAGGTACAGCGCCGCCAGGGCCAGCAGGCTGAAAACAGCCGCTACGGGGATGAATTGTTGCAAGGAGCGGTCGTGGTAATGGGTCAGGCGCGCATCCAGCGAGCCGAGCGATTGCTTGCGCAACGCGCCCAGGCTGCCGAGCATGGTGTCGACACTGCGCTCGAAACTGGCAGGGTCAAGCTTGATGGTGCCGCCAAACACGCCGTCGTCGAGCACTTTGAGCTCGCTGTCCAGTTGTTGCAGGCTGTTGTCGTACTGCGCGGTCCAGGGTTCCAGGCCGGCGTATGGCTTGGCCTTGAGCGATGCCGCTGCCTTGACCAACTGGTCCCGCGCATCGCCGATACGACCGCGCAGGTCGCGCATCTGCAAGCGGCTTTGCAAGGTGAACTGGCCCGAGGCGATGGACGACTGACCGATACTGGCCATGCGCCCGATACGCTCGATCAGGTCCGGCGTGTGCTGGCTGGAAATCTGCATCAGCAGGTAAGTCTCCAACCAGGGGTCGAGGATCAGGCCGGCGTCGAGGGTGATCTGTTCACGCAGGGTTTGCATGGCGCTCAGCGCCGAGGTGAAGCGGTCGTAGCCGTCTGGCCACCAGCCGACGGTGCGCAGGGATTGCACATCCATCCCCTTGACCGCTGCCTGCAACGCATCGAAGCGGGCCAGGGTATCGGCGCTCGCGCCCTGTTTCTTGAGCGCGTCGCCCAGGGCTTGCAGGCTTTGCAGGATGAGCGGGTTGTTCGCATCCACCTGGTCCATCGCCGCCTTGGCTGCGGGAGTCGGTTCACGCAGCAGGTCCAGCGCTTTCCAGCGCGACGCCAGGTTGCGTTGGGCCGTTAATTGGCCATCTAGCGCGTCCAGGGTCAGCAGTTGAGAAACGCCGGACTTTTCGCTGGAAATCACCGCGAGTTTGTCGCGATAGTCCAGCCCGATCATCCAGAGGCTCCCGGCCAAGGGCAGCATGAACAGAATGAACAGAATCTGGAATTTGCGTGCGAAGCCGAAACGTCCGAGCAGGCGGATACCGGGTGACAAAAGACTGTGCATGGCCGACTACTCCCTAAAACCACCCACACGCGGCAACGATGGGTGACGCCTTGAAATGACTAACAGCAAAGTGCCATGTCATTGATTGGGAAGGCTCAAGCAAGATACGGGCCGCAGAGAGCGCCCCCCTGAACAGGCGGTGCGACACCCGAAAAATCGTGTGCCGTGCGCGAAGATGGGGCGAAAGCACTCAGCGTCGGGAACGACCGCGTAGCGAGTGGGTTCGATCAACCCGCTGCGCTCACGCCAGCAACGCGGTGATCCACCGCACTTGCTGGGCGACCTCTTGCACCTTGGCCGGCGGTAACGCCTGGCGGGCGTGTTCGAAACCGGCCAGGGTTTTCTGCTTTTGCCGCAGCAGGCGTTGCCACTTGGCCAGGAAGTCCGGGCTGCGGGCCTGCAGGTGCAGCGGGCCGAAGTACAACTCCTCGGCACTGTACACCCGCGGTTCGGCGCGCTCGGCGACGATGATCTCGTAGTAGAAGCGATTTTCCCGCAACAACTCTTCGACCAGGATGCGGTAACCGTTGTCCATCAGCCATTGGCGCAACGGTTGTTCACCGCCGTTGGGTTGCAGGATCAGGCGCTCCTGGCCAGTGAGATAGGCCTTGCCGCTGTCGAGGATGTCGCGGATGGTCTCGCCGCCCATGCCGCAGACGCTGATCGCACTGATCGCGTCGCCGGGTTCGATGGCTGCCAGGCCATCGGCCAGGCGCACGCTGACATGTCGCTCCAGGCCATTTTCACGCACGGTGCGTTCGGCGGCCTGGAATGGCGTCGCGGCCACCTCCCCCGCCACCGCCGCCGCGATCAGGCCGCGGCGCAGCAACGCCACCGGCAGGTAGCCATGGTCGGAGCCGATATCCGCCAACCGCGCCCCGGCCGGCACATGCGCCGCCACGCGTTCCAGGCGCATGGACAATGTGTGTTCGTTCAACTGGGGCCCCTTCTTCACCACGAGTGTCAGTGCGAGGGCTATTGACGCACAAACTCCACCACCCGCTCCAGCATTCGATCACAGGCATCCAGTTGTTGCAGGCTGATGAATTCATCCGCCTTGTGCCCCTGCTCCATGCTGCCAGGCCCACACACCACGGTGGGAATCCCCGCCTGATCGAACAACCCGCCTTCGCTGCCGAAGGCGACGGTACCGAAGTCCCGCGAACCGCAAAACTGCGCGACCCACTCAGCGGCCTGGCTTTGCGACGAAGTCGCCAACCCCGGATAGCTGGACAACTCACTGAAACCGATCGCGCACTGCGCACTCACCGCCTGCATCGCCGGCAGCAGGGTGTGCTCGGCATACAACCGTAACTGGTGCGCCACCTGCCACGGATCCTGGGCCGGCAGCGAGCGCACTTCGAAATCGAAGCTGCACTGCTGCGGCACGATATTCAGCGCCTTGCCGCCGCTCATCACCCCGGTTTGCACCGTGGAAAACGGCGGATCGAACGCCGCGTTCAGGTGTTGCGGCGCCTTGAGTTCTTCACCGAGCCGCACCAGTTCCCGGATCAAGCAGGCCGCGTATTCGATGGCGTTGACGCCCGACGGCGCATAGGCCGAATGACACGCCGCGCCATGCACATCGCAACGCATGGCCAATTTGCCTTTGTGCCCCAGCACCGGCTTGAGCTCGGTGGGCTCGCCGATCACGCACAACAGCGGCTTGACCGGCTGCGCGCAAAACCGTTCGATCAATGAACGCACGCCCAGGCACCCCACCTCCTCGTCATAGGACAGCGCGATATGCACCGGCATGCGCAACGACGCCCGCACCAACGCCGGCACACAGGCCAACACACAGGCGATATAGCCCTTCATGTCGGCGGTGCCACGCCCGTACAACTTGCCGTCTTGTTCGGTGAGGTCGAACGGCGCCACGCTCCAGCGCTGGCCGTCCACCGGCACCCCATCGGTATGCCCGGACAACACGATGCCGGGCACATCCGCCGGGCCGATGGTGGCCAGCAGGTTGGCCTTGTTCTTGTGTTCGTTGAACACCAGTTCACAGGTGACGCCGTGGCCCTGCAAATAAGTACGCACGAAGTCGATCAACGCGAGGTTGGATTCGCGGCTGGTGGTGTCGAAGCGCACCAGTTGCGCCAGCAGGTCACGGCTGTGGCTCATCGGTCATCTCCCGGCACCGCATAGCCCGGCGCGATGTGCGGGTGGAGGGCGCGGTCGAGGTAGTCTTGCAGTTGCCCGCGATAGGCTTGCCACAACTGATCGAGGGCGCCGATCGGCTCGGCATCGGCCCAGTCCACGCGCAGATTGACGATGGGCCAGAGCAGATCGTCGACCACCACCAAGGCTGCCGAATGCACCGGCCCCGCTTCGCCGCCGAGGGCCTGGCCTGCGTGCATCGCGGCGAGCAGCCGGTCAGCCAGATGCCCCGAGGCGTTTTCGAACGCGCCGACCATCGCGGCAATCACACCGGGATTGGCCAGCATGTTCCCGGCCGCAACACATTGCTCGCCGCTCTGCGCGGCATGCAGGCCGAGGGTCTGCGCGCCGCTGAAGTGCGCGGTGCGGCCCAGCCTATCGATCACCGTCACCTGCCGATAGTCGCGATGGTCCTGCCCGGCGAACACTGCCGCCACGGCTTCACTCGGCGTCATGCCCTGCTCCAGCAGGTCGAGAATCTGCGGGCCCAGGCTCGGCAAAGTGATGTTCTGCGACGCCACCGCGCCCACACCGGGGCGCAGCCACGGGCAACGTGCGCCCACGGCGATGCTCGACGAACTGATGGCGATCCCCAACTGGCCCGTCTCGGCACAGCGGGCAACAACGGAAAAGGTCATAGCGCTTCCTCAGTCGAGCACCGACGCATCGGCATCGATCATCATTTGCTTCATTTCTTCAAAATGCCGGCGCGAGAAATCAGTAATGCCTTCCCAGCCTCGCGCGGTTTTTTCCGCCACTTCATCGGACAACACCCGCAGCGGCTGCCCGGTGGACCACGCCGTGACGAGGATCTGGCAGGCGCGCTCCAGGGTCCAGATATCGTCGAACGCTTCACCGATGGACGAAGCGGTCACCATCACGCCGTGGTTGCCCATCAACAGGCGGCTCTTGCCGTCGAGCAGGCCGACCAGGCGCGCGCCTTCGGCTTCGGTATCGGCCATGCCGCCGTAGAGTTCGTCCACCGCCACGCGGTTGAAATAGCGCGCGGTGTTCTGGTCGATCGCCGGGATGTGCGGCTTGGCCAGGCACGCCACCGCCGTGGTGTAGACCGGGTGCAGGTGCAGCACGGCGCGGGTGTGCGGCAGCAGTCGGTGGATCTGCCCGTGGATCGACCAGGCGGTGGCGTCCACGTTCGGGTGGTCGGCACAGCTGGGGTCATCGGCGTTCAATAGCAGCAAGTCGCTGGCGCGAATGCGCGAGAAGTGCTTCCACTTCGGGTTGAGCAAAAACTGTTTGCCATCGGCCGACACGGCAGCGCTGAAGTGGTTGGCCACCGCTTCGTGCATACCCAGGTGGGCGACGATGCGAAAGGTCACTGCCAGGTCAATGCGCGTCTGTTCTTCGAGGGATAACGCCATGGATCGGTCTCCGCAGGGCGCGACCGCAAGACGGCGGCCGCGCAATAGGCTTACTTGGGCATCAGCGCCGCAAGGTCGGCATCGGTGGGGGCCTCGAAGTTGTACTTCTTGAGCAAGGCCGCGTATTCCGGCGTGGCGCGGTACTTCTCCAGGCCATCGAGCAGGGCTTTTTTCACCGTGTCGTTGCCCTTCTTCACGCCGAAGCCGTTCAGCACCGGGTAGATCAAGGCGTCGGAGGAAATCACCACGCGGCTGCCGAGCTTGTCGATCACGCCACGGGCCACGGCCGCGTCGGTGATCTGCGCTTCGACCGCATGGGCCAGCAGCGCCTGGGTGGTTTGCGGGTCGGTGCTGTACTCGCTGATCTGGATCGGCTTCAAGCCCTTGGCCACGCAGTACTCGGCCGACAGTTTGTTCATCTGCGCGAGCCAGGACGTAGCGCCCATGGAACCGATCTTGTGGCCGCAGAATTCTTCCGGGGTCTTGGGTTGGAAGGTGCTGTCCTTAAGGGTCAGGATCGACTCACCGCTTTTCAGGTAGGGGATCATGTCGATGACCTTGACCCGCTCGGCGGTGATGTACATCGACGAGTTGGTCACATCGAAACGCCCGGCCTGCAGGCCGGTGATCAGGTTGGGAAAACGCGTGTCGAGAGTCTCGACCTTGCGCCCCATGACCTTGCCCAGGCCGTCCATGAACTCGATATCGAAGCCCGCTGGCTTGTTGTTATCCATGTACTCATAGGGGAAGAACGTCACATCGGAACCGGCGATGATCTTGCCGTCCTGCTGGAACGCCGAAGCCGCCAACGAGGTCATCGCAACCGCTGCGCCCAGCAGGCACACGGCAAGGGGACGAACACTTTTACGAAACGCTGTCATGGTCAATACCTGCAAGGGGGTTGGGAAGTTAGGCAGTGGCAGAATCTTGTCCGGCCTGTTGCACGAAGAAAGACGCGCCACGGGGTTTCTGCGGCAAGCGCAGTTGGTTGTCCGTGGAACGTATCAAGCCACTTTCTTCACCGGCCACCAGCAGGCCGGCATGTGCGCTGGGCAGAGGGTTTTCGCCGAATGGCAGCGCGTCTTCAGCGGCGTAGACGCTGATGAACAGGGTGCGCGGCAGTTCGGTCTCGTTAGGGCTGGAGGCATGCAAAAGCCGGGTGTGCATGAAGCACACGGAACCGGCCGGGCCGTAGCAGGCGACCGGTTGCCGACAGTGTTGCGCGACCACGGCGTCGTCCACCGCGCCGGTGAAACGCTGGTTCTGCCAGTGCGACCACAACGGGCCTTTATGGCTGCCGGGGATCACATTCAGCGGGCCGTTTTGCGGGGTCACTTCGCTGACCATCAGCAAGGCAGTGATGATGTCGTCGTTGCTGTGGGGCGTGAATAAAAAGTCCTGGTGCCACTTCACCTGGGTCGCGGTGCGGGGCAGCTTCGAGTTGATCTTGCTGTGGTGAAAGCGCGTGCCACTGGCGCCGATCAACTGCGCGGAAATCGCCGCCATGCGTGAATGCAACGCCACGCGCTCATACACCGGGGAAATCTCGGTGGGCGAACTGACCCGCCGCAGCGACGGGTGATCGGCGCGATGGTCGCCCTCCAGATCGAAGCGTGCGCGGCCATCCACGGTGGTGCCCCAGCCCTGGTCATGGCGGCGACTTTCTTCTACCCATTGGTCGAAGTCGTGCTGCAGCGCGGCCACTTCGTCCATCGACAACACGCCTTCCACCACCAGGTAGCCGTCGCGCTGGAACTGCTCGATTTGATGTTGCTCGATCATTTTGTTTTTCCTGAACGTTAGAGGGTCACGCCAGCGAGACGTCCTTGAGGAACGCCTCCACGCGTGGGTTCTGGCCGCTGCGCAATACCGCAGGCGTGTCGTCGCAGACCACACGCCCCTTCTCCATGAACACGATCCGATCGGAGACCTTGAACGCGAAATTCATCTCGTGGGTGACGATCACCATGGTGATGCCCTCCTCGGCCAAGGCTTCGATGACTTGCAGCACTTCGTTGACTTTCTCCGGGTCGAGCGCCGAGGTGGGCTCGTCGAACAGCATGATCTGCGGGCGCATCATCAACGCGCGGGCGATGGCCACGCGTTGCTGCTGGCCGCCGGAGAGTTGGTGCGGGTACTTCCAGGCGTGGTCGAGCATGCCAACCTTGTGCAGCAGCGCGTAGGCCTGTTGCTTGAGCGCGTCGGTACGCCCCAGGCCGTGGTATTTCGGCGCCATCAGCAGGTTGTCGAGCACGCTCAAGTGCGGGAACAGGTTGAAGCTCTGGAACACCATGCCGATGTTCAGGCGATGCTCGGCGTGTTCGACGTACTGCGGTTTCTGCGCGCCGGTTTTGTTCAGGTGGATGAACGGCTGACCATTGATCCTGATCTCGCCGTTGTCCAGTTGCTCCAGGCCGTTGAGCAGGCGAATCAAGGTGGTTTTGCCCGACCCCGACGGCCCGATCACCGACACCACTTCACCGGGCTGGACCTGCAGGTTGACCGAGCCCAGCACCTCGATGTCGTTGTAGGCCTTGTGCAGCCGCGTGGCTTGCAGCGCCGGGGCCCCGGTGGTTGCCGGGCGTTGCAGCGCAACCCGTTGTTGCGTGACCAGCGCCAGCACCGCCGCATCGGGAACCCGCGACACATTGCGTTGGTTGACGTCGAGAAAGCGCTCCAGGCGTTTGAGCAGGAAGTCGAACACGGTGACGATAAACACGTAGAAAAACGCCACCGCCGCCATGGTTTCGATCACCAGGAAGTTCTGCGAATACAGGCGCTGGCCGACCATCAGGATTTCCGTCAGCGAGATCACCGACACCAGCGAGGTGAGCTTGACGATGGAGATGTATTCGTTGGCCAGGGACGGCAGCGCCACCCGCACGGCCTGGGGGATCACCACGCGCCATTGGGTGCCGAAAAACTTCAAGCCCAACGCCCGCGCTGCCTCGCCCTGGCCTTTGGGGATCGAGAGCAGACCGCCGCGATGGATCTCGGCCACATACGCCGTTTCGCAGATCACCAGGGCCAACAGGCCGGACCAGAACGGGTCGGCCAGAATCGCCGACGTGCCGGGCAGCGCTTGCGGCAGGTTGTAGATAAAGATCAACAACACCAACAACGGCAGGCTGCGGAACAGCCAGATATAGCCACGCGCAGGAACGCTGAGCAGCCCATGCCTGGATTGCTTGGCCAGCGCCAGCAGAAAGCCCAGACCGATGCTCAAGACCCAGGTCAGGGTGCTGAGCTTGATCACCGTCCACGTTGCGCGCCAGAACTCGGCGTCACCCAGCAGACCCAACATATAATTCCAATCGAATGTCATCGTCGCGCTGCCCTGCCCCAAAAGAAGGAAATTGATCTGCGTCAATGAAATCAGAGTCGTGGGGACGGGCCCTTGGGGTCAATTCGTAAAACCCGGTCCACTGGGTAGGCAGAACCTACGCAGCCCCCCGCCGCCCTCGAAACCACCAAAAATCAATGTGGGAGGGGGCTTGCCCCCGATAGCGGCGCATCAGCAAGCTGACCCACTGCAATCGGGGGCAAGCCCCCTCCCACATTGGATAGGCTGTAGGCCCTGACCGAAAGGGTGCGCGCCTGAACTCACCGCGCCGAACACGCCACCTTTTGGTGCAAATTCAGCTCACACTGCTGAGCGAGCGCACCGCATGCGGGTCAAAAAAGCTCGGCGGGGCCATGCCGGGGATGTACTGGTCGGACACAAACATGCGGCAGCGCTCGGCAAACGCCGACACCACACGCGACAGCTGGGTGTTGCTCGCCGTGGCGTAGCCCAGCTTCATCGGCCGGTGCGCGCCCGCCAGGCGCAGGCGGATCACGCGTTTGCCGTCCTGGGACAGGTTCGATTTGGGCCGCGCATTCGCGAAGGAATAACCGATCCCGTTGCCGACCATGGCGCGCACCGTTTCGAGGTTGGTGGAGCGCATGATGATGTTCGGCGTGGTGCCTGCCTGCATAAACAGGCTGAGGAAATAGTCGCGGCTCCAGGGCGTGTCGAGCAGCACCACCGGGTACGCCTCCAGGTCCTGCATGCTGACCGCCGACAAACTCGCCAGCGGGTGGTACTCGCCGACCATCACATACGGCGGCAGGTGCGCCAGGGGTTGGAAATCGATGTCGGGGCTGGTCACCAGGTCGTAGGTCAGGGCGATGTCCAGCTCGCCACTGCGCAGTTTTTCCAGCAGTTCCTCGTGGTTGCCTTCGGCCTGGGTCAGGCGCACGCCGGGAAACGCACGACCGAAACCAAACACCAGCTCGGGGGTGATCATCGGCGCCAGCGACTCCAGGCAACCCACGCGCAGCGGCCCGCGCACGGTGTTCAACGACTCCGAGGCGATGGTGTAGAGGTTGCTCACCTGCTCCAGGATCTGTTTGGCTTCTTGCATCACCAGGCGCCCCACTGCCGTCAGCGAAATGCCCTGGGCGTGATGCCGGATAAACAGCTGGATGCCCAGCTCGGCCTCCATGTGAGTGATCGCCGCCGAGATCGACGGCGACGAGACATGGATGCGTTCAGCCGCGGCACTGATGCTGCCGGCCTCGCCCGACGCGACGAAATATTCCAGTTGGCGCTGAGTGATACGACTGAGCATCAGGCCTGTACCTCGGTAATGACTGTATGCCCAGCGCGTTGCAGGGTTCATGCCGGGATAGGCGCGGGCCCTGCGCAGGGCGATGACCTGCACGGGCTTCGGTTTTTCCTAAGCACTACCCCGCACAAATGCTGGTTTCGTCCGGCGACCGGCGATGTGAAGCTGATTGCATCCCGCTTCCGACGAGTCGCTCGCCATGCCCACCCATACCCGTATCCGCATGTTCAATACCAAACAGACCTATCCCAACCAGGCGCTGGACAACGACCTGTGCCAGGCCGTGCGCGCCGGCAACACCATCTATGTGCGCGGCCAGATCGGCACCGATTTCGACGGCAACCTGGTCGGCCTCGGCGACCCGCGAGCCCAGGCCGAACAGGCCATGAAAAACGTCAAGCAACTGCTTGAGGAGGCGGGTTCCGACCTGTCCCATATCGTCAAGACCACCACCTATCTGATCGACCCGCGCTACCGCGAGCCGGTGTACCAGGAGGTCGGCAAATGGCTCAAGGGCGTGTTCCCGATTTCCACCGGGCTGGTGATTTCCGGCCTCGGCCAACCGGAGTGGTTGATGGAGATCGATGTGATCGCCGTGGTGCCGGACGACTGGAGCGTATGAAGGCGGCCGACGCCCACCTCGTGCTGCACCTCGCCGAATAAGCCGGAGAACCTCATGCCCCACACCGTGTACTTCCTCAATGGCCCCAACGCCAACCTCTACGGGCTGGGCAAGGACGGCACCTACGGCAGTGCCAGCTTCGCCAGCATCGAAGCGCGTTGCCAGGGCCACGCCGCGGAGTTGGGCCTGACCCTGGACTTTCGCCAGAGCAACCATGAAGGCGTGCTGGTGGACTGGATTCAAGAGGCCCGCCTGAACGCCGACGCCATCGTGATCAACGCCGCCGGGCTGAGCTACAGCTCGGTGCCGATCCTCGATGCGCTGCTGGCGTTCGACGGCCCGATCATCGAAGCGCACATGAGCAATATCTGGAAGCGCGAAAGCTTCCGGCATCACTCCTACGTGTCCAAAGCCGCCACCGGCGTGATCGCCGGGCTGGGCGCGCTGGGTTACCAACTGGCACTCACGGCGGTGGCCGAACTGCTCGCAGAGCCGCCGCAGTGAACGGAATCACCCACGCGTCCACATTGGCAGTCCACCGCGACCGCGCCCGTTCTTTTCAGACAGACTTCTTACTATTCAGGCCCTTCCTATGTCAGTAGAAACCATCAACACCCTGGTAGTCGGCGCTGGCCAGGCCGGCGTCGCCATAAGCGAACACCTGTCCCTGATGGGCGTGCCGCATATCGTGCTGGAGCGCAGCCGCATCGCCGAGCGCTGGCGTTCGGAGCGCTGGGACTCGCTGGTCGCCAACGGCCCGGCCTGGCACGACCGCTTCCCCGGCCTGAAATTCGAGGGCATCTCCCCCGAAGCCTTCCCGCCCAAGGAGCGCATGGCCGACTACTTCCAAGCCTATGTCGAAATGCTCAACGCCCCGGTGCGTACCGGCGTCGAAGTGCAGCAAGTGGAGCGCCATGTCGGGCGCCCCGGCTTCAAGGTGACCACCTCGGCGGGCGTGATCGAGGCCGCTAACGTGGTGGCCGCCACCGGCCCGTTCCAACGCCCCTCGATCCCGGACATCGTCCCCGCCACCGCGCCGCTGCATCAGTTGCATTCCTGCGCCTACAAGAACCCCGGCCAACTGCCCGAAGGCGCCGTGCTGGTGGTCGGCGCCGGGGCCTCCGGCACGCAAATCGCCGAAGAACTGCAAAAGGCCGGCAAAACCGTGTACCTCTCGGTCGGCGAACACTACCGCCCTCCCCGCGCCTACCGCGGCCGCGACTACTGCTGGTGGCTCGGCGCCCTGGGCCTGTGGGACGAAGTCAAAATCCAGCCGAAGAAAAAACACGTGGCCTTTGCCGTCAGCGGCTACGAAGGCGGCAAGACCGTCGACTTCCGCCGCCTCGCGCATCAAGGGATCAACCTGGTGGGCGTCACCGAACAGTGGAACGCAGGCGTCATGACCTTCGCCCCAGGCCTGGCCGCCAACGTGGCGCAGGGCGATCGGGCGTACTTCGACGTACTGCGCGACGCCGATGCGTACATCGAGGCAAACGGCTTGCCGTTCCCCGAAGAACCGCAAGCCTGGGAACTGCTGCCCGACCCGCAATGCCTGCTGAACCCGACCCTCAGCCTGGACCTGGCCGAAGCCGGCGTGACCACGATTCTATGGGCCACCGGCTTCAAGTTCGACTTCAGTTGGTTGAAGGTGGATGCGTTCGACGAGAACGGCGAACCGTTCCACAAACGCGGGATTTCGGCACAGAGCGGGATCTACTTCCTGGGCCTGCCAAACCTGGTAAACCGGGCGTCGTCGTTTATCTATGGGGTTTGGCATGATGCGAAGTACGTGGCGGATCACATCGTGTTGCAGAACGAGTACATGGCGTATGGCAAGGCTTAGCGCCTTGCTCCCAGCGCCATTTCAACGCTCGATCCGTTACAATCGCCGCTTTGGACATTCGCCAAGGAGGCAACCATGAGCGTTCGTGGTCAAGATCGACAGATCGACAATATCGAGTTCAATGTCAGCGACATTGCCCGCAGCAAAGCCTTCTACGGCAACGCCTTCGGCTGGACGTTCGTCGACTACGGCCCGACCTATACCGAATTCAGCGATGGCCGGCTGACCGGTGGTTTCACCACCGGGGAGCCGGTTCGACCGGGCGGCCCTTTAATCATCTTGTATTCGGACAATCTGGCAGACGCGCAACAGCGGCTCAAGGCTCTGGGCGCGGTGATCTCCCGCGAAACCTTTGCGTTCCCCGGTGGAAGCAGGTTCCACTTCATTGATCCCGACGGCTATGAACTGGCCGTGTGGACCGCGCAACCGTAGATCCAGTTGGAATACCGGCGGCTTCGACGCTTTATGTTTGCCGACCTTGAGTTCAATGGCGCCCGCGACCAAAAGACAATTGCGCGCGCAAAGTATATTGGCCTCAATCAATGGGAAATCTGGCTGGAAGGTGTCAAGACCGGTGAAGTTGTCAGTCAACGCCTACACTGATCCGCGATAAAGGGGGCACACTTATTCGCCAGTTAAATGGCGGCAATAAATTGTCCTGTTCACTTTGTCGCACCCCCTCTGTTACTGCTCCAGCCCCCGCCCTATCGGCCGATAACTTGATTAACCGCAAGCCCAACGCATGCGCCCCTCACTGGATCGAGCCCGCCGCCATGAACCCACTCAACCTTCTAAAAAAAGCCCGGGCCGATCGACAAGGCACCGCCACCCTCACCTGCACCGCCAATGAACTGGAGTCCTCATTGGCCAACCTGCGCATCGCGCCCGTGCTGATCACCGGTTTCATCTCTCCGCACCTGGACATCGACCAGATTGCCGCCAAGCTCAAGCGTCGCTTTCCCCACACCAGCATCAGCCTGTGTACCACCGCTGGCGAGTTGTGCAACGCGGCGAATTCGCTGTATTGCACCACCGGCGAGCGCTGGGACCGGATTGTCCTGCAGTTGTTCGACGACAGTCTGATCGCCTCGGCCGAGGTGGTGATGGTGCCGCTGGAGTGTGAGGACATCCGCAGCGGCGGCAAGCGCATGGGGATGAAGGAGCGGATTGCCAAGCTGACGAGCAATATCAAGCGGGTACAGGCACACACGCCGATCGACCATCGCGACACCCTGGCCTATGTGGTGTTCGATGGGCTGTCCGCGTCGGAGTCGTTTTTCATGGAGGCGCTGTATGAGTCGGGGCGCTTCCCCTGCCTGTTTGTCGGCGGTTCGGCCGGGGGTAAGTTGGATTTCCAGAAAACCCTGATCCATGACGGCCAGCGCAGTTATCAGAACCACGCACAGATCGTGTTCCTGAAAACCGCCGCGAATGTGCGTTTTGGCGTATTTAAAAGCCAGAATTTCAAACCGGCTGACTTGACCTTCAGCGTGCTGACCGCCTCCGAAGAGGACCGCACGATTGACCAGGTGATCGACAGCGCGGGCAATATCAAGAGCATGGTGCAGGCGCTGTGTGACGCGTTCAGTTGCGCGCCCCAGGCGCTGGAAGCGAAGTTGGCGGATTTCTCGTTTGCTATCCGCGTGGGCAATGAATTGTTCGTGCGCTCCATCGCACGGATCGACTATGAACAGCAGATCGTCCAGCTGTATTGCGACGTGGCCCCCGGCGAGGAGCTGGTGATGGTGCGGCGCACGCCGTTGCGTGAGGCCACCCGCACCGACTACGCGCAGTTCCTGCGCGGCAAGGGCGGCCAGCCGGTGGCGGGCATTCTCAATGACTGCATTTTGCGCAGGCTGAACAACCCCAGCGAATTGGGCGGCATGGCCGGGACGTTTGGCGATGTGCCGCTGGCGGGGCTGTCGACCTTCGGTGAAATCCTTGGCCTGAACCTGAACCAGACCCTGACCGCGATTTTCTTCTTTCGAGTGGCCAAGGGCGCCAGCTACAGCGACGAATACCTGGACAACTTCATTGCGCACTACGGCGAGTTCAAAGCCTTCTTCCTACGCCGCCAGGTAAATAAGCTGGCCGGATTAAACCATGTGGTGGTCAAGCAGATTGCCGCGTTCAAAAACAATGACTTCAGCGGCGCCCTGAATACCCGCGGGCTGGACAGCAATATCCTGCCGGTGTTCGAGGGCCTGGCAGACCTCGGCCAAGTGCTGGCCCAGGCCGAACGTCAACAGGCGGAAATCGCCTCGCAGATCAAGCATTACTCCGGCGAATTGCACGCCTCGATGGACGAACTGGTGGGCACCATCGACCAGCAGAACAGCGTGTCTGCAAAGGCCGGGGCGACGGTCGAGGGCTTGTCCAGCCAGGCGGACGATGCCGTAGTCGGCGCGCGGACCCTGGCCGGTTCGAGTTTGCGTATCCAGTCGATTGTGCAGGTGATTCAGCAAATCGCCGGCCAGACCAACCTGCTGGCGCTCAACGCCGCCATCGAAGCCGCGCGCGCAGGCGACCTGGGCCGCGGTTTTGCGGTAGTGGCGGATGAGGTGCGTAAGCTGGCGGAAATCACCCGCAAGAATGCGGCGGAAATCGGTGTGGATATCGACCTGCTGTCCGGCGAAATCCAGCGTGTTGCCCAGCAGATTGAAGACCAGTCCAGCGGCGTCGGCGCCTTGCGCGAAATGCTTGATGCGCTGGAGGCGTCAAGCCGCGCCACCGAGGGGACCGCGCAACGGACCAAGACGATTGCGGATACGCTGACTGGACTTACGCACGCGTAGGCCCCCACGGGGTCGACGTCGGATGTTCGAGTAGCGGGAACAGCGTGTTCAGCCAGAGGTCGCGCGTGTTGGGCTGCTCGCGAGTATCTGGCTGGGCCGCCTTTCAGGCTATGATGCGGCGCTCACATCAAGGACGATAAAAACCGTGAAAACCGCCCTCACCGCTCTGCTCCTGATCTGCCTGACCACGCCCGCGCTCGCGGTCGACAACGCCATCGGCTTCCAAACCGCTACGCTGGCCGATGCTCACCATGAGCGTCCGCTGGAGATGGTCGTCTGGTACCCCGCCACCACCACCGCAACCGCCGAACCGATCGCCGACAACGTGGCTTTTATCGGCGCCCTCGCGGTGCCCAACGCACCGCCGGCGAGCGGCGAGCATCCGCTGGTTGTGCTCTCCCACGGTTACGGCGGTAATTGGGGCAATCAGGCGTGGCTGGCCAGTGCATTGGCGCACCGGGGTTACATCGTCGCAGCGGTCAATCACCCGGGCACCACCACCAGGGATCGCAGCCCGCAAGCCGCCGCGCAGTTATGGCAACGGCCCAAAGACGTGAGCCGGGCCATCGATGCGGTGCTGGCGCAGCCGAAGCAATTTGGCGCGGTCGCCAAAAACCGGATCGCTGCGGCAGGCCATTCCCTCGGTGGCTGGACCGTGATGGAACTCGCCGGGGCACGGTTCGACCCCGACCTTTTCGCCCAGGACTGCGACGCACACCCGAAGTTGGGCGGTTGCATCGTCTACCACCAGATCAACCCCGCCAACACGCCAGCCGCAAAGGCCCAACTGGCCGCGGACCTGCGCGACAAGCGCGTCAGCGCCGTGGTGTCATTGGACCTGGGCCTGTCACGCGGCATGACCGACGCCAGTCTGGCCGCATTGTCAGTGCCGACGCTGGTGATTGCGGGGGGCGTGCCCTCGGAGGATATGCCCGCCGAGTTGGAGTCCGCCGACTTGGCCAGGCGCCTGCCAACAGCCTCGACGCGCTACGTAGCGATCAGCGACGCCACCCACTTCAGCTTTATGTCGAGCTGCAAGCCCGGCGCGGTGGCGTTGATTGAGGAAGATTCGCCAGGCGATGGCGTGATCTGCCGGGACGGCGACGGCGCGCGGCCACGGCAGGTGATCCAGCAGCAGGTCGTCGCGCTGATCACACAGTTTCTGCAGCCGACACCGCACAATTAAAACAAAGGGCGGCTCAAGACAAAGCGCATCGGGGCAGCACGTGTGCGAGCATTCTCAGCACCCGCTCAACGCCACCTGCGGCCGCTCGCCGGCAAAGAAAAACGGACGCAACCGCACGCCGACGCTGTTGCCGATGAACGCCGCCACCAGCCACACCCAGCCATGCAGGCTGCCGGAGGCGATGCCGCTGAAGTACGCGCCGATGTTGCAACCGTAGGCCAGGCGCGAGCCGTAACCGAGCAGCAGGCCACCGATCACCGCCGCTATCAGCAAGCGCGCAGGAATGTTCAGGTTGGGGGCGAAACGCCCGGCCAGACCGGCGGCCAGAAGCGCACCGAGGACGATGCCGATGTCCATCACGCTGGTGATGTCTTCCCACACCGGCGCGGCCAGAGCCTTGGCGTTGCCCGGCATTTGCCAGAACGCCCAACTGCCCACCTCCACACCCAGGCCACTCGCCACCTTGGCGCCCCACAGCGCGAACGCCGAGGTGATGCCCCAAGGCCGCCCGGCCAGGGCCAGGGTTGCGTAATTGAGCAGGGCCAGGCCAATCGCGCCCCACACCAAGGGCCAGGGGCCACGCAGGAAACGGCGCAAGCCTTGGTGTTCGCTGGTCACGCCGGCTTCCAGTTGACCATGACGGGCCTTTTCCAGGCGCACGCTGACGGCTGCGATAAGGCCGAACACCGCCAGGTTCAGAAGCAGCGCCGGCATGACGCCGACACTTTTGACGATCGACGTCGCCGGGAACGCCGGCAGTGCAAACCACCAGCCCACATGGTGCGTGGCGATCAACGAACCACAGATAAAGAAGAACAGCGTCACCAACATGCGCGCATTACCGCCGCCCACGGTGAACAGGGTGCCCGACGCACAGCCGCCGCCCAGCTGCATGCCGATGCCGAAAATAAATGCGCCGAACACCACCGATACCCCGGCCGGCGCTACCAGCCCGACCACCGGCTGGCCGAACAACGTGCCCGCCCCCAGCGCCGGGAAGAACAGCAATACCGCTATCGCCAGCATCACCATTTGCGCACGCAAACCGGCGCCGCGCCGGTCATTGATAAACACCCGCCAGGCCGAGGTGAAACCGAAGGCGGCGTGGTACAGGGTCAAGCCCAGCGCGGCGCCGACGACCAGCAACAGCACCTGGCGCATGCCGACAAGGTTGTGCAGGAATACGGCGCCCAGCACCAGGAGCGCAAAGGCCACCAGGGGCGCGACAGGCTTGCGCGCAGAGGTTGTGGAAAGAGAGGTGCTCATGAGGTATCTCAATTCATTTGAAGGGGGTTGATGACCAGATCGTCGAGTATAAACCGAGAGGGCCTGTCTCTCGGCGGAAGATTGCATAGGGGGGAGGGGTATGCCATGCTCCGCGCCTCATAGGTAGGGGGGGTATATTTTGAGCCATATAGCGGCCAATAAAGACAGTCTGATCAAGCGCGTCAAGCGCATTGCCGGTCAGATTCAAGCGGTGGAAAGAGCGTTGGAATCGGACAGCGATTGCGCCAAGACCCTGCACCTGGTCGCCGCCACACGCGGCGCCATCAACGGCTTGATGGAAGAAATCATCGAAGAACATGCCCGGGCGCATGTGGCGGACCCATCCCTCAGCGAGGAAGAACGCAACCAGGGCGTCGAAGAGTTGCTTGAAGCCATTCGGCGGTACTCCAAATGAGCCTTGATCATACCCACGAGCATGTCTTCCTCGGCTCGGCCCACGAAGAAAACGCCAAGCGCACCTTATGGGTGGTGATGTTGACGGTGGTGATGATGGTCGCGGAAATCGCCGCCGGCGCCCTCACCGGTTCGATGGCCCTGCTGGCCGACGGTTTTCATATGGCCACCCACGCGGGTGCGTTGGGCATCGCCGCCGCGGCCTACGCCTATGCCCGACGCCATGCGTCGAGCCCGCGTTTCAGCTTCGGCACCGGCAAGGTCGGTGATCTGGGCGGCTTTGCCTCGGCGCTGATCCTGGCGCTGGTGTCCCTGGGCATTGGCATCGAGTCGGTCATGCGCCTGTTGCAACCGACCGACGTGCAGTTCGGCACCGCGACGTTGATTGCCGTGGTGGGGCTGGTGGTCAATATCGTCAGTGCGCTGTTGCTCGGCCACGGTCATAGCCACGGGCATGACCACGAACACGAACATGCCCACGGCCACCATGGCCACGATAACAACCTGAGATCCGCCTATGTGCATGTTCTCGCCGATGCACTGACCTCGGTGCTGGCAATCGCTGCGCTGCTGGCGGGGCGGTACCTGGGTTGGGTCTGGCTGGACCCGGCGATGGGTATCGTCGGCGCCATCGTGATCGCACGCTGGGCCTGGAGCTTGATGGGCGTGACTGCCGGCGTACTACTCGATCAGACCCATGAGCATGTTGCTGCGGAGATCCGGGAGCTGGTGGAACAACCGGGCGACGCGACGATTACCGACTTGCACGTCTGGCAGGTAGGGCCCGGTGTGCATGCGGCAATCGTGAGCGTTGTCGGCCGCTCCACAGCGGATGCCGACAGCATTCGCGAGCGCCTCAAACCGGTGCATGAAGTGAGTCACCTCACCGTCGAGTTTCGCACGCTCGATGTGGCGTAGCGCGACGCCGGGTGACGCCCCCTCTTACGTGCGCCCTACTGACCCGGAGACCGGAAGATTACCGAGCAACTTCAGCCCGGTACTCTTCACGAACGCGTCATAGTCCATTGGCCGCTGGATGCGCGTCTGCGCGTTGGGCAGCACGTAAGCCCAGGCGCGTTTCGACGAAGCGTCGTACACCAGCTTGAACAGGCGCGTCGGCACCCAGACCTGGTTGTCGCCGATGGTGCCGTAGCCGGGGTCAAACAACGGGCCGGTGAACACAAACACATCACCGCCAGCGCGCTTGGCGAACTTGCGCACATCCGCCTCGACCTTGCTCCAGATCTTACGGTTGTTGGTAGGGTCTTGCGGCACCATGTTCGACAGTGCAAACGACTGCGCCATGGCATGGGCGTTCGGTGCGTCGGCGGCCGGCGACTGGTGGCCACGGTCGAAGGCCGGATGCTGGCTGTGGTAGTCACTCAACTCTGCACGGCCATCCTTGGGGATGCGCGGGTCGGGGTAGAACAGGTTGGTGCGCTCCTCGCCCTTGGCATCCTGCAATTGCTCGGCGTTCAGGCGCTCGACCACCACCAGCGGCGTCTTGCTGGTCTGCGAATAGAGCACCGCAAAATTGTCCGAACACAGGGCCAGGGGCCGCATGCTGGCGGGCACGGTGGCAGTGTTGATGGGTTTGGCGGCGGGGAAAAGATCGGCACAGCCATCAAAGGAGGCACGTTGTTCGGTGGCCGTGTAGAGGTCAGGCAGACTGCGGGCATGGGCCGCGGTCGAGAGTAAAACAAGGGCCGACAGCCCGACTGCAATGTTGCGTAGGTACATGTTCTAGATCTTTTGGCTGAGGATAAACCGACAACCATCAACGATGGTGCGGGGGCTGTTGACCGTGAAAAACCAGGTTAGTGCCGCAGGGCTGCGCCTGCTCTAGCCCCGGCATTACAGCAGAAAATTCCGACACCCCGCAGCGCTACGTCCGACCCTCGGGTTTGGTCAGTTGTAGGTCATGGTAAACGTCGCGGTGCTGTTGGCCTGGCCGGCGGTAACGCTGGCATCGGTCTGGTAGTAACGTGCCACCAACGGGATTGCATAGGGGCCGTCGCTGACCGTAGTGCCCGCGGCAATCGGCGTTCTAAGCGTGACGGGGGCATTGTTGTAGTAGAGCCTTACGCCAACCCCGGTTGCGGCGGTAGGAGACGCATTCAGTGCCAGCACCCCAGCAATCCCGGAGCTGTGGGCGTTGCCATCCAGGGCAACTTTGACCCGTGTATTGGCATCGCAATCGAGCGGGATGGAAAAGTTGATTTCATCTCCCGCGCTTCCCGGGCCGGTGAACTGGCTTCGCGGCACATTGCCCATGGGCACAGGGATGGACGTATTGGAGACCGAACAAGCGACGGGAATGATGGTATTGGTGCCGGACAGGCTGGCGTAAGCAGCATAAAAATAATTAACGATACTGCCTGAGGCGAGTCTTCCATTCGTCAGAACACCGGCCCCAACTGCCCCCGAAGTGGTTTTTACCAACTGCACGGTAATTCCGGGTTCAGGCAGCGCAACAGTGCTGGGCCCGTTAAAGTTGACATCGTAAGGCATAGCGCCGCCGAAGAATAATACACGAATCCCCACACCCGCTATATTGGTGTTGTATACGTTATTCCCATATGCACTGATGACTCTGAACTGTTCCATTGCAAAGCGATGCACATAATTCACACTGCAGCCGTAAAAATACCGGCCACCATTGTAGGCGCCGGTATTGGCGGTTGCCAAAACCGTGCCGATGGGAGTATCACGCTGGACAATCAACGTTCCAAAATTTACCGTTCGCGTCAACGCCGACGACACGCCATTGTAAAAACGGCACGATGCCAATGCGTTATTCGATAACACCGTTAAAGCCCATGCCGCACTGCCAAAACAGAAAAACCTAATCAGCGTCCGTTGTACACCCAGCATAAAAAGCCCTCGATTAATTGCATGACACCGATAACGTCCTGATGATTGAAAAAGGCTGCGACCCTTCAATGGATATCGGTAAAACAAAAGCTGCCGTGCATTGTTGGTCCGCTTGCTCGCCCCACTGAACCTTCACTTCACCCTGTTCCGGCATGCCGCTTAGATAAACCTCCCCTTCCAGGCCGACAATGCCGCTGCTGGCAAACGTCGTCGACTCTTGCACCAGCGTTGCGCTGGCGCCGAACGTGACGGGTTTTCCCTGATATGTGAGGGCCATCAGTACCCGGCTGCCGACGCGGGTCTGGAAATCCGCGAGCACCAAGGCGCCACGGGTCGGGATGACCGATTGGGTATTGGCCTCGATGTCGATGTCATCGGCCAGTGTTTCGGTGCTCAACGCAATGCGGTTGCGACGATAGGTGCTGACATGAGGAACCAGCGCATAACCGCGCCAATCGGTATTGACCCCAGTGTTGTTTTGCACTTTGACCCCGGCAGCGCCAGGCGCGCGCACCAGCGCCATGGTTTCGCCCTGGGGTTGGGAGAAGGTGATGCCGAACGGGTGCGCAACGACGCCACCCTGTGCGCCATAGTTGAGTTGTCGGGAGTGTCGCTCGTAGTTGTAACCGAGCTTGGTTTCCGCGTAAGCGCCTTTATACGTCGCGTGAGCATTGCCGCTGTTGCCTTGCCCTGGGCTGGCATAGCCCTGGCTGACGCTGTAGATCAGATTATCGTCCGGCAGCGTCGCGCCACTGAGCCCCAGTTCGTGGGCGGTCTTTCCCTGTGCATCGGTATTCAGGTTGTAATTCACCCAGCTATTACGCAGAGCACTCCCCAACGGCAACTGGATATTGAATGCCAGTTGCTGGTCATTGCGCTTGCGCCCGTTATACGCGGGGGTCTGCGTGTAGGCATAACTCAAACCGTAGGTCACGCCGCCCCGGCTCAGGTTATAACCGGCACTCAGGCTCCGTTCGTAACCGGTTTGTCGCCAGAAGTCCTGCTGATAGCCATTGATATAAAAGTTGCCGTATTCGCCCAGGGACTGGTTGATATTGAGTTGCGCACGGCTGCGCCGGTTATACAGGCGTCGCCAGTCATTGAAGTTGCCGGGGTCGATCTCATTGGCTTCCTGGAAATCGTAATAACCGCTGGTGGAATAACGGTAACCGGCCAGGGTGAACGTGGTGTTGGTGGCCGCGATATCCTTCGCATATTGAAAGCGCACCGACTGGCCATCGTGCCGGGAACCCTGGCGCAACTCGGTGCGGGCCTGGCTCACATCCATGGAAAGCGAGCCCCATTCGCCAAACCCGTGGCCGACGCCCAAGGACGTCGCCGAATACTTCGCCGAGGCAAGGACACCCGTGTACACGGTGGTGTCGCCGGGCAACCCGTAAATCAGCGTACCCTGGGCAAATGCGGGGGTGCTGCTCTTGCTCGCCGTCGAACGGTATTCGCCCGCGACCAGCGAATACTTGAAGCGCCCTTCCCGGACCATCACCGGCACCGCCGAAAAAGGCTGAATCGAGCTGCGCACGCTGCCATCGGCCTCAGTGATGGTGACTTCCATATCGCCGCTGGAAGACGTGGGGTACAAATCCGTGATTTCGAATGCGCCGGCGGGCACATAAGTCTGATAGATGATGTAACCGTTCTGGCGCACCGTCACCTGGGCGTTGCTGCGGGCGATGCCTCTCACCACCGGAGCGAACCCACGCAGGCTGTCGGGGTACATGTTGTCGTCCGAGGCCAATTGAATGCCCTGATACTGCACGCTGTTGAACAACTCCCCCGGCGTGAAGCTGTCCCCCACGACCAACTGGCTCTTCAACGAATGCACATCACGCTGAAGGTACGTATTGAGGCTGGCCCATTGGGCTCGGCTGTCACCTTGGGTGTAAGTCGAGTAGTTACGTAGCCGCCAGGCGCCCAGGTTCAACCCGCTGCGCAGGTTCAGGTAGTAATTGTCATCGCTGCCGGAACGCCCTTCGCGCCGGGTGTTCGCGCCGCTGAAACTGTAATTGAGCAGCGCGGCCGGCAGGCCTTGGTCCCACTGTTCAGGATCAATCTGCCCGCGTGCTTCACGGGTGAGCGCCGCTTGGGGAATGCTGATGTCCAGACGGCGCTGATGAAAGTTGAACACGCTGCCCGCATCTGGAATGTATGCCTGCAGGTTGCTGATGGGGGTTTCCTGGGGCAGTTCGCGCAACGCAGGAAACGCCTGCAACTTGACGCCCATCTCCTGTAATTGTCGTGGGGTAAGTTCAGGTTGCAACAGACCGTCCAGCGCAACGAAGTTAATATCGCGACTGGCTATTCGTCGGTCGTTCAAGTAGAGGTCCACTGAATAACTTCCAGGCAACTGCCCGCCCTGATTGGAGAATGCGTCGAGGTCGACCCACGTTTGTTCTGCATTGTCGATCTCCAAGGCACTGGCATTGAAATACTCACGCGCCAGCGCATTGGACGAACACAGCGTAATGCCTATCATGCATTTGAGTGCATGCGCGGCCAGCACCTTTAGTTTCAGGCGTAGCATTCCATTATTTATAGCGTTCATATAAGAAGCCCCGCAATCCGGGCAACACAGTGCCCGCCACCCCAACACCAAAGGGCGGTTGATCCAACGCATTAACGAAACAGGTAGCCGTTAAAACTAACAGCCCTTATGAATTAGAGTGGCGCACTGGCCTGCGGCGTAATACCGCCATAATCATTGATGGCTTGCCAACTGACGGCTCCACTTGCACCTTCCGGCATCGACCAGGCCAATGTACTTTTGGGAGCAACCATACCGGCATCGTTAATAACCTGGTCACCCACGCTCACGCGAAAAAAAGACACGTGATACGCCGTAGGGTTGTTGACCTGCAACGCTTTACCTACCCGCGTAAAGACCAGTGCCTTATAAGCATTCAGCGACTCTCCTGGCATTCCCGGCGGGCGATAGAAGAGTTTTATCCGACTCTTCACAGAAATCAGCAGTTGGTTTTCTTCGGTTTTTTCCGAGGCGGGAATCGACTTGATATTCACCCAGAACACCGACTCTCTGTCCTGCGGAAAATCCCCTCCGGTGCGAATGATGCGCAGCACATTCTCCTGCTCGGCATCCAGCCGAAACAGCGGCGGCGTCATGATAAACGGCGCCTTGCCAGGTGCAGTCTGCGCCCCGTCATCAACCCATGACTGAATCAGATACGGTTTGGTCTTCTCGGTGTTTTTCACCGAAATCGAGGCTTCTTTCCTTGAGCCGTCGTACACCACCCGCGTGCCCCCCACCACCACACCCGCAATAGCCGTATGCACCGTACCGACCAGCAGGCCGGCGGTTAACATGTATTTCAGCCACCCCATCGACGTATCTCCTACCGACGCTTTGCTCAAGCCTGCACGTGAGCAAACCCACTTGTTGAGAAGGCCGAGCAGCGTGCCCGGCCTGTCTTAGTGATCAGTTATAAATAACTGTGAAATCACTGACGGCGTTGCCGGAACCGGCCACCACTGGAGCGGTTGCCACATATTTGGCGAAGAAGTTGAAGGTGGTGTCGGCTACCGGAGAAAGAGGCTTGCTGACGGACGGGGAGCCCACGGGAATCAACGTAGCGGCATCCCCCTCATACACACCGATCGCCACACCCTCGGCGGTTCCAGCCCCACTCGTCAGGGCAATCAAACTGCTGTTATTCCCGTCGGTCGGGCCATCAAACTTTACGACCGCGCTGGTGGCCGTGGCCGGGCAGTTAGTCAGGACGATATCGAACCGGGTCGGGGCTGCGGTATCGCCGACATTGGCCAATGCCGTTGAACTGACCGTCCCCATTGTCACCGTCTGATTGGCAGTACCGGGTGTAACAGTACACGCGGCATCGGTGATCGTACCGGTGAAGTTAATAGTGCCGTCCGCCGCATGGCTGAGCGCCGAAAATGCAGAGCACGCCAACAATGTGCATACGATTAATTTTTTATTCACACGACTATTCCTTATCACGTCAAGTTATGCAGGCATTCAACTAACTACTGGGGAGCAAGTCTCAATGCCAACCTTTTTCTAGAGCAAACAGCTCCACAGGCGGATGACTGTCAGCCAGCTCGTCTTTGCTTTTCAGATTTGCCCTCTTGTTGTGAGAGAGCGGCGTCGATGATCAAGGCTTTTTAAAGAAATACCTACGTCGAAAAATCGGCGTGTGCTGTGGGGCTTTTCTCTGTTTTCCAATTATTTGAATTGCAGCACGCTCGACGATGTGATCCGCAGGGCAAAAACCAGCCAAACAGGCTGTTCACTTGGGCTGTGGATTACTGCCCTCTTCCGACAGAACACTCCTCTATCAGGACGGTAAAAATTACCGTTTGATTGATATGACCCCATTGGCGATTCTGAACATCGGTCTAAACTGCAAAACCCAGTCATGCTCCGCAAGGGAGTCAGCGCGCCATGCAGCCCACCCTCAAATTGCTCGATCAACCCACCCGATATATGTTCTTCACCGGCAAGGGCGGTGTCGGCAAAACGTCGGTCTCAACCGCGGTATCACTCGCACTGGCCGAGGCAGGCAAGAAGGTACTGCTGGTCAGCACGGACGCCGCCTCGAACCTTGACGAGATGCTCGGCGTCGAGCTGAGCAATCAGCCTGTCGCGGTGCCGCACGTGCCTGGAATGTTCGTGCTCAATATCGACCCAGGGACCGCAGCAATTGACTATCGGGCCCGGGTGATCGAGCAAATGGGCGACCATGCCCGCGATGAAGACATCGCCTTGGTGCGTGAGCAACTCTCCGGGGCATGCACGACCGAAATCGCAACCTTCGATGAGTTCTCCCACCTGCTGTCGCAGGGCAGCGCGGCGTATGACCACATCGTGTTCGATACCGCGCCCACGGGGCACACGCTCAGATTGTTGAGCCTGCCAAAAGCGTGGAGCGGTTTTCTAAAAGGCAACGATCGTGGCGCATCATGCCTGGGGCCGCATTCGGGCTTGAAAATGCAGGAGCAGTTGTTCAATCAGGCATTGGTGGCGCTCAATGATCCAGCCCTGACCACCGTTGTTCTGGTGACTCGTCCTGATAAAGGCGCGCTCAGCGAGGCTGCACGCTCCAGCGACGAACTCCGTGAACTGGGCTTGAACCACCAGCGCCTGGTGGTCAATGCTGTATTCAAACGCAGCGACTTGAATGACCCGATCGCCGCCGCGATCGAAGCTATGGGCCAGCAAGCGCTCGACGAGATGCCCGCGTCACTGCGCCAGCTTTCAGCCGACTACATCCCACTCAAGGCCGTGGATTCGGTTGGCTTGCCCGCGCTTCGCGCACTGCTGACACCCGAGCTTGCTGTCCCTGCCAGCATTGCAAACCCAGTTCCGTCGCGCCTGGAATATCCCGCACTCGCGGAATTGATCGCCGAGTTAGCCCACGACCAGCGCGGCCTGATCATGGTCATGGGCAAAGGCGGCGTGGGCAAAACCACCATTGCCGCCGCCATCGCCCTGGGACTGGTACAGCATGGCAAGTCCGTACACCTGAGTACGACAGATCCTGCGGCGCATCTGGCGGTAACCCTCAATGCCGATGTGCAGGGGCTCAGCGTCGGCCGCATCGACCCTAAGGTCGAGACCCAAAAGTACGTGGACAAGATCGTCGCCTCCCGCGCGCCAAGCCTGACGGAAGACGAAACCGCCTTGCTCATCGAGGATCTGCAATCCCCGTGTACCGAAGAGGTCGCGGTGTTCCACGCATTCTCCCGTGTGGTTGCGCAAGCCAGAAGCGCGTTCGTGGTACTCGACACGGCCCCCACAGGTCACTCCCTGCTCCTGATGGACGCCACAGGCGCCTATCACCGCCAGATGGTTCGCGAATTCAAAGGCAAAGCCTCGGACCACATCGTCACGCCGTTGATGCGCCTGCAAGATGCCGACTACACCAAGATCATCCTCGTCACGCTGCCCGAAGCCACCCCGGTGTCGCAGGCGGCAGCGCTGCAGGAGGACTTGCGCAGGGCCGACATCGAACCGTTTGCCTGGGTGGTCAATAAGTCGTTGCTGGCCACCGATACGACAGACCCGCTGCTACGAGCGCGCCTGGATAGCGAGCGCAAACAAATGGCGAGAGTGGCCGAAGAAACCAACCATGCTGTCATCGTAGTGCCGTGGACGGCGGAGCCGCCGGTTGGCGTCGCCGGGTTGAAGCGCTTGCTGGATTGAAGTGTCGCTCGGCTTGCTCACACCGTGCGCCTGGATGACTGGAACGACACCAGCAAAAAAGCCTGCAGGGCTGCAGGCTTTTCTCTATCTGGCACGGCCTGGATGCGAATAGAAAACCAGCATCTGTGTCCCAATGAAATCAGGCTGATTTATATCTTTACGATGATCCCAATCAAGTTCGTATCCTAGGCGAACCTGGCTGCGCTCAGCCAAGCGTACTGTAGATCAGAGCCGTGACTGCCTGTCAGTCTTCAGACCCTGCTCTCAGCACCGAGACAAAGCGTTCCAATGAAGGATCTTGCTCAGCGTGCCGCTTAATCCGGCCGATGAACATCCACTCGTATTCCGCCCAAAAAACCCGAGAAGTCTTGGGGGCTTTGCAGTCGAATACAACTTGATAGATCCCTGTTTCTCGCTGCCGAACGACGACGCATTGCTCAAGGCCAACCAACAGTCGCTGCCCTGGCTCCAGGGGCGGAGCATTCAGCGCAAGGCGTTTCTCAATTGCTGTTTTGCGCATGATGACTGTCGTCCTTAAAATTCAGAAACCTTATGCATTGAATCAAAAGCAAAGCCAGCCGCATGGCGGTGTGCCTTGAACGCCAGGGCATCGGGCAGACCCGCGTGGCTCAGGCGCTTCGACAGCTCTGCACACGACTATCCTCCACTGGATCATATGTGCATAATATTATCATGCAGTGATAATAGAAAGGCAATCGACGTCGCCCTGGCCTCAGGCCCGGACGAGGTCTTTTGATTGATTGCCAGGAGGCAGAGACATGCATGAAAGCAGCACTACGTGAGCGCTTGGAGACCCGTATGAAACGTGAAGACGTAAAAACCAAATACGCTGAAGGCATTCAGTTTGATACCCATTTGATTGCCAACCCGGCCAACACCCAGGAGTGGATCGTCTTCTTTAAAAAGGATGCCGGAAGAAGCTTCTTCCTAGTCAATGACAACGAAGAAATCGAACCTTTTCGGTACCTTGATGATTTGATTCATGAGCTGCGCGAAATCGGTATCAAGGTAGCTGAAATTCATTTCTGAATTGTTTCCTTGGCACCTCGCGCATCTACAAGTGCGATCGCAGCAAATAATGATGTTGGATTAACGTCTATTAACGCCAACGTTACGGCAACAAAAGACTGCTGGAGGACTCGAGTATCGGAAGGTTTTCCAGCCAGCGGCCCTACGGGCAGGTCCGCGTGGAGCACACGTAGAAAGTCGCCAGCTCACAGTGAGCTGGCGCGAGTTTCCTGACGCTCTACTCAGGCATGCAAGTAGGCCACCAAGGCATCGGCGAAGGACTCAGTGGTACCGGCCCCGCCCATATCGGGTGTCACTTGATCACGGGAGTTTTCCAGAACAACGCGGATAGCGGTACGAATGCGCGTGCCCTTGTCCACCATACCCAGGTAATCAAGCATGTCTGCGGCGGCCAATAACAATGCACACGGGTTCGCGATGTTCTTGCCGGCGATGTCCGGTGCCGAACCGTGGACCGCTTCGAAGATGGCAGCATCGGCGCCGATGTTGGACCCCGGCGCCAAGCCCAACCCACCGACCAGGCCTGCGCACAGGTCTGAAAGGATGTCGCCAAACAGGTTGGTGGTGACGATGACATCGAATTGATGGGGATTCATCACCAACTGCATACAGGCATTGTCGACGATCATCTCGTGGAATTCGATTTCCGGATAATCCTCGGCGACCTCACGCGCCACGTCAAGGAACAGCCCGGAGCACGACTTGATGATGTTGGCCTTGTGTACCGCGGTCACTTTTTTGCGACCTTTGCTACGAGCCAGCTCGAACGCGTAGCGCACGATGCGTTCGGAGGCTGTGCGTGTTACGCGAATGCTTGCCAGAGCGACTTCGCCGTCTTCCGAAATACTTTGCCCTTCTGGCAGGTACGCCCCTTCGGTATTTTCACGCACCGTGATGATATCGATACCTTCGAAGCGCGAACGAGTGCCGGGGAAACTGATCGCCGGTCGGACGTTGGCGTAGAGATCGAAGTGGCGGCGAAGGTGGACGTTGATCGAGGAGAAGCCGCGGCCAATCGGCGTGGTCAGAGGGCCTTTGAGTGCGACGCCGTGTTTGGCGATCGTATCGATGGACGCGGGCGGCATCAGCTGCCCATGCTGCTGCAAGGCCTCCAAGCCGGCCTCAACGAAGTCGTACTGAAGATTGCAGTCAAGGGCATCGAGTACGCGTAGCGTCGCTTGCATGATCTCAGGGCCGATGCCGTCACCCTTGATGATTGCGATGGTTTTGCTCATGGTCTCTTCCTTAACAGCGCTGTGTCAGCCTGCTGTATTGATGGGGTCACTGAGACTGGTGTCACGAGTCTGCTGATAGGCATTGACTGTCTGACGGCTTTCACCGCGGCAGAGTGCTATGTTTCATCCTCCGCGCCGTGACCGCGCAGGTCATTGCGGATCAATTGACGAGCGACCTGAACGGGTGTCAGCTCTCGCTATGGATGCGGCGGTTACAGGTGAGCGCCCGGATCAAGCGTGCAGTCATTTGCTCCATCGATGACGCGCATAACATTAACATACAATGCTAATTCCACGTGGTAGAAAGCAGCGTTTTCCGGATGATACCAAGGTCTTAGAACGCCTGTGCGTGACAGGGTGAGGTCGCTTTTAGGCAGGCATAAAAGGAAGACGGGTTGTGGCTCGGATCATTCAAGAACGGATGATCTTGCAAATGGCGGGCTGTCGATGTTCAGGAGCTGCGGCGGCCGGATGTCCGCCGAGTGCGACAGCTGCCAACCGTGCAAAAGGTCGTGCAACTGCCGCACATCAGCCTGATTGACCTCCGCTTACAGCGGGTAGTGCGCCGGGTAATGCAGCTTCGCAACACCGGTGTCGATAGCGGCCTTGGCCACTGCGCCGGCGATTGCCCCGAGCAGGCGAGCATCGAGCGCTTTGGGGAGAATGTAATCGCGCCCAAACTCAAGCTTGTCGACGTTGAACGCTCGCAGCACTTCCACAGGGGTTGGCTCTTTGGCCAATTGGCGCAGTGCTTCCACTGCCGCAATTTTCATCGCTTCGTTGATCCGGGTTGCCCGAACATCCAGGGTGCCGCGGAAGATGAACGGAAAGCCCAGAACGTTATTGACCTGGTTCGGGTAGTCGGAGCGACCGGTCGCCATGATCAAGTCATCACGCGTGGCCATGGCCAACTCGTAGCTGATTTCAGGATCGGGGTTCGAGCAGGCAAACACGATCGGCTTGGGAGCCATCGCCGCCAGCGCTTCAGCCGGAAGCAGATTGGCTCCAGACAACCCCACGAACACATCGGCACCGTTCATGGCTTCCATCAACGTGCGCGGGCCACCGTCGTTAACGAATTGTGCTTTGTATTGGTTGAGGTCTTTGCGCGCCGAGTGGATGACACCGGTGCGATCGACCATGTACAGATTGCTTTTTTGCGCGCCAAGGCTGAGCAGCAGGCGCATGCACGCCGTGGCTGCGGCACCGGCGCCGAGGCAGACGATTCTCGCGTTCTCCAGCGTTTTGCCCTGAATCTCCAGCGCATTGAGCATGCCGGCCGCGGTGACGATGGCGGTGCCGTGCTGGTCGTCATGGAAGACCGGGATGTTGCACTGTTCGATCAGTGCGTCCTCGATTTCAAAGCACTCAGGGGCTTTGATGTCTTCCAGATTGATCCCACCAAAGGTGTCGGCGATACGCACGACGGTGTCGATAAAAGCCTGGGAACTCTCGGCATTGACTTCGATATCGATCGAGTCGATACCGGCAAAACGCTTGAACAGCAACGCTTTGCCTTCCATGACCGGCTTACTGGCCAAGGGGCCCAGATCGCCGAGACCCAAAATGGCCGTACCGTTTGTGATCACGGCCACCAGATTGCCTTTTCCGGTAAAGCGATAGACGTTCTCCGGGTCCTTCGCGATTTCGCGAACGGGTTCGGCCACGCCAGGGCTGTACGCCAGTGCGAGTTGGGCAGCGGTATCGGCAGGCTTGCTCAGCGCAATGCCGATTTTTCCTGGGGTCGGGAATTCATGGTAATCCAGTGCAGCCTTCTTGAAGTCGGTAGTCATGCGAGCCCCTAATTAGACGTTGATTACAATATTATGTTAACACTATTATAATACAAGGCAACGAGGTCCTGAGCCACAGACCAGGATCGAGTTGCCGGCTTGAATGCTGCTGACGAAGGGGTTTGTCAGCCAGCAGACCAACGCTATTGGCCCTAAGACTTCAGGGCGGGCCTGTATTTTTTGGCCAATAGAGCCCTCCTATGCTTGAACCCGTTTAGGCCACCTTGCGTGGCCTTTTTTTTGCGCGCTCGAAAGCCCGGCGCGCCATGCACCAAGCACGACACACTAGGACTCGGGGTTTGCTTATCGCGTCTTGGAGCCGCCCTACGCACTTCGACAATCGCGTAAGGGCGTCGACGCGGCTCATGGGGCCGGATCAGCGTTGATCCGTGTCAGGCGATCGCGAAAAAGGATGGGGGGCGTCGATTCTTTCTTTAACAGAACTCAATCTTTACTGACCTGCTCAACCTTTCTGAGGGTGGCTGTCAGAAATGTACTTCGGCAGATTTGATACCCAGCTCGCGAAGCTCATGGATCAGATCATCGAGGCGTCCAAATGACTCCACTTCCTCGTTGTCATTGACCAGAAAATAGCTTCTCCCGGCATCCTTTTTGAAAAGAATGATCCACTCGTGCGTGTTGGCCGGGTTGGCTATCACATGCGTGTCGAAGTGCATGCCTTCCCCGTGTTTGGTTTTGACATCTTCGCGTTTCATGCGCGGTCTCCGAGCATTGGGTTCAGCTCTCTGAGCACTGAATCTAGAGCGTCGCCGGTGTTGTACCGAGGCTAGGCCAATTGCTTTGCTATTATCATAACGTGTGAATAGTATGCACATGCCACCAGAACGAGGCTAGTCATGATTGCGATACGAGAAGCTTGGAAAGCGGGCTTGTTAGGGCGCGAGCATTGGCTTGGAAATATCGTCTCAGGGATCATCGTCGGCGTCGTGGCGCTGCCCTTGGCCATGGCATTTGCGATCGCCTCCGGCGTCAAGCCGGAACAGGGGATCTACACAGCCATTGTGGGTGGTTTGCTGGTTTCGCTGTTCGGCGGAAGCCGGCTGCAGATTGCGGGCCCCACAGGCGCATTCATCGTCATTCTGGCCAGCGTGACAGCCAAGTACGGCGTTGATGGCTTGCAGGTCGCGACAATGATGGCCGGGGCAATTTTATTGCTGCTCGGCATCACCAAACTTGGCGCACTCATCAAGTTCATCCCTGACCCGGTGATTGTGGGATTCACCGCCGGCATCGGGGTGATCATTTGGGTCGGGCAATGGAAAGACTTTCTGGGCTTGCCGAAAATCAGTGGCGAGCACTTCCACCAGCGGCTGTGGCACCTCATCCAGGCATTCCCCAACCTTCATGTACCCACGACACTGTTGGCCCTGCTGAGCCTGGCGCTGGTGATCCTTGCACCTAAACTGCCGGGTTTAAAGCGTGTTCCCGGCCCGCTGATCGCGATGGTCGTGGTGACGGCGTTGCATGCCTATTTTCAGTTCGACGGCGTGGCCACGATCGGCAGTGCATTTGGGGGCATTCCTCAAGGCCTTCCCCAAATCGGCCTTCCAGCAATAACGCTGCCCCAGGTCATTGAGTTGATTGGCCCTGCGTTTGCAATCGCGATGCTTGGGGCTATCGAGTCACTGTTGTCGGCGATTGTCGCCGACGGGATGGCCGGCACCAAACATGACTCCAATCAGGAGTTGATCGGACAAGGCATTGCCAACCTGGTCACCCCTCTGTTCGGTGGCTTCGCTGCGACAGGGGCGATCGCTCGAACGGCCACCAACATCCGCAATGGCGGCAATAGCCCAATCGCGGGTATTGCCCACTCCCTCACGTTGATTTTGCTGATCTTCTTTCTGGCGCCGCTGGCTTCGGATATCCCGCTTTGCGCATTGGCGGCGATCTTGTTCGTGGTCGCTTACAACATGAGCGAACTGAAGCACTTCAAGCGCATGGTCAACCGCGCGCCCAAAGCCGACGTTGCCATCCTGCTAATCACCTTCGGCCTGACCGTTTTCAGTGACCTGACGATCGCCGTGAACATTGGGGTGATTCTCGCCATGCTGCAATTCATGCGTCGCATGGCGTCCTCTGTCGAGGTACAGCTAATGGTCGAAGATGAGCTGGAGGCAGAGTTGCGTACAAATGGACATGCACATCTTCCTCCCGGTGTTTTGGTCTACACCATCGAGGGGCCTCTGTTCTTTGGCGCCGCAGAAACCTTTGAACGTGTTTTGGCGCAAACGCACACCGATCCCAGAACGTTGATTATTCGCCTGAAGCGCGTGCCGTTCATGGACATCACGGGCTTGCAAACGCTGCTCGAAGTCATTGAGCAACTGCACAAGCGCGGCATTGTCGTAAAGCTGTGTGAAGCCAATGAGAAAGTGCTTGGCAAACTCGACCGGGCCGGGATTCTTCAGGTGCTCGGTTCACAGCATTATCATGCGGACTTCAATGGCGCACTGGTCAGTCATACCCAGATCAACGAGAGTCAGGGCGAGACGTAGGAGACAGTGAATGACGCGCGATGAGCAGGCACTTGTCGTGCCCGCTCATACAGGGATGAATTACTTGGCATTGGCCGCAATTTTGCTTTTGGTCGCGTAGGACACGCCATGCGTCTCGAGGTAGTCCCGAATCAGCTGACGAACGACCTGAGAAGGTGTCAGGTCCTGAGACGCGCAAAGCTCCTCAAGGGCTTTTTTCTTGACGGGATCAATGAGCACAGTCAGTCGTGCAGTCTTGTTTTCCATGGAATTGCCTGTCGCCTAAATCGATCAATGATAATCAAATTATAATAGCAGGACATTCATTTGTCACCGCTTAGGTTCGCCGCTGCACTGTTCGATCCGAAAGCCCGAGCACCTTCGAAAACACATGGTGGTCACGTAGCGGGGGCGATTACCAACTCCGACGGAAATCCTTTCTCCATCATCGAATGAAGCTCAAATGCGCTGGTGATCTTGAGTTTCGTGCCTTCACCAAACAGCAGCGGTAAAGGCCTGGCCGGATCGTATGCTGTTGCTTGTAGGGTTTTGCTCGCCGGAATCATGCCCTCCCTCCTCCGCCATATGGCTAAAAAAAACGCCAACAGCAAAGAAAGCCATCCGACGATGGGCAGCCAGATCACAAGAATGCTAAAAAACCGCGAGGCCGAATGGGTGACTGGCCGCGCAAGGTTTTGGGCGAGTCGTATCATGAAAGGACTAGGCTGACATCCGGCTTGCCAACTCTCGCGGCAGAGAAGGTGAGCCGAGGAACGTCGCACGAGCGGCGCTCAATCTTGAGAGCGCAAAAGACCTCAAGACAATCGCCTTCAGGCCTCCCGCCGACCTCCCCACAACAATCAATAAAACAACCGCGGCTCCGGCGCAGCAAGCAGGCTGACCAACTTGGTCAACGCAAACCCCAACTCCGCACGGCTAGGGCCCATCAGGGCGATGCGTACCCCACGGGTGCTGGCGCTGCGCTGGGCCAGGAACTGGCTGCCACTGACCACGATCACGCCGTTGGCGCGCGCGAGGTTGGCGAACTCGTCGCTGGTCCAGGGCTCGGGTAATTCGAGCCATACATGGAAGCTGTTGGATTGGGTGCGAATATCGTACGAGCCCAGTAGCTGCCGCGCCAGGCGCTGGCGCTCCGCAGCTTCCTCCTGTTGCACCCGCACCAATTGCGCCCCACGGCCACTGGTGATCAGGTTGCTGGCCAATTGAGCCATCAACGGCGACGGCATCCACACACTGCTGCGCACCATGGACGACAGCCGCGATAGGGTTTGCGGCGGCGCGTACAGGTAACCGATGCGCAGGGCCGGTAACAAGCTCTTGGACAGGCTGGTCAGGTATACCGAGCGCTCCGGGGCATAGGCCGACAACGGCTTGTGCGCGGGGCGTGTCTCAAGAAAGCCGTAGATATCATCATCGATGATGTACAGGTCAAACTCGCGGGCGATCTCGGCGATTTCCAGGCGACGCGATTCGGGCATGATCGAGTTGGTGGGGTTCTGGTGCGTGGCCACCGTCACCAGCAGCGTGGGCCGGTGCTCGATGCACGCGGCCCGCAGCGCCGCCGGTACCAGGCCGTACTCATCGACCTGCACCCCGTGCAGGCGACGGCCTAGGCTGTGGGCCAGGGAGATGATCCCCGGATAGCAATATTCCTCACACAGAATCATATCGCCGACGCTGGACAGGCCGCCGATGGCCACCAGCAAGCCGTGCTGGGCACCGGCGGTCAACACGATCTGTTGGGCGTTGGCGTCCGGCAAGCTGCGCTGCACCCACAACGCGCCGGCCTCCTTATGCACGGAATGGCCGCCGTCGGTGACGTAATCCAGGATCGATCCCAACTCGGGCGCCTGCGCCAACTCCTCGATTGCTCCTCGCAGCCAGTCGCTCATGCCGGCGTCGCAGGGCTTGATGATCGACAGGTCTATCTGCCCGGTATCTACCTTGGAGGCAACGCCGAGTCTGGCCACCGGCGCCAAGACAGCGCGGGTCGGCAGCACGAATGTGCCTCGTCCCACTTCCCCGATCACCAGGCCGCGCTTGGCCGCCTCGTCGTAGGAGCGGCCTATGGTGCCCGGCGTCACTTTCAACGCTTCAGCCAGCTCCTTGAGGGTGGGCAGGCGCTCGCCCGCGGCCAAGTGCCCGGAAGCGATGTCACGCGCCAGTGCGTCGGCGATCATCAAGTAAACCGGCTGGCCATGGCCGCTGTATTCAGGAACCCACATAGGAACGACACCAGAAACAACTGAAGCGCGAAATCCTACCATGAAATTTTTCATAAGCGTAATCGCACAACAATCGACTCAATATTAGTCGATTCAAAACATTACACCGATCAAATACATGTCATTGATTTTCTACCGTAACACAAGACTTCAGCCGTCACCGCAAGGCAACGCGACCGAATTTTGCACGGAGCATCTGCGCCATCGCGGAGGGAAAGTGCAGTCCGGCAGCAGTTTCTGCAGATTTTATTGCCAATTAAAATCAATAAAATCATTAGGTTATGATCAGTCAAGCGAAACAATGTCAATTTAGGTATCAAAAACATATTGAGTCGATTTATTTCAAGGAATTAGAATGATTGCATCGATTCAATATTTTTTACCCATCCACATCAAAATATGGAACTTCACCTGAAATGGAAAGCGCAAACCTCAAGACCGCAGTCGACGCCACCACAGCCCTGGAAATCCGACTGCCTTGGGTCATAGCCAGCGCCTGGCAAGCGGTGCTGAATCAGACGCCACTTGAGTTCGAACACAACCGGGACATCTACTTCCAACTCAAAGAGCAGGCGCAGGACGTGCTGGGCACGACGCTGACCGAGCAGATTCGCTCCTTTGTCGATAACCCGCAGTTGACCGCGCTGACCATCCGCAACTGCCCTCGTGATCGGGACACACCGCCAACGCCCTACTCCGGGGTCTTGAGCCCGCGCAGCACACCCATCGCCTGCCTGGTCAGCCTATCGATTCACAGCTTGCTAGGTATTAACCCAGTGGTATACGAAGGCGAGAATGACGGCCGTCTGTTCCGCCACGTGATCCCGTCGCGCAACGCTTCGAGCCAGAAAAGCTCCCACGGGTCGCGCCTGCGCTTCTCCTACCACGTCGACAATCCAGACCTCCCGCTATCTTCGGAAAACGTCGACACGCTCTCCTGCTGCCCCGAATACCTGTCGTTCTTCGGCATGCGCTGTGACCCACGCATCAACACGACGCTGGTCAATGTCGACGAGCTGGTGGCTGCACTGCCTGCCAGCACGGTTAATGAACTGACCGCGCCACAGTTCGTGATTCATCGCCCCGACTCCTTCACCAGCAACCGTCGCAAGACCGCCGAGCTACCCGTGCTGGTGCGTGGCTTGAGCGGCGAATGGCTGTGCCGCATGGACTGCGAAAACACCCACGCAATCAGCCTCAAAGGCGAGTGCGCGCTGAACACACTCAAAGCACTGCTCGACTCTCGCCAGTTCGATGAGCCACATCTGCTGCTGCCCGGCGACTTCATGATCTTCAAGAACCAGCGCGTGCTGCACGCCCGCGACGGTTTCGAGCCGCAGAACGACGGCGCTGATCGCTGGCTGATCCGTCTGTTCGCGGTCAACGACCTGACCCGTGTGCGCCACAGCCGCGCCGACCACCTTTACGAAGTCCTTTCCTGATCGCCACATTGACTAAACAGGTACCACCATGGAATTACTCGGATCGTTCTGGGCCCAGCACTGGATACTGGCCATCATGCTGCTGGGCACAATCGCTTTTGTCGCCGGCTTCGTAGACAGCATTGCCGGGGGGGGCGGGCTGTTCCTAGTGCCTGGTTTCCTGCTGGTAGGGCTACCGCCGCAGGTAGCGCTGGGCCAGGAAAAGCTGGTCAGCACCCTAGGCACTCTGGCCGCCATCCGCAACTTCTTCGCCAACAGCAAGATGGTGTGGAAAGTGGCGCTGGTGGGCGTGCCGTTCGCGCTGCTGGGCGCTTACATGGGCGCCCACCTGATCGTGTCGATTTCCCCGGAAACCGTGGGCAAGATCATCCTGGCGCTTATCCCTCTTGGCATCTTGATCTTTCTCACGCCCAAGGACCGGCCGGTACAAGAGCACACACTCAGCAACCGCATGCTCTTCACCGTAGTGCCCCTGACCTGCTTGGTCATCGGTTTCTACGACGGCTTTTTCGGGCCGGGCACTGGCAGCATGTTCATCATCGCCTTCCACTACCTGCTGAAGATGGACCTGGTGTCCAGCTCGGCCAACTCGAAAAGCTTCAACTTCGCCTCCAACATTGGCGCGCTGGTCGCCTTCATTGTGGCCGGTAAGGTGGTGTACCTGCTGGCCCTGCCACTAGTGGCCTGCAACATCCTGGGCAACCACATAGGCAGCGCCCTGGCCATCCGTAAAGGCAACGATGTTGTGCGCAAGGTGCTGGTGCTTTCGATGCTTTGCCTGTTCGCCAGCCTTGGCGTGAAGTACCTGGCTTGATTCAACCCTCAAGGAGAACCTGATGAAAACTGCATTTGTGACCGGCGCTTCCGCTGGCTTCGGCAAGGCCATCTGCCGCGCATTGATCGCTGACAATTACCGCGTGATCGGCGGCGCCCGCCGCGCAGATAAATTGGCGGAACTGAAGCGCGAACTGGGCGAGCACTTCATTGCCCTGCCCCTGGACGTGACAGACGCCGCCTCGCTGGACGCGGCTTGCGAATCGATTCGCGACGCGTCGCTGCACATCGACCTGCTGGTGAACAACGCCGGCCTGGCACTGGGTATCGACCGCGCCCAGAGCGCCGATGCCAAGAACTGGGAACGCATGATCGCCACGAACGTCACCGGCCTGGCCATGGTCACCCACAAGCTGCTGCCGGCCATGGTGGAAGCTAACAACGGGCTGATCATCAACATCGGCTCCATTGCCGGCACGTATCCCTACCCGGGCGGCAACGTATATGGCGCCAGCAAGGCCTTCGTTAAACAGTTCAGCCTGAACCTGCGCGCAGACCTCGCAGGCACCAGGGTACGGGTCAGCAACATCGAGCCGGGGCTGTGCTCGGGCACGGAATTTTCACTGGTACGCCTGGCCGGTGACCAGGACGCGGTGAACGCGCTGTACCGCGACGTGGAGGCAATCCGCCCTGAGGATCTGGCCAACACGGTGGTGTGGATCGCAGGCCAGCCGCCGCACGTGAACATCAACTCGGTGGAAATCATGCCGGTAGCCCAGAGTTACGCTGCGCTGAACATCGCCCGCAACCTGTAGCCCGGGCATGCCGGTGGCTGGCACCAGGGCAGGGATTTATGCCGGGCCAAGCGTTGCTATAACGCGCCACTACCCATGAAGGAGTCTTATGGATACCGCGCGACACCGCCAATACCCAGCTCACTTTCCGGTAGTCGCCCGTAAGTGCAGCTTTACCAGGTGAAACGACTGCAGTGACTTTCATGGGGCTTACCTCTGAATCGAAGGATCAGAGACAGCTTCATGCAAATCACGCTGGGCGCTTTGGTTGTTGGGTCAACCCTGTCTAGTCCTGAAATAGGTGTAAACCTATTTCAGGACTAGACATCTGGCAGCCCCTCCCATTCACTTCAGGTTCTGCTCAATCCAACCGGCCGTCGTCGTCAGATCAATACCGTGTGCGGCGTTGAAGGTCTGACTCTTATCCCAAGCGACTCCTTTACCTTCAGCGAACACAGCCCGGTACTTGCTTAGCTGGTCATTCGGAGCAGCATCGAGATCGTTCTTCAATTTGGGAACGCTCCATTCGATGCGAGATACCGTGCGGTTGAGTCTTGCATCAATCGCATCCGCCAACTGTGCGTAGGTCAGAGTGTCTCCGGCCACGAAGACCACCTGATTGGCAAGGCGAGGCTTGGCGAACACAATCTTCGCCGTCAGCATCCCTATATCTTCTGGCGTAGTAACGGTGACCTGAGTATCCCAACTGCCTAGCGCATGAACAGTGTTTTTTGCCAGGTCAACCACGCCAAACGCTGGCTCGAACAAGAAGCTTGTAAACATCCCTGTGGAGACGATGATCCATTCGGTTGTGCGCTGCGCACGCAGTAGTTCACGGACCTCAAGTTGCTCATCAAACAAATCCTGCGCACTGCCTTTGCCAATCACGTCGTAGTCCACGCCAAACTGCCACGGCACGTAGCGTTTTACACGTGCCTGAAGCACAGCACGGGTGAGTTTCAGCTGGGTGCCGGCACCGGCGATAAAACCTACGCAACTGATGATCGTGTCGAATCGGGCGAAATGCTCGGCAAGCTCCTCAACTGAATCGTTAATGACGTCAGCCTGCAAAATGGATACGCCTAACCCACGGAGTTCTTCAATGGCCTGCGCTTTAGAAGCGTCTTGAATCACGGCCACGGGTGGACGCAGAAGCACGCTAAGACGAACGCCTGCATCCTTCTTGTTTGGCACAGCCCTGGCCAACTCGCGCAGCACGGACATGCCGAGTTCACCGGCCCCCAGCACCAGAATGTTGTCGGTTTCCACTGGTTTTGGCGCTTGCATGAATGTTCTCCAATGTGCAGATCAACGTGAGTGAGCGTTATCCTGTCACCATTGGAGCCTGCCCATAAGTAGGTACACGAGTGATCCTGGGGGGCGAATGGACAACGAAGAAATCATTAGGCAGTCGCAAGCTGCATGCGAAGCGCTCAGCGCAGAAGATGATGGTTTGAAGCGGGAAGTTCTCACCCATGCAGGTAATCGCTGGTCGCTGGGAATCGTCCACACACTAGGAGTGGAGGGACGGCTGCGGCATGCGGAGATAGCCAGGCGCATGAGTGGCGTGACGCAGCGGATGTTGACCCGCAGCTTGCGCCAGCTGGAAAGAGACGGCCTGGTTCTACGCCGGGATTACAACGAGGTGCCGCCACGTGTCGACTACGAATTATCCGAGCTGGGACGGGGCCTGCTAGCGCGGATGATTCCATTGTGGATGTGGGTAGCAGAGAACGCCGAAGGTTTTCGCGATGCTCGTATTCTCTACGATTCTGACATTTCGAATGATATTAAGTGACAGCTTCTGGCTGATCTCTGCCTGTCGCGACTGACAGTTTTACCCGGCCTGTCTTTGGTTGAAACGACTGCGGCGACTTTCATGATATTTACCTCTGAATCGTAGGATTTGAGATGCATTCATGCTGGTCACGCTGTGCGTTTTGATCGCCCCGGGAAATCCAAGGCCAAAAAAAGCCTGCATCGCTGCAGGCTTTTCTCTATCTGGCTCACGACCTGGACTCGAACCAGGGACCCAATGATTAACAGTCATTTGATCGCAACGGTGCCACGGAAGAACGTGGTAGAGATGTAAGGATGCTGCGTAGCGTGAGCCGCATGAGCGAGCACGCCAGGAAAGTTAGTCGTGTTGGATTAGCTTGTCAAAGCGTGGCAAAGCAATGAACTGCAGGAAAAGGAGGCGGCCGAAGTCAGCTCATGGACCGGCGCGCGCCCCTGTGTTTCGATGGCAGAACATTCACGTAAACACCACTCGGCCCAGCGTCACTGACGCGACTTGCAGCTTACAACTGAAAATCCTCGAGCAAGCACTTCAAAACCCGTGCCTCCATAGTCTTTCAGCCTGTATTTAACGCCCTCAAGCTGATCAGCTGAGACATCTTCCATTTCAAGTTCGCTTAAGTAAAAACTTCCACACACATCAGGAACTTTTAAGCGACGAACCCCCGTAAACGCTAAAACAACTTCAAACTCCGACTGTTCAGACGCATAAAGCATCTCCAGACTAACCTTATAAGTTTCAATTGCCTCTCCCGTACTTTCACGCTGCAAGCTGAGCCCCTGCATCAGATTTAGATTATAAAAATCAAAATCGGAAATAATGGAAAGCTTTTCAACGCCCTCAAAAGCCCTTTCAACTGCCCGCATATTTCCTCCTCGTCATCAGGACGCATATCAGGCCTGACCCCTTAGCATTCTAATATCTCTCCAAACCTGAAGCGGAGCAAAAGCAGCAAAAGGAGACACCCATTAGCCGGTCTCAAGTCAAGGCTAAAAGCCAACTCGCCCTGCAGCTTTTAACTGTAGGGTTTCCCTTTGTCTC
>NZ_JBWKXO010000046.1:38626-44016 GCF_059423025.1 Pseudomonas sp. GW704-F2 | reverse complement strand
TCAGTCCTCCTTGCCGAGGATTCAGCCAGTGGCTGCAACGTGCCTGCCACCCCCGGCGCCGTCGGCGTGGTTCATGGCGCCGCGCGAGCCCAACTTGACCCAGCGCATGCTCAACGAATTCTCGCCATCACCGGTGACGGCGATCAAGGACTGATCGCGCTGCGGGCGTGCCAGGCTTATGTCAGGACGATCGCGCCTGATTCCGCTCCATCAGCAACCGCTGGTTCTCCCTAAACAGGTGGTCACGCTGTTCAACCACGGCCATCAGGCCATTTATGCGACGGCCCATTTCTGAGGTTTCTTGATTGAGCCTGCCAGCGTCAGCAAGAGCCTTTTTAAGCGCGGTCTCGGCAATGGCTTTACCGGTGGCAAGCTCGTCGTTCATTTGCACCAGGCCCCGGACGTTATCCCGGGCCTTGCGCAGTTGCAGATGAAGCGCGGCGATCTCGTCTTCGAGCAACGCCGCGTGATGTTTGTACATTTCCAGGGGCGATGGGAGGTCAAGCCACTCGCAGGTTTCTTCGTCGATGTGCATGGTGGGTAAATCCAAATACTGTATGCACATACAGTAATCGAGGTTTGATGGTCGCGCGATTTGAGGCGACGAGCTGTAGCGGATTTTGGTTTGGTGTTCGGTCGGCAGAACGCCGGAGGAGGGGATATATCTCGTACCACTTTTTGTACCAATGACCGTGTAAAGCATGTCAAAACCGGGTACGCCAAAGTAAGCAAGTGCCCGGATTCATTGACTATTGTTACTTTGCCTTACCCCTTTAGAATCGCGGTGTAATTCTGTTCCAGGGACATGAAACTACCTGTGGGATTTTCGCAAAGCGCAAGGGTACGGTGGCCGACCCATCGCTGCAAGCCTGACGATGGCACGGGTTACTCGTCGCGCCCTTCCAGCATGGTGCGCTTGAGCATCACATACACCGCGCCGGCGCCACCGTGGCGGGGCTGGCAGGAGGTAAAGCCGAGTACTTGGGCATGCTGGCGCAGCCAGGTGTTGACGTGGCTCTTGATCATCGGCCGCTTGCCGTCCAGGCGCACGGCCTTGCCGTGGGTGACGCGCACGCAGCGGATCTCGAACCGGGTGGCTTCGGCTAGGAAGGCCCAGAGGGTTTCCCGGGCTTTTTCCACGCTCATGCCGTGCAGGTCGAGGCTGCCTTCGAAGGGGATCTGGCCGGTCTTGAGCTTGCGTATCTGGCTTTCCTGCACGCCGTCGCGGGCCCACATCAGCTCGTCTTCGGGGCCGACGTCAATCACGAACTGGTCCGACAGACCGTCCACGGTGGTGGCGTCAGTGCGTACAGTCGCGGCCTGGCGCAGCTTGGCGATCTGCGCTCGGTCACTCTTGGGTTTGCCGGTGTCGGCGCGGTCGTGCTTGATCGGCTTGACGCCGCGCAGCTCGTTTTTGAACAGGGAAAAATCGTCGTCTTGCATGTCAGCCTCCGCGAGGGGCGGGCAGTTTACCTAAATCGCGGCGGCCGGGGCGCAGGAAACGCTATCCAAGCGCCATCAGTCGTGCTTTTTCATCAGGTGCGAGGCGATATTCAGCGACAACGGCTGGCGCATCCGTCGCCGGCTGCGGCGCCATAACCACACGCCGAACCACAGCACCAGCAGGCCGCCCACCAACAGCATCGCCGAGCCACCGGGGCTGGCATTCAGTTCGCCCAGCGCCGGGGAATGCCCCGACAAGCCCGCGCCACCGGCGACCGCCAGCAGCACACCTATGATCGCCAGCAGCGCGGCAATGCCGGCTACCAGGCGCAGACGCCAGTTGCTCGGGCCCTTGGGGCGCAAGCGACGAGCATCAAAACCATCGGATATCTTCATTCCGACCTTTCCTCCAGGGTATCGGCCCTTCGACCGGAAGATACACAGGTTGTTCCGGCGCCAGAGGTAATTGCAGCAAATGACAGGCATTTGCAGATGAGCGGGGCCTCGAATCGGCCGCACCGCTCATTTCGGGGCAATCAGATCAGGTCTTTGGTCAAGGCGAGGGTGGCGAAGTTGTCGGCCATGATGGCCATTTCGGTTTGTTGCACATGCTCGGCACTCAGGACACCGCCCTTGTAAGGCAGGTCGCGGGTGGCGCAGGCGTCTTCCACCAGGGTGCAGCGAAAGCCCAGGTTCTTGGCGGCGCGCACGGTGGTGCTGACGCTGGAGTGGCTCATGAAGCCGCAGACGATCAGGTCCAGGGAACCGAGGTCCTGCAGGTGTTTTTCCAGGCCTGTGCCGTGGAACGCGCTGGGCAGCAGTTTACCGATGATGGTTTCGTTACCCATTGGCTCCAGCCCGGGAATGAATTCGCCGCGCTCGCCTTGTGGGTCAAACAGGCCGCCGACGGTGCCCAGGTGGCGCACATGCACGATCGGGCGACCGGCGTTGCGCGCCGCAGCGACCAGTTGCTTGATATTGCCCACCGCCGCATCCATGCCCGCGAGGGCGAGTGGACCGCTGAGGTATTCCTTCTGGGCGTCGATGATCACGAGGGTCGCATGGCTGAGATTGGCCGCTGCATAACCTCGACCGCTGATTTGAAACATCGTCTTTGGAACGGACATTCTGGGGGCTCCTGTGAGGGGGGCTTTTGCGCCATTGTCCACTGGCTGAGCGGTTCTGTGAATCGCTTCCATCGTAAGCTACGCCGTTGCTGGCGTGCAGCCGTGTCAAGCGGTGCGGTTGTTTGACGCAATGATGGCAAATTGGATGAAATCCGACATACGGCTGAGGCTTTTCGCACGTCGTCGCTACAGACGAAGGCTGTTAGAATCGCCAGTCGTTTTTTCCAGGAGTCTGCCCCCGTGATCACTTCCCGCCTGCGCACCTTGCGCGACCATATCCGTTGGGCTGTCAGCCGTTTCCATGGGGAAGAGCTGTTTTTCGGGCACGGTACCGACAACGCCTGGGACGACGCCCGGCAATTGGTGCTCGGCGCCTTGCATCTGCCCTGGGAAATTGCCGACAGCTACCTGGATTGCAACCTGGAAGAAGAGGAAGTTTCCCACTTGCAACGGCTGCTGCACCGTCGCATTCATGAGCGGGTGCCGACAGCCTACTTGATTGGCGAAGCCTGGTTCTGCGGCATGTCGTTTATCGTCGACGAGCGCGTGCTGATCCCGCGTTCACCGATCAGCGAACTCATCGAAAACCGCTTCGAACCCTGGCTGGCCCAGCCGCCGGCACGCATTCTCGACCTGTGTACCGGCTCCGGTTGCATCGGCATCGCCTGTGCCTACGAGTTCCAGGACGCCGAAGTGGTGTTGGGTGACGTGTCGTTCGAAGCGTTGGAAGTGGCCAATCAGAACATCGAGCGCCATGGCGTCGACGAGCGTGTGTATACCGTACAGGGCGACGGTTTTGACGGGCTGCCGGGCCAGCGCTTCGACTTGATCGTGTCGAACCCGCCATATGTGGACGCCGAAGACTTCGCCGACATGCCGGACGAGTACCAGCACGAACCGGAACTGGGCCTGGCCTGCGGCGACGATGGCTTGAACCTGGTCCGGCGGATGCTCGCCGAAGCGGCGGACCACCTGACCGAGAAGGGCTTGTTGATCGTCGAAGTGGGTAACAGCCAGGTGCATGTCGAGGCGCTGTACCCGGAAGTCGACTTCGCCTGGCTGGAGTTCCAGCGCGGCGGGCACGGTGTGTTCATGCTCACGGCCGAGCAGTGCCGCAACCATCAGGCGGTATTCGCCGCCCGGGTTTAATCGACCGCTCTGACGTGTGGGAGGGGGCTTGCCCCCGATGAGGGCGTGTCAGTCACTGAATGCATTGACTGATGCACCGCTATCGGGAGCAAGCCCGCTCCCACATCACCGATGGGTGGCAATCCAGATCAACAACCCCGCCTGAAACACGGTAAACGCCACCAGACAGGTGATGGTGAAGCGTAGCCCGCTGTCCTCACGCTTGAACTTGGTGACCTTTTCCTCTTCCTTGCGCAGCTTCACTTCCTGCTCCGTCAGGTTCTGCTCGGCCTGTTGCAGCATTTGCGCGGCTTCGAGGATTTCCACGAACTGCACTTTCTCGGTGTTCCAGCTATCGAGCACGTCGCTGACCTTGCCGGGCTGCACGTTGCCCTTCAGATGCTGCACGTCGGCGTAGGCCACATCAAAGCCCTGGATACGCAGGAAGTGATCGCGGCGCAGGCGTGTGGCTTCGTTGAGGGCGTCCTTGTTGGCCAGGTCCACCCCGTCGACGCGGTAGTGCGACCACTTCTTCTTCGCCCACGCGGCGCCCTGGGCCACCAGGAAACGGCCGATGCCACGGTTGGCCGGTTCGATTTCCAGGCTGTTGCCCGGGCCGAAATGCACACGGTGTTTAGCGTGATCGACCCAGATATCCAGGTGATTCTGCTCGCGGCGCACCCGTTGGCCCGGCAACTGGATGACCATGCGCAATAGGCTGTGATGGTGGTCGTGGCGTTCGACATAGCCAAATTGCACAAACCGCAAGGGGCGTACCCCGGTGGAGCGGTCGGTGGGCAGGGGCGCCAGGCGCAGCATTTTGAAATGTTCGGCCTGTACGTCCGCCCATGGCAGGGGCGCCGCGTCGACGACCTCGGTGTGTTCCGCCGGGGTGTCGGCGGTAGGTTCTGGTGTTGCTTCGGTGTTAGTCATGCGGCGCGATCCTGTCCTAGCCCAGCCAGTCGACAGGCTTTTTGCTGTCGACTTTCGGCTTATCGGCCGTTTTTCCCAGTACTGGAGGCAATTAGTCGGTTAACGGGGCTGAAGTCCGTCGATAAAGCCAACCAGGCAGGTTTCCAGCTCGGCGGCGAGGGGCAATCGCGGGTCGTTGTAGGACGCCAACTGTTGCTTCACCTCCTTGGGCACGATACGCATCACATGGTTCATGCCTTCGATCACCGTCAGCTCGGCATCGGGCTTGGCGTTCTTCAATTGCCGCGCATCGCCCACACCCACCTGGATATCGTTGGTGCCCTGGATGATCAGCGCGGGCATGTGCAGTCTGGCAAAGGCGGCCGACGGGTCGGCGCGAAACAGGCTGATCAGATACGGTTGCACACTGGGTCGGAAAATCCCTTCAAGCGGGCCAGGCACATCGGTATCCACTTGGCCGGCCTTGAGGTGATCGAGGATTTCATTGCTGCGCAACTGCAGGGCCGGGGGCAGGTGACCGGCCAGTTGCTGGCGGATCACCTGGTCGACCGGGCGGGCGCTGCCCGACAGGGAAATCACCCCGGCCGGGTCGAGTTGCGGTGCCGCCAGGGCTGCCACCAGCGCGCCTTCGCTATGGCCCAGGACGATCAGCGGGCCCATGCGCTTGTCGGCCTTGAGCAGTTTGCCCCAGGCCACGGCGTCGGCGACGTAGGCGTCGAGGGTCAGGTCGCGTTCATCGGGCGTGGGGGGCCGGGGGGG